>DATNFM010000076.1:0-10455 GCA_035606435.1 Streptosporangiaceae bacterium | reverse complement strand
CCAATCCGCTTGCATACTCAATCATCAGATCGCATAATCATTCTTCGAGAGGGTAGCGCGGGCTTCGAAGCGAGCGGAGGGTCGATAGGAATGCGGGTCGCTGTGGCCGGCGCGAGCGGGTATGCGGGCGGTGAACTGCTGCGGCTGCTGGTCGCGCACCCGGAATTCGAGCTTGGTGTGCTGACGGCGGACGGCAGCGCGGGCAAGACGGTCGGGGAAGTGCACCAGCATCTGGCCGGGGCGACGAGGGCGGCCGGGAAGGCCGGGACGGCGGAGGCGGCCGGGGCGGTTGGCCTCGCGGACCGGGTGTTCGAGCCGCACAGCGCACTTAAGGAAGCCGACGCTGAGCTGGTGTTCTTGGCATTGCCCAGTGGCCAGTCGGCGCCGGTGGCGGCGGAATTGGCCGACGAAGTTGCCATTGTGGATCTGGGGGCGGACTTCAGGCTGGCCGATTCACAGGCCTGGGACCGGCATTACGGCGGAATTCACGCCGGGCGGTGGGTCACCGGGCTGCCAGAGCTGCCTGGGGCTCGGCCGCTGATCAAGGAGTCCAGGAGAGTTGCCGCCCCCGGCTGCTATTCGACGGCGGCGATCCTGGCGCTTGCCCCGCTGGCGGCGGCCGGGCTGATCGACACCAGCGACGTGGTGATCGTCGCCGCCTCGGGAACCTCGGGTGCCGGGCGGACGCTGAGGATCGATCTGCTCGGCAGCGAGGTCATGGGGTCGGTCAGCGCGTACCAGGTCGCCGGTGCGCACCGGCACACGCCGGAGATCGAGCAGGCACTTGACGAAGCGCGAGGCAAGACCGGCCCGGTGCGGGTCTCTTTCACTCCGCTGCTAGTGCCGATGCCGCGCGGGATCCTGGCCACCTGCACGGCCCCGCTCGCTTCGGCGGCCACCGACACCGCTGCGCTGCGGCAAGCGCTCGCGGGCTGCTACGAGGCAGAGCCATTCGCCTGCGTGCTGCCTGCGGGGCGGTGGCCGGCTACGGCGGCGGTCGCGGGCTCGAACGGAGTGCACCTGCAGGTGGCGGCCGACCACCGGGCGGGCCCGGCGGGCCGGGCCGTCGTGGTCGCCGCGATCGACAACCTCGGCAAGGGGGCCGCCGGCCAGGCGATCCAGAACGCCAACCTAATGCTCGGCCTGCCGGAGACGGCGGGCCTCACCTCGATCGGAGTAGCGCCATGAGCGTGACGTCACCGCTCGGATTCCGGGCCGCCGGAGTTGCGGCCGGGATCAAGAATTCCGGCAAGGCCGACGTGGCCGTTGTGATCAACGACGGGCCAGCGGCAGCGGCAGCCGCCGTGTTTACCTCGAACCGGGTTAAGGCCGCCCCCGTGCGGTGGAGCGAGCTGGCCGTGGCCGACGGAAAGGTGCGGGCGGTCGTGCTCAACTCCGGTGGCGCCAATGCGTGCACGGGACTGGCCGGTTACAGGGACACCGAGCAGACGGCCGAACATCTCGCCCAGCTGCTCAACGTGCCGACCGGGGAGATCGCGGTCTGCTCGACCGGCCTGATTGGCGAGCGGCTCCCGATGCAGCAGCTCCTGGTCGGGGTCGACGCGGCCACGGTCGCGGCCTGCGCTGCGGGAGGCCAGGCAGCCGCCGAGGCGATCATGACCACGGACACGGTCGCCAAGATCACTGAGCAGCAGGGGACCGGTTACAAGATCGGCGGGATGGCCAAGGGGGCCGCGATGCTCGCGCCCGCGCTCGCCACCATGCTGGTCGTGCTGACGACCGACGCGGATCTCAGCGCGAGCGAGCTGGACAAGGCGCTGCACGGCGCGGTGCGCACCTCGTTCGACCGGCTCGACTCCGACGGGTGCATGTCCACCAACGACACCGTGCTGCTGCTGGCCAGCGGGGCCTCGGGAGTACAGCCGGATCCGGAGGAGTTCGGAGCGCTGCTGGCGACTGCCTGCGATGACCTGGCCAACCAGCTGATGCTCGACGCCGAAGGTGCGTCCAAGGCGATCTCGATCCAGGTCGTCGGGGCCGAGAGCGAGGAAGACGCGGTCGCGGTCGGGCGGGCGGTTGCCCGGTCGAGCCTGTTCAAGTGCGCGATTCACGGAGAGGACCCGAACTGGGGGAGAGTGCTGGCCGCGGTCGGCACCACGGCCGCGGCCTTTGACGCCGATCAGCTCAATGTCGCGATCAACGGCGTGTGGGTGTGCAAGAACGGGGCTGCGGCTGAGGATCGAGCCAAAGTGGATCTTGGACCCCGGGATGTGACGGTCACCGTCGATCTGGCCGCCGGGTCGGCGGAGGCGACGGTTCTGACCACCGACTTGACCGCCGCGTACGTGCATGAGAATTCGGCGTACTCGACATGATCACCGATCTGGCAGAGGTCGCCGAGCTTCTGGGAAGCGCTGGCCCTTCGGGAAACACGGGCCGGCCGGAGGCTAGTGCGCTGGCTAAGGCGGCGACCTTGATCGAGGCGCTGCCTTGGCTGGCCAGGTTCCACGGCCAGATCGTCGTGATCAAGTACGGCGGCCACGCGATGACCGACGAGGCGCTGCGGGTCGCGTTCGCCCAGGACGTCGTGTTTCTGCGGTACGCCGGCCTCCGGCCGGTGGTCGTGCACGGAGGCGGGCCGCAGATCAACGCCCAGCTGGAGCGGCTCGGGATGACCTCCACGTTCCGGGGCGGACTGCGGGTGACCACGCCCGAGGCTATGGATGTCGTGCGGATGGTGCTGACCGGCCAGGTGAACCGCGACGTGGTCGGGCTCATCAACCGGCACGGGCCGTTCGCCGTCGGCATGTCCGGCGAGGACGCGCACCTGATGACTGCCCGCAAGGTGCAGGCCACCGGTGAGTCCGGCGAGCCGATCGATATCGGCCAGGTCGGCGAGGTCGAGTCGGTGAACCCGGGCGCGATCATCGCCTTGATCGCGGACGGGCGGATTCCGGTGATCTCCAGCGTCGCCCGGGGCGAGTCCGACGACGTGCTGAACGTGAACGCGGACACGGCGGCGGCCGCCCTCGCGGTCGCGCTGGGCGCGGCGAAGCTGGTGATGCTGACCGACGTGGCCGGGCTCTACGCGAGCTGGTCGCCGGAGCGCGGTGCCGCCTGGACTGACGAGCGGGGGAGCGAAGCGGAGGAGCGAGGAGGGAAGGCGGCAGCTAAGGCGCTCCGGCCCGCGCAGGTCATTAGCGAGGTGGGTGCCCGGGAGCTAGCGGTCATGCTGCCGACGCTGAGCGGCGGGATGATTCCCAAGATGACGGCCTGCCTGACCGCCGTGACCGGCGGGGTGCCCCAGGCCCACGTGCTGGACGGCCGCCTGCCCCACGCCGTCCTGCTTGAGATCTTCACTGATTCTGGGATCGGCACGATGGTCGTGCCCGACGGAGAGGCCAAGTCGCATGAGTGAGCACGCCCAGCAGGTCAAAGACCGCTACCAGGCCGTGATGATGCCCAACTACGGGGTGCCCGACCTCGTGCTCGCCAAGGGCGAGGGCTGCGTCGTCTGGGACGTCGACGGCAACTCCTACCTCGACCTGGTCGGTGGGATCGCGGTCAGCGCGCTCGGCCACAATCACCCGGCGATCGTCGCGGCGGTCACCGGCCAGGTGAGCAAGCTGGCGCACATCTCCAACCTCTACGCCCACGAAGGCCAGGTCGCGCTGGCCGAGAGGCTGCTCGAGCTGGCGGGGGTGCCAGGGAAGGTGTTCTTCGCGAACTCGGGGACGGAGGCGAACGAGGCCGCCCTGAAGCTGGTCCGGCGGATTCAGGGGTCAAGCAGGCCGGTGTTCGTCGCGGCCGAGCACGGGTTCCACGGCCGGTCCATGGGCTCGCTCAGCCTCACCGGCAAGACCAGCATCCGGGAAGCTTTCTCACCCTTCGGGGTTGAAGTTAGGTTTGTGCCTTTCGGCGATCAGGCCGCGCTCGCAGCCGCCGTCGGGCCGGACTGCGCCGCGGTGTTCATTGAACCGACTTTGGGCGAGGGCGGCGTGGTGCCCGCGCCGGCCGGTTACCTGGCCGCGGTCCGCGAGGTATGCGACGCGGCCGGCGCGCTGTTCGTGCTCGACGAGATCCAGAGCGGCATCGGGCGGACCGGCGCGTGGTTCGCGTTCCAGGCTGAAGGTGTTTCGCCGGACGTGATCACGCTGGCCAAGGGGCTCGGCGGCGGGCTTCCGATCGGCGCGTGCATCGGAATCGGGGCGGCCGCCGACGGATTCATGCGCGGTGACCACGGCAGCACGTTCGGAGGCAACCCGATCGCGTGCGCGGCGGCGCTCGCCGTGCTCGACGTGATCGAGAAGGACGGGCTGCTCGACCAGGTCAGCAAGGTCGGGGCGAAGCTGGCGGACGGGCTCGGTTCGGTCGAGCACCCGCTGGTGACCGGAGCACGCGGGACTGGCCTGTGGCAGGCCCTGGTGCTCGCCGAGCCGGCCGCCGGGAAGGTGGAGGCGGCGGCGCGGGAGGCCGGGTTCCTGGTGAACGCGGTCCAGCCGGACGCGGTGCGGATCGCCCCGCCGCTGATCTTGACGCAGGAGCAGGCGGACTCGTTCGTCGACGCGCTGCCGGGAATTCTGGAAGAGGCGAGCCGACGGTGACCGCCCCGTCTACCAAGGCCGCGCGCCAGGCGATGATCTCGGGGATCCTGGCCGCGCCCGAGCTGCCGGTGCGGTCGCAGGACGAGCTCGCCGACCGGCTCGCCGGGGCCGGCGTCAAGGTCACCCAGGCGACGTTGTCCAGGGACCTCGAAGAGCTCGGGGCCGTGCGGCTGCGCGCGGCCGACGGGGCGCTGGTGTACGCGCTGCCGGGGGAGCCGGGCGGCGGGGCCAGGGCCGGTGTCGGCGCCAGGGCCGTGTCCAACCCGAGCGTGCTGTTCGGCAACGTGCCGCCGAGCGCGATTGCCGCGCTCGGCAAGGTCGCCTCCGACCTGCTGCTTTCGGCCGAGGCCAGCGGCAATCTCGTCGTGCTGAGAACGCCGCCGGGCGCGGCCCAGCTGATGGCTTCCATGATCGATCGGACCGGCTTGCACGCCGTGCTGGGCACCGTAGCGGGGGACGACACGGTGCTCGTCGTAGCACGCGATCCAGCCGGCGGGGATGAGCTGGCCGCAGCGCTGCTCAGGCTCGCGGAGAGGCGAGCAAGGGCAACGAGCGCCGCGGACGCTCAGCAGAACTGACAGATACTCACAAGGAGAGAAATGAAGCAGCGAGTAGTACTGGCGTACTCCGGCGGACTCGACACGTCGGTAGCGATCGGCTGGATCGCCGAGCAGACCGGCGCCGAAGTGATCGCGCTGGCGGTCGACGTCGGCCAGGGCGGCGAGGACCTGGAGACGATCAGGCAGCGCGCGCTGGATTGCGGCGCGGCGCAGGCGGTCGTCGCCGACGTCAAGGACGAGTTCGCCAGCGACTACTGCATGCCGGCGCTGCGGGCGAACGCGCTCTACATGGACAAGTACCCGCTGGTCTCCGCACTGTCGCGGCCGGTGATCGTCGCGCACCTGGCCCAGGTTGCCAAGGATTACGGAGCCAGCGTGGTCGCGCACGGCTGCACGGGCAAGGGCAACGACCAGGTGCGGTTCGAGGTCGGCATCGCTGCTCTCGCGCCGGATGTGAAGGTGTTCGCGCCCGTCCGCGACTCCGGGATGACCAGGGACAAGGCGATCGAGTTCGCGACCGCCAAGGGGCTGCCGATCGACGTCACGGCCAAGTCGCCGTATTCGGTCGACCAGAACGTGTGGGGCCGGAGCATCGAGACCGGGCACCTGGAGGACATCTGGGAAGCGCCGCACGACGACGTGTACAGCTACACGGCCGACCCGGCGTCCGGCAAGCCGGCGCAGGAGATCGTGATCAGCTTCACCGACGGCCTGCCGCACGCGATCGACGGGCAGGCGCTGTCGCCGCTGGCGATCATCAGCGAGCTGAACAAGCTCGCCGGCGCGCACGGGGTCGGCCGGATCGACATGGTCGAAGACCGGCTGGTCGGGATCAAGAGCCGGGAGATCTACGAGGCCCCGGGCGCGATCGCCCTGATTGCGGCGCACGCCGAGCTGGAGAACACGTGCCTGGAGCGGGACCTGGCCCGGTTCAAGCGGATGGCGGGCCAGCGGTGGACGGAGCTGGTGTACGACGGGCTGTGGTTCTCGCCGCTGCGGGCCTGCCTTGAGGAATTCATGGCCGCGGCGTCGGTGAACGTGACCGGAGATGTGCGGGTGCGGCTGGGCGGGGGGCAGGCCGTGGTGACCGGGCGGAAGTCGGCTCTGGCCCTTTATGACTATGGGCTGGCTACCTACGACACGGGCGACCTGTTCGACCAGAAGCTGTCGAAGGGGTTCGTCGAGCTTTGGGGTCTGCCGAGCAAGATCGCGGCCGAGCGGGATCGCAAAGCGGCGGCCGCTGTCGCTGGCCTGGAGTAGGCCGCCGGCCGCGCTCTGGAGCCGGCCGCGCTCTGGAGCCGGCCGCGCCTCTGCGTCCGTAGAGCGGTAGCTTGTGCGGGGTAAATGGAGCCGAACGTGGCTGGAGATGGTGTGAGCGGCGAGGGCGAGTCAGGTCCGCAGGCGCGTGGGGCCCCGGTGCGGTTGTGGGGCGGTCGGTTCGAGTCCGGGCCAGCCGAGGCGCTGGCCCGGCTGTCGGTCAGCGTGCAGTTCGACTGGCGGCTGGCCCGGTACGACCTGCTCGCGTCTAAGGCGCACGCCCGGGTGCTGCACAAAGCCGGGCTGCTCGACGACGGCGAGCTGGCGCGGCTGCTTGGCGCGCTCGATGAGCTGGGTGCCGATTGTCGGAGCGGTGCGTTCCGGCCGACGGCCGCCGATGAGGATGTCCACACGGCGCTCGAACGCGGTCTGCTCGAGCGGGTCGGCTCGCTCGGCGGGAAGCTGCGAGCCGGCCGGAGCCGGAACGACCAGGTGGCGACCGACCTGCGGCTGTACCTGCGCGACCACGCGCGGCAGGTCGCCGCTCGGCTGATCGAGCTGCAGGACGCGCTCATGGACCAGGCCCAGCGGCACCTGGCCGAGCCCGCCACTCCGGCACCGGGCCTGACGCACACGCAGCACGCTCAGCCGGTGCTGCTGTCGCATCAGCTGCTCGCCCACGTGCAGGCGTTCGCCAGGGACGTAGCCCGGCTGCGGGATTGGGACAAGCGGGCCGCGATCTCGCCGCTCGGTTCCGGGGCGCTGGCCGGGTCATCGCTGCCGCTCGATCCCGGGGCGGTCGCGGCCGAGCTGGGGTTCGACGGCCCGGCCGCCAACTCGATGGACGCGGTGGCCGACCGCGACTTCGCGGCGGAGTTCTGCTTCGCGGCGGCGCTGACCGGGGTGCACCTGTCCCGCCTCGGCGAGGAAGTCGTGCTCTGGACCTCGCACGAGTTCGGCTGGGCCGAGATCGACGACGCCTACGCCACCGGCTCCTCGATCATGCCCCAGAAGAAGAACGCCGACGTCGCCGAGCTCGCCCGCGGCAAGGCGGGCCGCCTGATCGGCGGGCTCACCGGACTGCTTACCACGCTCAAGGGCCTGCCGCTCACCTACAACCGCGACTTGCAGGAGGACAAGGAACCCGTCTTTGACGCGGTCGACACTCTCCTGCTCGTGCTGCCCGCGATGGCTGGTCTGGTCAGTTCAATGAACTTTCATATTGAAAGGATTGCGCAGGCGGCTGCCGCCGGCCATTCGCTTGCCACCGACCTAGCCGAGCTGCTGGTCCGGCGCGGAGTGCCGTTCCGTGAGGCGCACGAGGCGGTCGGGCACCTGGTGATCTGGTGCGAGGTCAATGATTGCGAGCTGGCCGATGTCAGCGACGAGGATCTGGCCAAGGTCTCTGTGCATCTGACTCCGGATATCCGGAGCGTGCTGTCGGTGGACGGGGCGCTGGCGGCTCGGTCGACGTTCGGGGGCACGGCCCCGTCGCGGGTTGCTCAGCAGCTCGATGACCTGCGGCGGGTCGTTCAAGCGGACGCGGCCTGGGCGGCGTCTGGGTGAGCCTGCCTCCGGTTTCCTTTGAGCCGCTGCCGCGCGAGTTCTTTGACCGGCCCGCGACAGAGGTTGCGCCCGAACTGCTCGGGTGCGTGCTGGTGCACGGGTCTGCGGCCGGGCCGGTGGCTGGGGGGCCGGTGGCTGAGGGGCCGGGCGCTGGGGGGCCGGTGGCGGCTGGGCTGGCGGGGACTGGGCTGGCGGTGACTGAGTTGGTGGCCGCTGAGTTGGTGGCCGCTGAGCTGGTCGAGGTCGAGGCTTACATGGGGAGCGCCGACCCGGCCTCGCACGCGTTCCGGGGGATGACCGCCCGCAATGAGGTCATGTTCGGCGCCCCTGGATACGCCTATGTTTATTTCACTTATGGAATGCATTTCTGCGTGAACCTTGTCTGTCAGCCGGCCGGCGTAGCATCGGCGGTGTTGCTGCGGGCTGGCCGGATCGTGGCGGGCGGCGAGCTGGCAGCCGAACGGCGACTGGGCGGTGCCCGTGCTGCCGGTGCTGGCGCTGGTGTCGCGGGCGCTGGTGCTGCCGGCGCTGGTGCTGCCGGCGCCGGTGGTGTTGGAGCCAGTCCTGGGTCGAGGCGGTTCGAGCAGCTGGCCAGCGGGCCGGCACGGCTGTGTCAGGCGCTCGGGATCGCGCGGGAGCAGAACGGGCTCGACGTCTGCGATCCGGACGGTGAGCTGCGGATCTGCGCGCCAGCTGGGTTTTCCGGGCGTCCTGGTGACCGGATCGCTACCGGGCCTCGGGTGGGGGTCAGCAGCGGGGCCGAAGTGCCGTGGCGGTATTGGATCGCGGGGGACCGGGCGGTCTCGGCGTATCGTCCGCACGTGCCCCGCAACCGGACGGCGGGTGCGGGCGCGACCGGGCGCGGCTAATTGAATATGACCGCCGCTTTATTAGATGGGATTATGCAGCGGTGAACGACATCATCGACGAACTAACCTGGCGCGGCCTGATAGCGGTGTCCACCGACCTCGACGATCTGCGCAAAGCGCTGAATACCGATGTGGTGACGTTCTACGGGGGCTTTGACCCGACCGCGCCGAGCCTGCACATCGGCAACCTCGTGCTGTTGCAGACGATGCGAAGGCTGCAACTGGCCGGGCACCGGCCGATCGGGTTGGTGGGCGGTGCCACGGGCCTGATCGGTGACCCCAGCGGGAAATCGACCGAGCGCGTACTGAACCCGCTCGGTGTGGTCGCCGACTGGGTTACCCGGATCCGGGGCGAGATCAGCCGGTTCCTTGACTTCGCGCCCGGGCCGACCGGCGCGATCGCGGTGAGCAACCTGGACTGGACCGGCGAGATGTCGGCGATCGACTTCCTGCGCGACATAGGCAAGCACTTCCCGGTCAACCAGATGCTCGGCCGCGAGGTCGTCAAGGCCAGGCTCGAACAGGGCGGCATCAGCTACACCGAGTTCAGCTACCAGATCTTGCAGGCCAACGACTACCTCGAATTGCATCGACGGCACGGGTGCACGCTGCAGCTGGGCGGGAGCGATCAGTGGGGCAACATCGTCTCCGGCGTCGACCTGATCCGTCGGGTGACGGGCGGATCGACGCACGCGCTCGCGACCCCGCTGATCACCAAGCCGGATGGCACCAAGTACGGCAAGACCGAGGGAGGCGCGGTCTGGCTGAGTCCGGAGATGATGAGCCCGTACGCGTTCTACCAGTTCTGGTTCAACCGCAGCGACGCCGAGACGCCGGGGCTGCTGCGGGTCTTCTCGCTCAAGTCCAGAGAGGAGATCACCGAACTCGAGCGGGAGATGTCGGAGCGGCCCGCCGCCCGGACGGCTCAGCGCGCGCTGGCCGACGAGATGACGACGCTGGTGCACGGAGCGGAGGAGGCCGCCAAGGCGGTAGCGGCTGGCCGGGCGCTGTTTGGCCAGGGCGAGCTGACGGACCTCGATGAGTCGGTGCTGGCGGCCGCTCTGGCCGAGATTCCGCGGGCGGAGGTGTCGGCCTCGGCCCTTTCTGGCACGTCGATCACCGAGCTGATGGCGAGCTGCGGGATCGTGCCGAGTAAATCGGCGGGCAGGCGCGCGATCGACGAGGGCGGTGCCTACCTCAACAACGTGAAGGTGACCGATGTGGACGCGACCCCTCGGCTGGGGGACTTGCTGCATGGCCGGTTCCTGGTGCTGCGGCGAGGCAAGCGCACGGTGGGTGGAATTGAAGTTCGCCCGTAGTAACTAGTGATGGCCGAAGCGGACTAGCCCGGGGTGGGTCTCGAGCTAGTCCGCTTGGCGTTTAACCGGGAGAAGCAGCTGGCCAACTACGCCACCCTGTTCCCGGGCTGGCTCCCGCCTGTTCCCGGGCTGGCTCCCGCCCCCGACGCCGCGTGGCCCCGGGCCCTGACTCCTGTCCGCTTCCGGCCCCTGGTCCTGACTCCCGCCCCGACTCCGCCTGGCCCCGGTCCCGACTCCTGTCCGCCTCCGACCCCGGTCGGCACCGGCGGGTGAATGTGGCGCGATGCTAGAGCTATAGGTGCACCAGTATAGCAGTTAC
>DATNFM010000075.1:0-4611 GCA_035606435.1 Streptosporangiaceae bacterium | reverse complement strand
CAAGCTAGCCTAGGAGCTTGGTGTGGTCCCACGAAAGGACCTTGGACGGCTCGACCGCGTAGCCGAATCGCTTCCGCGCCGCGTGCTCGACGTACTGTGTCATCTCACCCTGGGTCACCGCGTCGTCGGCCATGGCAGTCGGATCGGAGAACGTCGCCGTGATCCTGCGCCCGATCTCGAGGATCACGGCCGGGTCCTCAATGCGCCGCGCGGTCCCTTGAACAACAACCCCTTTTAGGTCGAAATATTGCTGTCCGATTTCTACCAGGCAGGAAATCCGAGGGTCGCGTCCAAGATTGAGAGCCTTCTGCGAACTGCGGTAGGTCCAGAAGGTAATCAGGCCGTCCATCATCACGTAGTACATGGTGACCAGGTGCGGAAAGCCGTCGCGGGAGTTGGTCGCGAGCTGCACCTTATTGTGAGCGGCCAGCATCTCGGCGATTTCGGCCTCGGTCATGGCGACCTTGTCGCGTTGCTTCACGAGCCGCCCCCGAAGCCGATCGTCTCGTCGGCCAGCACCAGGGTGGCCTCGCTGGCGAAGCCGCTGCCCTTGCCGTCGAAGTGGCCCTCCAGCGCGGCGGCGACCGAGTCCGGCGTCCACATGCCGGTTTGCGAGCCGTGTTCGGCCGCGTGGAACACCGTCCTCAGCTTGGGCGCTTCCAGCACGGCGGCGATCCCGCCGTGCACCACGAACACTTCGCCGTTGATCTGGTCGGCGGCCGGGCTGGCCAGGTAGCTGACCAGCGGGGCGACGTGCTCCGGGGCGAGCGGGTCGGTCGATCCGTCCGGGGCGGCACCCATCAGGCCGGCGGTCATGTCGGTGCGCGCCCGAGGGCAGATCGCGTTGGCCCGGACTCCGTACCGGGCGCAACTGCGAGCCGTCGTCAGCGTCAGCGCCACGATGCCGGCCTTGGCGGCGGCGTAATTCGGCTGTCCGGGGGAGCCGAGCAGGAACGCCTCCGAGGAGGTGTTGATGATCCGCCCGTAGACCGGGCCCTCGGCCTTCTTGCTCGCCTCGCGCCAGTAACCGGTGGCCAGCCGGGTGGTGATGAAGTGCCCGCGCAGGTGCACCCGGAGCACGGTGTCCCACTCATCGGCCGACATCGTGAAGACCATGCGGTCGCGGAGCACGCCCGCGTTGTTGACCACGATGTCGAGCCGGCCGTATTCGAGAGCGGCTGACAGCAGGGCCTCGCCGGTCGACCAGTCGGAGACGTCGCCTTCGACGACCATGGCGCGGTCCCGGCCGATCTGGTCGGCGACCTCGTGGACAGCCGGGCCAGCCAGGTCGTTGAGCACTACGTTGGCACCGCGGTCGGCCAGGGACAGCGCCTCGGCCCGGCCCAGGCCGTTACCGGCCCCGGTGACGATGGCGGTCTTGCCGTCGAGGTCAAAAGCCTGCGCCATTCTTTCTCCCTAAATGATCTTTAATATCCCGGGCCTGACAGGATGCCGCCGTCGGCTATGAACTCGCTGCCGGTGCAGTAGGAGGCATCATCGCTGGCGAGGAACGCGACCAGGCGGGAGACCTCGATCGACTTGCCGAACCGGTGCAGCGGCATGGCGTCGAAGTAGCGCTTGCCGCGCTCGGCGTCGAGGGTCTCGGCGGACTGGAAGATCATGCTGGTCACGATGCCGCCCGGGTGCACGGAGTTGACCCGGATGCCGAACTCGCCGAGTTCCTGGGCGGCGGCCTTGGTCATGCCGCGGATCGCGAACTTGCTGGCGGCATAGGCCGTGCAGTGGGCGGCGCCGGTCAGGCCCTCGATCGAGGAGATATTGACGATCGAGCCGCCGCCGTTCGCCTTCATCGGCTCGACGACATTCTTCATGCCGAGCCAGCAGCCGACCGCGTTGATCTCCAGCACCTGCTTGAACTCGGCCAGTGCCATGTCGGTGATCGGCACCTGGCGGAGAATCCCGGCGTTGTTCACCAGGATGTCGAGCCGGCCGAAGGCTTCGAGCGCGGCCCCGACGGTTTCGGCCCAGGCGGATTCGCTGCTCACGTCGTGATGGAGATAACGGCAGTTCTCGTCGCCGAGTTCGGCGGCCACGGCCTGGCCGAGGTCATCGAGTACGTCGCCGAAGACGACCTTTGCCCCTTCGGCAACGAAGTGCCGGACGTGGGACTTGCCCATGCCGCGGGCGCCGCCAGTGATCAGTGCGACCTTGCCGTCAAGTCGGCCCATGCTGCGTGCTCCTGCCGTGTGGGTGCGCCTGAACCAAACGCTTGCTTGGGTGGAGGATAACAGGCTGGCGTCTATGGGAGTCGCGTAGTATCTTGTTCCCGCGCACTTGGAGATGTGTCCGAAATAATGCGATTGACTGAATGTCGGCCGAACTAATATCGACGGCGATGCCAGAATAGGACCTATGTCGCAGATGAGCATGACTCGACCCGCGGTCGAGCTGGTTGACCTGCACAAGAACTTCAAGCAAGTGCAGGCCGTCCGCGGGATGACCCTATCGATTGACTCCGGCGAGATCGTGGCCCTGCTTGGCCCCAACGGCGCCGGGAAGACCACGACTATTGACATGATCCTCGGATTGTCGCAGCCCTCGTCCGGCTCAGTGTCGGTCTACGGGCAGCAGCCCAGGCAGGCGATCGACAGCGGGCTGGTCTCCGCCGTGATGCAGACCGGCGGGCTGCTCAAGGACCTGACGGTGCAGGAGACCGCGCGATACACGGCGAGCTTGTTCTCCGGCGCGCGCCCGGTCGCAGAGGTACTCGAGCGGGCCGGTATCACCGCGATCGCCGACCGGCGAGTCGGCAAGTGCTCGGGCGGTGAGCAGCAGCGGCTCCGGTTCGCTATGGCGTTGCTGCCGGACCCTGAGCTGCTGATCCTGGACGAGCCGACCACGGGCATGGATGTCGAGGGCCGTCGCGGGTTCTGGTCGGCGATCAGGCAGGACGCCGAGCAGGGCCGCACGGTCCTGTTCGCCACCCACTACCTGGAGGAAGCGGACCTGTACGCCGACCGGATCATCTTGCTGCGGCACGGCGTAGTGGTGGCCGATGGCACAAGCGCCGAGGTCAAGGCGCTGGCGGCGGGCCGGACCGTCCGGGCGACGCTGCCAGCTGCCGACGCGGGGTCGCTGGCCGAGGTTCCGGGCGCGGACAGCGTGGAGGTGCGCGGGGACACCGTGTATATCCACGCCAACGACAGCGACTCGGTCGCGCGGTACCTGCTGACCCAGACGGCCGCCAAGGACCTGGAGATCGCGGCGCGCGGACTTGAGGACGCGTTCATCGCGCTCACGAGCGACGCGACGCAAGAGACCGTTTCGACCGGAGGTGCACGATGAGCGCGGCGACGGCGCCGAGCGCGCCGACTCGGAAGGTGTCCGGGCGGGCCGGGATCAACCTGACCGTGCTCGGGCTGGAGATCCGGCGGTTGCTCCGCAACCGGCGGACGGTCATCTTCGCGCTGATCTTCCCGGTCGTGCTGTTCCTGTTCGTCGGCACGAACAAGGCCTACGCCAACCTGCACGACGGGCACGGCAACGTGTCGGCGTTCCTGGCCGTCAGCATGGCGCTCTACGGTGCCACGCTCGCGACCACGGCGGGCGGCGCGATGGTCTCGATCGAGCGGGCCCAGGGCTGGAGCCGGCAGCTCAGGATCACGCCGCTGTCGGCGACGAACTACATCATCATCAAGGCACTGACCGCGATGGTGCTCGGGCTCGCCTCCGTGCTCGCCGTCTTCATCGCGGCCAACCTCACCGGCGTGCCGCACATGGACCCCGGATATGCCTACCTGTGGTTCGAACTGGCGGCGATCGTCTGGATCGGCTCGCTGGTGTTCGCGGCGCTCGGACTGTTCATCGGGTACCTGCTGCCGTCGGAGAACGTCATGCAGTTCCTCGGGCTCGTGATGGCCGTGCTGGCGTTCGCGGGCGGGCTGTTCTTCCCGCTGAAGCAGGCGGCCCGCATCCTGCAGGACATCGCCAAGTGGACGCCGCTCTACGGGCTCAACCAGCTGGTTCACGCTCCGCTGCTTGGCGGTAGCTTCGACATTATGTGGCTGGTCAACGCCGTGGCGTGGTTCTGCCTCTTCGTGGCCGGGGCCGTCTGGCGGTTCCGCAAGGACACGGCGCGAGTCTGATGATCGACTTCGGTATCGGCGGGCCCGTGGCGGGAGACCTCGACGTCCGGTGGATACACGGGATCGCGCCGGGTGCGGCCGACACGGATCCCGGGTTCCAGGTGCACGCCTACGATCCGCATACGTACGTGCTGCGGCAGTCCAAGACGGCCAACTACGAGGGACCGTTCATCTACCTGCTGTTCGGCAATGAACGGGCGTTGCTGCTCGATACCGGAGCGACCGCCGACTCACCGCTCCGGTCGACGGTGGACGGCCTGATGTCGGACTGGCTGGCGGCCAACGCGGCCGGCCCGGGGTACGAACTTGTCGTCGCGCATACGCACGCCCATGGCGATCATGTGGCCGGGGACGGGCAGTTTAGTGACCGGCCGGGCACGACGCTGGTGGCCAAGGAGGTCGAGGCGGTCAGGGAGTTCTTCGGGTTCACGGACTGGCCTGGCCAGGTGGTCACCTTCGACCTGGGCGGACGGGTGCTGGAGATCACCGGCATCCCAGGGCATCA
>DATNFM010000074.1:0-36511 GCA_035606435.1 Streptosporangiaceae bacterium | reverse complement strand
CCGCGCACCTGACCCGCGAGCCCGGCCTGTTCGGCCAGTGCTTCCGGCGTGACCGGTCCGGCTCCGGTCATCGCCCGGTACAGGCCGAGCCGGTCCTGACTTTTTATCACGATCCTGGAGTTCTATGGATCGCCTGCCGCTGACCTGCGGGTCTCTTGTCACGTAACCCGAAATCTGCGCACTGGCCCGAGGCTTCTAAGCCGCCGTCAGGCAACTCGGACATCGCGCTGCGGACACCGGACTGGTTCCCCTGGGCCACCGACTTCCCATCCGGCGGCGACTTGCCATCCGTTAGAGCGGAGTTCTGTCGGATATGCGGCATTTGTCGCGACGGTAACTTCGGGTAAGTCGTCGCAATGAATGGCAAGTCGTCGCTACGGATGGGAAGTGGTGGAGACGAAATCCCGCGAAGGGTAACATTACCGGCAAACCGTCGCCGTGCCCTGCGCGCGATTCGGTCACTGACCAAGAACGCCGCCGCCATGTCACCGACGGCCTGGTGGACAACGCCGGCACATCCGTGCGCACTACGGAGATGGATAGATCAGTGGTCGCCACGGAGCCGTAGCTAGCTAAGCGCACCGGATGCAGGTGCTGGTCGCGGGACGGGCGGCAAGGCGGGCCGGGCCGATGGGCTCGCCGCACGTCACGCACTGACCGTAGCTGCCGTCGGTGACGCGGCCGATCGCCGCCTCAATCTGAGCGAGTTGCTGGCTCGCCTGGCCGAGCAAGGCGACGAGGTGCTGCCGCTCGAAGGCCAGGGTGGCGCCCTCTGGATCGTGTTCGTCGTCGGCGCCTGATGAGGCCGATTCGATGATCCCGGCTAGCTCCCGCTCAAGTCCGGCCATTCGCTCGACGGTCCTGGTGCGCTCGGCCGCCAGCAGGTCGGCCGGTCTCTCCTGCCCGCCCATCGGCGTCAGCTGGATTCGAGGGCGCCCAGATAGGCGGTGAGTACGTTCCACCAGGCGTCGGTGTTCTCGAACTGCGGGCTGTGCCCGGCACCGGGAATGACGGTGAGCGCGGCGCCGCCAATGGCGTCAGCCATGCGCTGTGAATGACCCAGGAACGGCTCGTCCTGATCGCCGACGATGACGAGAACAGGGAGCGAGTTCGGCAACTGACGCAGGGACTCCAGCCGGTCGGGTGCGTTGATGAACTCCGGTGCCATCGCCGCGTAGAGCCCCGGTGAGGTCGCGCGGAGCTTGCGGTCGCCGAACTCGGCGTAGCCGGGCTTGTTGTCGAGCAGATTCTGGTGCGCCGGAGTGTGCAGGGGCCCTTCCCGCCCGGCGGTGACTTGGGCCAGGGCGTCCATTCCCTCGGCCCTGACCACGGCCACGGCGCCGGCGACCAGTTCCGGGCTCAGATGCGCCAGCGGCCCGTGCGCGGTATCCATCAAGATCAGGCCGGTCAGCCGTGACGGCTCGGCGATGGCCATGAACTGGGCGATCATGCCGCCCATCGAATGCCCGAGCAGGACGAACCGATCCCAGCCGAGCGCGTCGGCTAGCCCCAGTCCGTCATCGGCCATCAGCTTGAATGAGTAGGCCGACTCTTCGCTCGGCTTGGAGCTTTCTCCGTGACCGCGCAGGTCAGGGGCGACGGCATGCCAGCCGAGGTCGGCTAGCTGGTCGAGCCATCCGGAGAGGTCTTCCTTGGCACCGGTGAAGCCGTGTACCAGGAGCAACGGGCGCTGCCCGGCTCCGGACTCGGCGATCCGAAGCCTGATCTCGCCGAGATCTATATATCGTTCTGTCACCATGGTCCCGTCATACCCAATCGGCCGGCCATGATGATCACCTTTGCGGTCGGCCCGGCTGACAGTTTGTCAGGCCGGGCCAACCCGGTTAGGACTGGGCGGTAAGTGCACCGGAGGGTCAGTGCGCCGCGTCGTACTTGCTGAGAACGTCGGCGCTGATCCGGCCGCGCTCGGCCACTGCCATTCCCTGTTCCTGCGCCCACTGGCGGACGGCCGAGAGGTCCGACCTGGACCTGGCCGCGCGGGCGGGACGGCGCTGGGTCATGCGACGGCCGGCCTCGATGAACGGCTGGAAAGATGCCTTCATCTTTGCCTGGTTCGCCGGTGCGAGGTCTATCTCATAACCTTGACCTTCGAAGCTGAAGGCTACGGTCTCGGCGCCAGTCGAGCCGTCGAGGTCGTCGGTTACCACTACGCTCACTGTCTTGGACATGTCACTCCACTGCCTAGGTGAGCCATGCGAAAGACGCTTGCGCGCCTCAACTCTCGGGGGGCATTCCGGGAGACGCATGGAAATGCGGATGCGTTTAACAAACACCATACCGTGTCATAGCAAATTCTAATGCCTGTTTAGCGTGTCAAAGCCAGGAATCTTTTCGGTTCCCGCCCCGGATCTTTACGAGCCGCGCCGTCGATCTTTACGAGTCGCACCGTCCGTATTTACGAGCCGGCGCTCCGCTTATCAACATGTTGTTGACAACGAGATGTTGAAGTTTTAGAGTTCGGGTATGGCAGAGGCGGATCAGGAACGGGCCGCGCGGGAGGCGGAAAGCCGCGAGCGTTTGCTTGATGCGGGGGGAGCTGTCATTCCTCGTGCGCCCTGGCTGCATGACGCTCAGCCTCCCGCGGCGCTGGACCTGATTCAATTCGCGGCCTGGCAGGCAGGCATTTCCCGGCTCAGCGGCGCGGACCTGCTCGCGGCCCTGACGTTGCTTGCCGCGGCCAGAGCTGAAGTCGATCAGCTGGAAACAGCACTGTTTTTCACGGCTCGTGCCCAGGGGATTTCCTGGGCACGGATATCGCGCGCGATGGGCCTTAGGTCACCCCAGGCAGCGCAGCAGCGATTCGGCCGGGTTGCCGGGCGAGCCGGCGCGGATTCCAGCGGGACCCGCCGGTGACTTACCGATCCGCGGCGGGCGACCTCGCGCTGCACGGAATTCGCGTGCTCGGTTTCCCGGCCGCCACCAGGATCGCGAGCCGCTACGGCCTTGACCTGCAGTCGACGGTGGACTACCTGCTGGACTTCGAGGCCAGAGGCTGGGCCCGCCAGTTCAGTTTCGCCGGGACTTCCAGATGGTCCATGACCGATGCCGGCCGTCTGGAGGACGAGCGCCGGCTGGCTGCCGAACTTGACCAGGCGCAGGCCAGGGACTTGGTTGTCGAGGTGCACGCCGACTTCCTTCCGCTGAACGGCCGGCTCGGCCGCGCCTGCACCGACTGGCAGATTCGCCCGACGGCGGGTGATCCCATGGCCTTCAACGACCATTCCGACTGGCGCTGGGATGGCGGGGTGCTCGCCGAGCTAGCCAGCCTGGAGAAAGCCTTCGCGCCGCTATGCGGCCGACTGACCGCGTGCCTAGGGCGTTTCGAGGCCTATTCCGGTTCTTTCCGCGCGGCGCTCGCGCGAGCGCAAACCGGGCAGCGGGCCTGGATCGACGCCGCTGATCGCGATTCTTGCCACCTCGTCTGGATCCAGTTCCACGAAGACCTGCTCGCCACCTTGGGTCTTTCGCGGGGCAGCGACACCTGAGGAGTCGCTGATTGCCGCGCCGCCGTCATATGCGGAGAGCCAGCGGCAAGTCTTTTGAATCCGGCCATAAGCCAGGGGCCAAATCGCACCGGCCCAGGGCAAGCCGTCGGCGCTAGCCGAATCACTGCCATCAGGTGGCGAGATCCTTACGTCCCCCAGGTTTAGCGTTGGCCGCTGGTTGGCGTCGCCGCGACCTTTCGGCCGGCGGGGTTTGCCGAACGATTAGGCGTTGGCATTCCGGGGGGAAGATGCGTCGCCAGGCTCGGCCGCGCGAGGGCAGGCCAATAAGCAACCGCAGCCGCTGCCCGCGGCTTATTCCGCGTGTCTTTGCCGCAACGATCCTGACAGCGGGCACGCTGGTGGCCGCGGAGATGACCTCGATCACGCCGGCCCTGGCGGCGGGCACCACGCTATTTAATCAGCCGTTCAAGGACAATACGGTCGACGGCCCGGTCGGGTCGGTCAAGGTGCCGAGCGCGCCAAGCGGGCTCACCAACTCCGCTTGCCTGACGGCGTCTGGAAACTCCACCGCGAACCCGCTGGCCAGCTGCCCGGCGCCGAACGACGCCCAGGGCTCGGGCACGCTGCGGCTCACGCCCGACTCGGGCACGACGCTGGGCGGCGTGTTCGGAGCGGCCACCGTCCCCACCGCCCAGGGAATCGACGCCACGTTCACCACGTTCCAGTACGGCACCGCGACTCCAGCCGGAGGCGACGGCATCGCCTTCTTGCTCGCGGCGACCGACCCGTCCAATCCGTCGGCGCCGACCGTGCTCGGGCTGAACGGGGGAACGCTCGGCTACTCGGCCACGACCGCGACCAACCCGGATACGAGCGGCGTGGCCGACGGCTACCTGGGGATCGCGCTCGACGCGGCCGGGAGCTTCAGCAACAAGAACAACGAGGGCACCGGCTGCCAGCACTCCTCGGGTATCGCTAAGACGATGCCGGGCCAGGTCGTCATCCGAGGCCCAGGCAATGGCACGGTAGGGTACTGCCCGGTGCAGAGCACGGCCCGCACGCCCAGTTCGCCGTCGCTCACGCTGACCGCGTCGACCAGGACCGCCTCGACGATCCCGGTCGAGGTGGTGATCAATCCCACCTCGTCGACGCTGACCACCGCGTCCGGCCTCTCGGTGCCCGCCGGCGACTACGACGTGACGTTCACTCCGATCGGCGGTACTTCCACCAGCCTGGTCCACGCCCTGCCGACCGTGCCGTCCGGTCTCTACCCGTCTAGCTGGCTCAACTCAAGCGGCATCCCCAAGCAGCTCGCATTCGGCTGGGCCGGCTCGACCAGCTCGCTACTGGACTTTCATGAGGTCGGCAACGCGCTGGTGACCAGCCTCAACCCGGTGCCGATCCTGGCGATCTCGCAGACCAGCTACACGGTGGCCTCGCCGGCAGCCGGGTCCCCGATCACGTACGTGATCAACGGCAGTTCGTCCGGCCCGACCGAGAACCAGCCGGTCACGATCACCGAGACCGGGCCGGCCGGCGCGCTGCCGGTGTCGGCCTACGGCACTGGCTGGACCTGCGCGGCGCCGGTCGGCCAGCAGATCTCCTGCACTAGCACCGGAGGCACATTTACCAGCGGCACGATCACGGTCAACGCGGTCGCGACCGGCAGCACGCTCACCTCGGCCACGGTTGCCAGCGGTACCACGGCGACGATCTCCTCCTCCGATGGCAGCCCGGCGAGCGCGACCGCGACGGCGGGCACGTTGCCGACCACGCCCACGGTCACGAGCATCAGCCCGACCAACGGCGCCGCCGGCGGCGGTAACTCCGCCACGATCACCGGCACCAACCTCGGCGGCGCCACCGCGGTGGAGATCGGTACCACCGCCGAGTTCAACGCCGGAACGCCGACGACGCTCGTGTTGTGCTCCTCGCCGGCGGCGGGCTGCTTCACGATCACGAACTCGACTGCGATCGCGATTTCGTCCATGCCGGCCCACGCGTCCGGCGCGGTGACGGTCAAGGTGGTCAGCCTCGGAGTTTCCGGCAGCATCAGCTACACCTACAACCCCGGCCCGGCGCTGCTGTTTCCGCCGCCGCCCGGCGGCGAGGTGAGCGTGGGCTATTCCAATACGTTCACGGTGACCGGCGGCACCAGCCCGTACAACTGGTCGATCAGCTCGGGATCGCTGCCGCCGGGGCTCTCGCTCAACTCCTCGACCGGTACCGTCTCCGGCACCCAAACCACAGCCGGGACGTTCTCGTTCACCGTGAAGGTGACCGATAGCTCCGGGCTTAGTGCCACCAAGGACACCTCCATCACGATCGTCCCGGCGCCGTCGCTAACCTTCGGAACGCTGCCCCAGGCCTTTACCAACACCTTCTACTCCGTCACGCTGTCCGCCTCAGGTGGGGTCACTCCGTACGTGTTCTCGCTGAGCGGCGGCAGCCTGCCGGCCGG
Organism: Streptosporangiaceae bacterium; assembly: GCA_035606435.1. Taxonomy (GTDB): domain Bacteria; phylum Actinomycetota; class Actinomycetes; order Streptosporangiales; family Streptosporangiaceae; genus Chersky-822. Next base: position 30,583 of record DATNFM010000074.1, on the reverse strand, counting down.
GCTCAGCCTCGCTCCCGACGGCGTGATCAGCGGCACGCCGACCACGACCGGCACATCCTCGTTCACGGTCAAGCTAGTCGACGCCAATGGTGTGTCCACCACCAATGCGACAAGCATCACGGTCGCCGCCGGAGTCACGACCAACTTCGCCCCTCCGCCGTCGGGTGTGGTCGGTCTCGCGTACTCCTACACCTTGACCGCAACCGGTGGCACTACGCCCTACACCTGGGCGGTGGATTCCGGCACGCTGCCGCCCGGCATCACGCTCGGCTCGGGCGGCGTCCTCTCCGGCACCCCGACTACGGCCGGCAGCTCTACGTTCGTGGTGAGCGTGAGCGACGCGAACGGCGGCGTCGCCACCGCCTCGATTACGCTCGTCGTCACCACGGCCCCGGTGCTGACGATCAACTCCACCGCCAGCACGTCCACGACCACGCCGGGTTCGACGGTCACCTATACGATCACCGCGACGAACGCGGGCGGCGTCTCGATCAGCGGGGCCACCTTCACCGATTCGCTGTCTGGCGTGCTTGATGACGCCACGTTCAATAACGACGCCGCGACGACCTCGGGGTCGCTTAGCTACACCAGCCCGAACCTGACCTGGACCGGGAACCTGGCGATCGGCGCGGTCGCGACGATCACGTTCTCGGTCACGGTCAAGAACCCCGATACCGGCGACAAGACCATGACCAGCGCCCTCACCTCGACGACCACCGGGAGCAACTGCCCGAGCGGGAACACCGACTCCCGCTGCTCGAACACCGTGACCGTGCTCGTACCTGGCCTCGCAATCTCGCTAACCGCCTCGTCCGGCACGGCCACGCCCGGTTCGGCGGTGTCCTACACCGTCACGGCGACGAACGCCGGGCAGACCGCCTACGCCGGCACCTCGATCGCCGTGTCCCTGGCCACGGCGCTGGACGACGCTGACTACAACGGCGACGGGACGGCCACTTCAGGAACCGTCAACTTCGCCAGCCCGAACCTGACCTGGACCGGCAACCTCGCGGTCGGCGCCACCGTCACGATCACGTTCTCGATGACCGTGAAGAACCCCGACACCGGTGACAAGAACGTCGTGACCAGCGTGTCGTCGGCGGCGGCGGGCAGCAACTGCATGCCGGGCAGCACCGACTCGCGGTGCTCGAACACCGTCAAGGTGCTGGTGCCGGGCCTGACCATCGCCGCCTCGGCGGGCGTCAGCACGACGACGCCAGGCGCGACGGTCAGTTACACGATCACGGTGACCGACTCCGGTGACACCGCCTACACGGGAGCCACAATGACCGACGCCTTGTCGGCCGTTCTCGACGACGCCACCTACAACGGCGATGCCTCGGCGACCTCGGGAACGGCGACCTTCACCAGCCCGAACCTGACCTGGACGGGCAATCTCGCGGTCGGCGCGAGCGCGACGATCACGTTCTCGGTCACCGTGAAGGACCCGGACGCCGGCAACGCGATCCTGGCGAGCACGATCACCTCGACCACGGCCGGCAGCAATTGCGCCAGCGGCAGCACCGACCCGCAGTGCTCGGTCAGCGTGCCGGTCGCCATCCTGACGATCGTCAACACCGCGGACGCGCCGAGCACCACGCCGGGCTCGGTGGTCAGGTTTACCGCCACGTTCACCAACGCGGGCCAGGTGCCCTACACCGGCATCACGCTGTCCGACAACATCTCCGACGTGGTTGACGACGCGGCGCCGAACGGCGACCAGACCGCGACCTCGGGGACGCTGATCCTGACCGCGACCGGCATCGCCTGGACCGGGAGCATCCCGATCGGCGGCACGGTGACCGTCACCGGCACGGTCACCGTCTTCGATCCAGGCACCGGGAACAAACTGCTCGCGGCGAGGATCGTGACCACCGCGGCCGGCAGCAACTGCCCGTCCGGCAGCACCGACCCCAGGTGCTCGGTCAGCGTGCCGGTCCTGGTACCCGGGCTCACCATTACCCAGGCCGCCGACACCTCGGCCGCGGTGCCCGGACAGAAGGTCACCTACACCGAGACGATCACCAACGCCGGGCAGACCGCCTACACCGGGATCAGCGTCGCCGACGACTTCAGCCAGTCGCTGGACGAGTCGGTCTATAACAACGACGCCTCGGCCGCCGCCGGCGGCCTCAGCTACGCGGCTGGGGTCCTGACCTGGACCGGCAACCTGGCCGTCGGCGCCAGCGCGGTCGTCACGTTCTCGCTCACCGTGAACAACCCGGTGACCGGTGACAAAACCCTGGTCAGCTCGGTCAGTTCGGCCGCGACCGGCAGCAACTGCCCGGTCACCGGTGCGCCGGCGAGCTGCACGCTCACCGTCGCGATCCTCACTCCCGGCCTGACGATCGTCAAGACCGCCGATGTCGAGGCCGCGAACCCCGGCCAGGTGGTCCACTACACGATCACGGTCACCAACTCCGGGCAGACCCCGTACCCGGCGGCGACGTTCACCGATGACCTGTCCGGCCTCCTCGATGACGCCGCCTACGGCAACGACGCCTCGGCCACCTCGGGCACGGTCGGTTTCACCAGCCCGAACCTGACCTGGACCGGGACCCTCGCCGTAGGAGCCAGCGCGACGATCACCTATACGGTCCAGGTCGACAATCCCGACACCGGCGAGGACATCCTGACCAACACCGTCACCTCATCCAGCTCCGGTAGCAACTGCCCGGCGTCGAGCACCGACCCGCGCTGCAGCGCAACCGTCACCGTGGTCAACCCGTCCTCGCTGACCTATTCCATCGATGCGGACAACTTGTCGGCCGCTCCCGGTCAGGTCGTGACCTATACGATCAAGGCGACTAACTCCGGCCTTTCCGCCATCAGCGGCGCGTCGGTCTCCAACGACCTGACCGGGCTGCTTGACGACGCCACTTACAACGGCGACGCTTCGGCGACCTCGGGCACGGTGAGCTTTACCACCCCGAACCTGACCTGGACCGGAAACATCCCGGCGTCGAGCACGGTCACGATCACGTATACGGTCACCGTCGATGATCCGCCCGCCGGTGACGAGATCTTGACGAACACGCTTACTTCGACTAACTCCGGCAACAACTGCTTCGCTGGCAACATCGACCCGCGGTGCGCCGAAACCGTCACCGTAGCGCAGTTGGTGATCACCAACGCGTCCGATGTCTCCACCACGACCCCAGGCAGCGTGATCCGGTTCACGGCCACTTTTACCAACGCCGGCCAGACCGACTACACCGGGATCACGATCTCCGAGGACCTCTCCGACGTGGTAGACGACGCGACCGGGAACGGCGACCAGACCGCGACGTCGGGCACGCTGATCTTGACCGACACGGGCATCGACTGGACGGGTGACATCCCGGTCGGCGGAACGGTCACCGTGACCGGCACGCTCACCGTCAACGATCCGGACATCGGCAACAAACTGATCGCCGGCACGATCACCACCGACGCGCAGGGCTCCAACTGCCCGTCCGGCACGACGGCCCCGAGTTGCTCGGTCAGCATCGCCGTGCTGATCCCGGCTCTGTCCATCACTCAGCATGCCAGCGCCGTAGCGGCGGTGCCCGGCCAGACGGTCACGTTCACCGTGACGATCGCGAACGCCGGCCAGACCGACTACACCGGCATCTCCGTCAGTGACGACATCGACGAGTCGTTCGACGACGCGGCCTACAACAATGACGCGGCCGTCACGACGGGCTCGGTGTCCTTCGCGGGCGGCAACGTGACCTGGACCGGTGACCTGGCGGTCGGTGCGACCGCGGTCTTGACCTACTCGATGACCGTCAACGACCCCGACAACGGTGACAAGCAGCTGCACAGCGTCCTGAACTCGGCCGCGGTGGGCAGCACCTGCCCACCTACCGGCGCTGACTGCAGCCTCACCGTCCCGATCCTGACTCCGCTGCTGACCAGCGTGGTCACCGCGAACCCGGCCGACACCGTGGCCGGCAGCACGATCACCTACACGATCACGATCACCGACTCCGGCCAGACCCCGTACACCGGAGCGAGCGTCACCGACGCGCTGCCTGACGTGCTCGATGACTCGGTATTCAACAACGACGCGTCGGCGACCTCGGGCACGGTGAGCTTCACCAGCCCGAACCTGACCTGGACCGGGAACCTGTCACCGGGCGGATCGGCGACCGCCACGTTCACCGTCACCGTGAACAGCCCGCTCGCCAACGACTACAAGATGGTCAGCGTGCTGACCTCGACCACGTCCGGCACCAACTGCGCCTCCGGCAGCACCGACCCCCGCTGCACCAATACCGTCCTGATCAGCGGCATGCTCATTACGAATGTTCCCGCGGCCAGTACGACCAGCCCGGGCAACACGGTGAACTACACGATCACGGTCACCGACGTCGGGCTGACCACCTATACAGACACCGAGGTGGACGATGACCTGACCGGCTTGCTGGACGACGCCAACTTCAACAACGACGCGGTGGCGACAGCCGGCTCGGTCGAGTTCGACAGCCCGGTATTGGAATGGCACGGCTCGCTTTCCCCAGGCGACTCGGTGACGATGACGTTCTCGGTCACGGTGAAGGACCCGCAGACCGGTGACCAGGTGATGACCAGCACCACCACGAGCGGGGCGACCGGCGCCAGTTGCCCGGTATCTGCCACTCCCGCGTCCTGCACCGCGACCGTCGCCGTGCTCACCCCGCAGCTGACGATCACCAAGACCGCGGACAGCGCCAGCGCCACGCCGGGCTCGACGGTCGGCTTCACGATCAGGATCGCGAACACCGGCCAGACGACCTACAACGGCGCCACGGTCACCGACGACCTCCGCGGCGTCCTGGACGACGCCGCCTACAACGGCGACGCGAACGCCACCATCGGCGCGCTCTCCTTCGCCAGTCCGACGCTGACCTGGACCGGCAGCCTGGCGCCGGGCGCCACCACCGTCGTCACCTACAGCGCCACCGTCAATAACCCGGACCTCGGCCAGAACTCCCTGGACAACACCGTCGCCTCGACCGCGATCGGCAGCACTTGCCCGCCGGGCAGCACCAGTCCGGCCTGCGCCGTGACCGTCCCGGTGCTAACCCCTGGGCTCACGATCACCAAGACCGCGGACGTCGCAACCGCGAACCCGGGCGACGACGTCAGTTACCGGATAACCATCACCGATTCCGGGCAGACCGCCTATTCGCCGGCGACCGTGACCGACAACCTGTCGGGTCTCCTGGACGACGCGACCTACAACAACGACGCCACCGCGAGCGTCGGCACGTTCAGCTATTCGACGCCCCTTCTGACCTGGACCGGCGATCTCAGTCCCGGCGAAACGACCAGGATCACGTACACAACGACGGTCAACGACCCCGATAACGGCACCCGGGTGATGGACAACACGGTCGCCTCAACCGATCCGGGCAGCACCTGCCCGCCGGATAGCACCGAATCCGGCTGCTCAGTCTCGGTGTCCGTCGTGGCCGGCAGCCTGTCGATCTCCGTGCCCGGCACGGCCTCGCTGGGCAGCGCCGCACCCGGCACCACCGTGTCCGGCAGCCTTGGCACCGTCCAGGTCATCGACAACCGCGGCTTCGGGGCGGACTGGACCGCGACCGTGTCCTCGACCGCGTTCACTACCGGCACCGGAACCGGCCCGCAGCTCATCCCGCCGACCGACGTCGACTACCTGATCCCGAGCCTGTTCCAGACCACCGGGCGGGCCACGTTCAGCTTCGTGCCCAGCCTGGATGTCAACGTCAACCCGCAAGCGGTGGTGAGCGCCACCAATGTTAACGGTGACACCAGCGCGACCTGGACACCCAACCTCGACGTCCACATCCCGGCGGGCGCGGTCGCGGGCAACTACACCGCCGTCGTAACCCACTCGGTCTCGTGACCGGCCGCGAGCCCGACCCCGGCCTGCTTGAGGTCCAGCGAACTGGCCGTGCCGAAGAGCGAGAACACGCCGAACATGACCAGTGCCGCGCTGGTCACCACGCCCGCCGTCCGGCTGATCCCGGTCCGCAGCGCCCCATCAAAGGCCAGCACAGTGTTGGCCGGGCCGGCATCGAATTCCTCGCGGACCCGGCTGAGGATGAAGATGTGGTAGTCCATCGACAACCCGGACAGCACCACGAACAAGAACACTACGAACGACGCGCCTACGGACAGCAGGTTCAGCGCGATGGCGGTCACCGGGATCACGACTGACCTGAAGGTCACAAGCAGCAGGAGGAAAGCAAGCAACAGGACAAGTCCTATGACGTAAGGCAGGCCGTGCCGCATCTGGGCCGTGAAGTCGACATCGCGGGCGGCGTCGCCGGTGACGGCCACTGCGAGGCCAGGAACCCGTCCAACGGTCGCCGGCCCGGGGGGTGCGCGATCCCGCGCGCCGCCGCCAACGCGATCAGCAGCACCAGCAGCGTCACCGGCACCGACAGCCGTTCGGCGCGCTGCAGGTCGTTGTTGTCGACGAAGTCGTTCACCCATTGCGCGCTGATCCCCTGATGGCCGGCGTTGAAGCGAGCCACGGCCGAGGTGATCACGCTCGGCGAGACCGCGCGCTCGACTTGACCGACGACCAGCACGGAGTGCCGGTCGCCGGCGATCCGCACCGACAACGGGCCGCCGAAGCCATTCCGCATGACGGCCGACACCTGGGCGATCGAGACCTTGAACGAGGCACCGGTGACCGGGACCGTTCGGCTGTGCAGGTAGATCTCGGCGGTCTGGCCGGGGCCGACCAGGTGGGCGTTCTGCTGCGCGTCGCCGCGCGCTGACTGGCCTACCGCGCTGTCGGCGAGCTGATTGGACCCGGTCGCGATGGACAGGCCGATCGAGACGAACACGAAGGCCAGCCAGATTGCGATCGCGAGCCACGGACGCCTGATGCTCCAGCGCCCTACGGCCCCGGGAGAAAAGGCGCCGGGAGAGAAATGGTTTGCCATGCTATCGAGGGTGCCTTTGGAGCCGGCCCGGACGACAGACGGGCAGAAGGCTGCTGTTTCTACCTAACTCCCATTCAACCCTGTCATCGCGGTGGCGTGGGTTAGGGAACCGGCGATGGGGCAGCCCGTCCTTGGACGGAGGTCACCATGCGAGAAGCCCAGCCGGATGACCGGGACGAGTCGCAGGAGCAGCGCGATGACCGCAACCTGATCGAGTTGCTGCAGGAACTGCGGGTCGCCGGGCTCGGCGTGCAGGTGCTCTTCGGCTTCCTGCTCTCGCTGCCGTTCACCACCCGGTTCGTCCAGCTCACCGGCTCGCAGCGGAAGCTGTACGTCGGAATTTTGGTGATCTCGGCGCTGGCCACCGCGCTGCTGCTCGGCCCGGTCGCCTATCACCGGCTGGTGTTCCGGCTCCGGCAGAAGGAGCGTCTGGTCCGGGCCGCGAACGCGATGGCGATCGGCGGTCTCGCCGCGACCGCGCTGGCGGTATCCAGCACGGTCTGGCTGGTGGTCAGTTATGTGCTCAAGGGCACGCCCGCATTTGTCATCGGCGGCTGCGTGGCGACCGTGTTCGCGGGCTTGTGGTTCGCGTTCCCGCTGGCGCGCCGGGCGCAGGCCCAGCGCGAGCGCTAGACGCGTGCGGTTACCGCTTCGGGTTGGCCGCCTGCTCGGGTGCGGCGCTCCAGCCCCGGTAGGCAGGCTCGTAGCTGGGATCGGTGCTCCGGCCCTTCGCGACGAGCACGCCGCGCCTGGTCAAAGACCTCAGGGCACGGCGCGCGGTGCTCTCGTCCAGGCCGGCCGAGGTCGCGATGTCGGCGGTCTTGACCTGGTATCCGATGAATTCGAGAGTGGCGATGGCCTCGTATACCCGCGCGTCGAGTTCGGTGAGGGTGATCTGATCGGTGTCCAGGAAAGGCTGATCGCTGTCGGCCGTCACGGAAGTTCACCTCCGGTCGGATGTCCCTGCAGGGCGTTCAGCCGCACTACCCCGATGCTGGATCTCTGAACATCGGTTGATTCGCTGGCCGGTTGATTAGCTAGCACGGGGTAGCGAACGGTGATGTCTAGCTCAAAAAAGGCCGCTTCCCAGACGGAGACCCGCCGCACGGTGATCGTCGCGGGACTAGCGAACATAGCGGTGGCGATCATCAAGGCCGTGGCGGGGGCCTTGACCGGATCGAGCGCGATGCTCGCCGAGGCCGCGCACTCTACCGCCGACACCATGAACCAGGCGTTCCTGCTGACCTCGATCAACCGAGGCCGCAAGCCCGCCGACGCGGTCCATCCGTTCGGCTACGGCCAGGAGCGTTACTTCTGGTCGCTGCTGGCCGCCTTCGGGATCTTCATCGCCGGGGCCGGGTTCTCGGTCTTCGAGGGGATCCTGGCGCTTACCCGCCCGGAATCCGGCGGCGACGTGCTGATCGCGTACGTGGTTCTCGGGCTCGCCGGAATCGCGGAGAGCACGTCCTTCGCCCGGGCCTACTGGCAGATGCACGGCGAGGCCAGGCGCGATCGCACCACCGTCGGCGAGCACGTCAAGTCCAGCCCGGACACGACAGTCAAGACCGCTCTGTTCGAGGACTCCGTGGCTATCGTCGGCCTGGCCCTGGCGGCCGCCGGAATCGGGCTGCGGCAGCTCACCGGCTCGTCGGTCTGGGATGGCGCCGCCTCGATCGCGATCGGCGCCCTGCTGGTCTTCGTGGCCATCCGGCTCGGGCTCGACAGCCGATCTCTGCTGATCGGCCGGGCCGCCAGCCCGCGGGACCAAGAGCGGATCAGCGCCGAGATCGAGTCGGCGTCTGGTGTCGACCGGCTGCAAGAGCTGCTGACCATGCACCTGGGACCAGATCACCTGATCGTCGCCGCCCGCGTCTCGTTCGTCGACGAGATCGACGCCGACGAAGTCGAGGACCTGGCCGACCAGATCGACCACCGGCTGGCCCAGGTCCTCCCGCAGACCCCGCACGTCTTCCTAGATCCAACCCAGAGAACTCCGACCCAGAGCACTCCGACCCAGAGCACCTCGGCAGCCCCGGCGGCGAACCAGCCCGCCAGTTCATGATCGTGCCGGGCACGTGCCGCTGCTGGCTGGGGTGGTGAACGGTTTGCCTCGGGGAGGGGTAGGCGAGAGGACGCGCCGGGCAATCGAGTGGTGACACAGTGTAGTCATAGCGGTACGGTCTGCTCGGTGAAACGTGGCTGGCCGTGGCATGGACGGGGGAGACGTGCTGGGAGAGGGGCAGCCCGGTCAGGGCGATGACTCACAGCGACAGACCGGTGACGGGGGATCGGGCGGGGAGCCGCAGCCGCAGACCGCGGCCGAGATCCTCGGCCAGGGCAAGGCGGCCGGCGGTGGTCGGAAGACGGTGGCGGCTAGGGTCGGGCTGACCGCATCGGTCATCGCGGGGGTCGCGGTGGCCGTCGGGATCGGCGGGCTCGCGGTGATGGCGCATACCAGCGGCTCCCATGCCGGGAAGGTCCGCGCGGCGGGAGCGCAGGCCAAGGGCAACCCCAACGCCACGCCGCTCAAGGTGGTGGCCGTCTCGCCGGCGACGAACACCAAGCACGTCAACGGCGCCACCACCGTGATGGTCGACTTTTCCGCGCCGCTGGCTTCAGACTCGGTGAAGCCGAGCTTCCGCCCGGCGGTGGCGGGGCAATGGCAGGCCTCGGGCTCGACGCTGAGCTTCGTGCCGAGCGTGCCATTCTCGCCGTCGACGCACTACACGCTGGTGATCCCGGGCGGGCGGATGGGCCTGCACTCGGACGTCGGCGGCCTGCTCGCCAAGTCGAAGCAGATCAGGTTCTCCACCGGGGGCTATTCGCAACTGCGGCTCGCCGAGGTACTCAGCCAGCTTGGCTACCTGCCGATGACCTGGCAGCAGACCGGCAGTGCCCGGGTGCCCGACGGGCAGGCGACCGGCGGCGTCGAAGGCCAGGAGCGCCTGGCCTACAGCCCGCCGCCGGGCAGGTTCACCTGGAAGTCGGGTTACCCGGCGAGCCTGCGCGCGTCGTGGATACCCGGCCATCCGAACGTGGTCGTTCGGGGCGCGGTGATGGCGTTCCAGGCGCAGCACCGCCTCGCGGTCAACGGTGTCGTCACCAAGAAGCTCTGGACCAAGCTGTTCGCGGCCGCCGCGAGTTCACAGGGCAACACCGTCGGTTATTCGTACGCGATTGTAAGCAAAGGCTCGCCGGAAACGCTGACTATCTGGCATGACGGACATAAGGTGCTTCGCAGTCTCGCCAATACCGGTATTTCGATTGATCCGACGGCGTCGGGCACTTATCCGGTGTACTTGCGCTTCCGGTTCCAGATCATGCAGGGGACCAATCCTGACGGCAGTCACTATGCCGACCCTGTGAGCTACGTCTCCTACTTCGACGGCGGCGAGGCGGTGCACTACTTCCCGCGCGGCTCCTACGGCTCTCCGCAGAGCCTGGGCTGCGTCGAGTTGGCGATGAACGACGCTAAGCGTGCCTATCCGTACCTCACCTACGGCAGCCTCGTGATGGTCACCGGCTAGCCCGCTCGGCTGCTTGCCGGCCGCGACCGGGTCCCGCATTGCGGGGCCCGGTCGCAGTCGCGTTGCGGCCAGTTCGCCCATGGCTTACCTAGGTGCCGCGATCCGGTATTTTGTGTTCGTTTCTTCACCTGATCCTCCGGCCGATCACGGCTCGCGGTATCTACACTCGCTTCTGGGAAAGAGGTGGTACAGATCGGGGCACACAGCAAGCGGCCCGGCCCAGACGCCGAGGACGCAAGTATGGGCGAAGAGCCGGAGGCTTCCGGCGTCAGCGATGGCGGTTTGACGGGCAGCGGCGGAGCGCATGGGCTCCGGTCTGCACTGGATCGGCAGACCGCGCTGAGTCCGTCCGGGTCGGTTTTCGAGCCGAGGACACCGACGGTATCGCCGTCGGGCAGCGGCTCAGGGTCGGTGTGGGGCGACGATCCCCTCGGCCTGGCCAAGCCCGCGCAGGCACGGGCCACGTCGGAGACCAGGCCACGGTCGTCCTCGACGGGCAGTTCGGTCTGGGGCGATGACCCGCTTGGCTTGTCCAAGTCGCCGGTTACGCAGCGGAAGTCGGCGTCGGGTTCGAGTTCGGTGTGGGGCGATGACCCGCTTGGACTGTCGAAGTCGCCGGCCACGCAGCCGAAGTCGGCGTCGGGTTCGTTGTGGGGTGATGATCGGCCGGACACGCAGGAGAAGTCCTCGGGCAGCGACGGGTCGCCGTGGGCGGCCGACCCGCTGAGCCCGCGCGGGTCCGTCTTCAAGCTGGCGCCCTCGGCGCAGGAGCCTTCGCTTGAGCCGGCCAGCTTGGACCTCGACGACGTTGGTGATTCTGACTCGACCAGCCCGTTCGCTAAGCCCGATTTGACCGACGACAGTGCTTCCGGTGCCTCCGGCAACGGGTCCTCGTTCAGCGATGAGCCGCCTACGGTGATCGACGCTCCGGCGATCGACCCGAATCTGGCCAGGGAGAGCGCCGTCGGCGCCGCCGAGGTGGCCGCGTTCGCAGCCGATCAGGGCGGGTTCAACGGGGACGCCGGGCTCTGGTCGGCGTCGACGCTGGGCGTCTCGTCCGCTCCGCCCGCCGGACCGCCCGCACCGGCCGGCGCCGGCCCGGGCGGCTGGAGCCCGAGCGGTTCCGCCCCGGTCGCGTCACCTCCGTCCAAGCGGCGCGGGCTAGCTCCGTTCATCGGGATCGCGGCCGCGCTTGTCGTGCTGATCGGCGGCGGCAGCGCCTACTACTTCGGGTTCGCGCACAAGAGCAGTACTTCGCCGACCGCGTCCGGCGGCACCAAACCGGGAAACACGGCGCCGAAGGCCGCGCCGATCGCGAAGGGGCCTGAGCGCCTGGTCTCGACGACGCCGGCCAACGGCGAGACCGATGTCAACGGCGGTGCCGGAATCCGCGTGGTGTTCTCCGAGCCGCTCAGCGCGAACAGCCCGATGCCTACGCTGCATCCCAAGATCAAGGGCAGCTGGCATGTCGACGGCAACGCGGCGGTATTCGTGCCCGCCAGCGGGATCTGGCAGCGGACCAAGGTCAGGGTCAGCATCCCGACCGGTCCTGACGGGATCCGCTCCAGCGGCGGCGGTGTCCTGTCGGGCATCAGCACCGCGGCCTCGGCTGGCTTCAGCTTCACTACCGGCAAGTTCAGCGAAGTGCGCCTGCTCCAGTTGCTAGCGCAACTCGACTACCTGCCGCTGACCTGGGCACCGGCCTCTGGCAGCCCGGCACCGCTGACCGACGCGGCCGCTCAGTACAGCGCCGCCTACGACCCGCCGCAGGGCAATTTCACCTGGGAGTCCGGGTACCCGAGCAGGCTGATGAAGCTGTGGAAACCGGACGGCGGCAGCGAGATCCTGCGCGGCGCGATAGCGGCCTTCCAGGCCGACCACGGGCTGATCGAGGACATGATCGCCGAGAACCAGCAAGGGCTGATCACCACCGGGCCGATCGGACACCGGCTGTGGGTGGACATCTTCAAGGCGCTGGCCAAGGGTCAGACGAACAAGCACGGCTACACCTACGCGGTCGCCAGCCAGCATTCGCCTGAGACGCTCACCGTCTGGCACGACGGGAAGGTGATCTTCCATCACCTGGCGAACACCGGTATCCCGGCCGCACCGACAACGGCGCGTACCGACCCGGTGTACATCAGGTACCAGAGCCAGATCATGAAGGGCACCAACCCGGACGGGTCCAAGTACGCCGACCAGGTCTACTGGGTGGCCTACTTCCACAACGGCGAGGCCGTGCACTACTTCCCGCGGTACAGCTACGGCTCCCAGCAGAGCCTGGGCTGCGTGGAACTGCCCTACAGCCAGGCCAAGTCGATCTGGCCGTACCTCACGTACGGAACCCTGGTCACGGTGACCGAGGCCTAGTTTTCTCTCAGCGCCCGCCCCAGCTACCAGCCAGGGCGGGCGCTGAGCTTTCCCGTCATTAACCGATGTGCGCGTGGCGGCGTGCGCCCGCTAGCATCAAGGTTCGCGGTATTCGCCAAACCAGCAAACCAAGGAGTCAGCCGTGTCTGCCGACAAGCTTCATATCACTCTCGCCGGTCGCGAGCATGTGGTGGAAGCGGGCACGACGGCCGGCGACGCGCTTGGCGGCGAGGCCGGCGCCGACGGCGACATCATCGCGGCGCAGGTCAACGGGGTCGCGCGGGACCTGGCCTACCAGATATCGGACGGCGACGCGGTCGAGCCGATCGGCATCAGGTCGGCCGCCGGACTGGCGATCATTCGCCATTCGGCCGCGCACGTGCTCGCTCAGGCGGTGCAGGACCTGCATCCCGAGGCGAAACTGGGCATCGGCCCGCCGGTGGAGAATGGCTTCTACTACGACTTCGACGTCGCGAATGCTTTCTCCCCCCAAGATCTTAAAGATCTTGAACTTAAAATGCGGCAGATCATCAAGGCGGGCCAGCGCTTCAGCCGCCGGGTCGTCTCCGACGACGAGGCCAGGACCGAGCTTGGCGCCGAGCCTTACAAGCTCGAGCTGATCGGGCTGAAGGGCGGCGCGGCGGCGTCCGAGGAGGAGTCGGTCGAGGTCGGCGGCGCAGAGCTGACCATCTACGACAACCTGGACGCCAAGACCGGCGAGACCTGCTGGAAGGACCTGTGCCGGGGCCCGCACCTGCCGACCACCAGGGGCATCCCGGCGTTCAAGCTCATGCGCTCCGGCGGAGCCTACTGGCGCGGCAGCGAGAAGAATCCGCAGCTCCAGCGGATCTACGGGACCGCCTGGCCGTCACGGGACGAGCAGGACGCCTACCTCGCCATGCTCGCCGAGGCGGAAAAGCGCGACCACCGCAAGCTGGGGGCCGAGCTTGACCTGTTCTCGTTCCCGACCGAGATCGGCAGCGGGCTGCCGGTGTTCCACCCCAAGGGCGGGACCATCCGCCGGGTGATGGAGGACTACTCGCGGCGCCGTCACTCCGAGGCCGGGTACGAGTTCGTCACCACCCCGCACATCACCAAGTCGACCCTGTTCGAGACCTCGGGTCACCTGGACTGGTACGCCGACGGCATGTACCCGCCCATGGAGATGGAGGGCGCGAAGTACTACCCGAAGCCGATGAACTGCCCGATGCACATCCTGATCTACGCCTCGCGCGGGCGGTCCTACCGGGAGCTGCCGCTGCGGCTGTTCGAGTTCGGCACCGTGTACCGGTACGAGAAGTCGGGCGTGGTGCACGGGCTGACCAGGGCCAGGGGATTCACCCAGGATGACTCCCATATCTTCTGCCGGCCCGACCAGCTGGCTGAGGAACTGGCGAGCCTGCTGGACTTCGTGATCGGGCTGCTGCGGGACTACGGGCTGACCGATTTCGAGGCCGAGCTGTCGACCAGGCCGGAGAAGTACGTCGGCGAGATCTCCGAATGGGAGGCCGCCGAGGCGGCGCTGAAGCACGCGCTCGATGCGTCCGGGCTGCCTTACGTGATCGCCGAGGGCGAGGGCGCGTTCTACGCGCCCAAGATCGACGTGCACGTAAAGGACGCGATCGGCCGCCGCTGGCAGCTGTCGACCCTCCAGGTGGACTTCCAGGAACCCGGCCGGTTCGGCATCGAGTACACCGCCGCCGACGGGACCAGGCAGCGGCCGCAGATGATCCACCGGGCGCTGTTCGGGTCGATCGAACGGTTCTTCGGGATCCTGGTTGAGCACTATGCGGGCGCCTTCCCGCCCTGGCTCGCGCCGATTCAGGCGGTCGGCATCCCGATCGCCGACCATCACGTGCCCTACCTCGAGGACGTGGCCGGGCGGCTGCGGCGCGCCGGGGTGCGAGTTCAGGTCGACACCGGCGCGGACCGGATGCAGAAGAAGATCAGGACCGCCCAGCAGCAGAAGGTGCCCTACATGCTGCTGGCCGGTGATGACGATGTCGCGGCGGGTGCGATCTCGTTCCGCTACCGCAGCGGCGAGCAGCGCAACGGCGTGCCGGTCGACGAGGCGATCGCGGAGATCACCAGTGCGATCGAGCAGCGGATTCAGGTCTGACCGTTAGGCCTATGCTGCAAACATGTCGCATAGCGGACCTGATCAGGGCAGGGGAAATCCGGGCTGGGCGGCCCAGGATAAGAATGAGCTAGTCAGCCAGGACGGCGCCGGGGTGCCTGACGGCTTTCAGCGACTGTGGATGCCGCATCGGCTGGCCTATATCAAGGGCGAGAACAAGCCGTCCGGGCCCGGCGAGGACGAGAATTGTCCATTCTGCCGGGCCCAGACGCTGTCCGATTCTGAGGGGCTGATCGCTGCCCGGGGCACGCTGGTCTACGCGGTCCTGAACCTGTACCCGTACAACAGCGGGCACCTGCTGATCTGCCCGAACCGGCACGTCGCCGACTACACCGAGCTTGACGAGGCCGAGACCGCCGAGCTGGCGGCCTTTACCAAGACCGCGATGGCCGTGCTGCGCGCGGTCTCCGGCGCGCACGGCTTCAACATCGGCATGAACATGGGCAGCGCGGCCGGAGCCGGCATCGCCGCCCACCTGCACCAGCACATCGTGCCGAGGTGGGGCGGCGACGCCAACTTCATGCCCGTCATCGGCCAGACCAAGGTGCTGCCCCAGTTGCTGTCGGACACCAGGGACCTGCTCGCCAAGGCCTGGCCCGAACCCGGCTAGCCGGACTTGGTCTCCGCCGCGACCTTGTCGGCCAGGTGCGAAGGCAGCGGCTCATAGCGCAGGTAAGACCGGGAGAACGACCCGGTGCCCTGCGACATCGACCTCAGGTCGATCGAGTACCTGACCAGTTCCAGTTCGGGGATCTCGGCCTTGACCATAGTCCGGCCGCCCGGTACCGGCTCGGTCCCGAGCACCCGCCCGCGCCGCGAGGACAGGTCGGACATGATCGCGCCGACGTAGTCGTCGCCCACCAGTACCGACACCTCGTCCACCGGTTCGAGCAGCTGGGGCTGGGCCTTTTCCGCCGCGTCCCGCAGTGCGGCCCGGCCGGCCTTCTGGAACGCCATGTCCGAGGAGTCGACCGAGTGCGCCTTGCCGTCGAACAGCGTGACCTTGATGTCGACCACCGGATAGCCCGCGACCAGGCCTAGTTCCATCTGCGCGCGGACGCCCTTTTCGACCGACGGGATGAACTGCCTGGGCACCACGCCGCCGACGATCTTGTCGACGAACTCCAGGCCGCTTCCCGACGGCAGCGGCTCCAGCTCGATGTGGCAGATCGCGTACTCGCCGTGGCCGCCGGTCTGCTTGACGTTGCGGCCGAGCCCCTGGGCCTTGCTCCCGACGGTCTCGCGGAGCGGTACTCGCAGCGGAATCGTCTCCACAGCCACGCCGTACCTGCTGGAGAGGCGGTCGAGCAGCAGGTCGGAATGGGCCTCGCCCATGCACCACAGCACGAGTTGGTGGGTCTCGGCGTTGTTCTCAAGCCGCAGCGTCGAGTCCTCGGCGACCAGCCGGGCCAGTGCTTGGGACATCTTGTCTTCGTCGGCCTTGGATTTCGCCGTGATCGCCACCGGCAGCAGCGGCTCCGGCACCGTCCACGACTCCATCAGCAGCGGATGTTCCTTCTCCGACAGCGTGTCGCCGGTTTCCGCGCTGGTCAGCTTGGCGACCGCGCAGATATCGCCGGCGATGCAGGCCGCGAGGCCGCGCTGGGTCTTGCCAAGCGGCGAGGTGAGCGCGCCGATGCGCTCGTCGGCGTCATGGTCAGGGTGGCCGCTGGCGGCGCGCCCGTGCCCGGAGACGTGCAGGGTCACATCCGGGCGCAGCGTGCCTGAGAACACCCGCACCAGGCTGATCCGGCCCACGTACGGGTCCGACGTGGTCTTGACCACCTCGGCGAGCAGCGGCCCGTTCGGGTCGCACTTGATGCCGCTGACTTCCTTGCCGTCCGGAGTGGTGACGGTCGGCATCGGATGCTCGCCGGGCGAGGGGAAGGCCTGCGTCGTCAGTTCCAGCAGTTCTTCCAGGCCGATGCCCTGCAGCGCGGCAGCCGGGATCACCGGGTAGAAGCTGCCCCGGGCGACCGCCTTTTCCAGGTCCTCGATCAGAACCTTCTGATCGATTTCCTCACCGGACAGGTACCTGTCCATGAGGCTCTCGTCTTCGCTCTCCTGGATCACGGCCTCGATCAGCTCGCCCCGGGCCTCGGCCAGCCGGTCAAGATCGCCGGCGTCGGGGTCGCGCTCGGTGCGCTTGCCGCCTGAGTACTCGAAGTAGCGCTCGGTGAGCAGGCCGATCAGGCCGTTGACGGTGCCCTGGCCGTCGCCGACCGGCAGGTAGATCGGTGCGACCGAGCCGCCGAAGGCGGCACGGCAGGCGTCCAGCGCTTCATCGAAGCTGCCGCGCTGGTGATCGAGCTTGGTGATGACGACCGCGCGCGGCGTGCCCGCGCTGGCGCACTCGTCCCAGAGCATCGAAGTCAGGCCGTCGACGCCGTCGGCGGCCGAGACGGTGAACAAGGCCGCGTCGGCTGCGCGCAGCCCGGCCCGCAGGTCTCCCATGAAGTCGGCGTAGCCCGGCGTGTCGAGCAGGTTGACCTTGATGCCGGCGTGCGTGAGCGGCGCCAAGGTGAGGTTGACGGAGCGTTGCTGCCTGATCTCGACCTCGTCGAAGTCGCTGACGGTGCCGCCGTCCTCGACCCGGCCGGCCCGCTGAATCGTCCCGGTGGCAGCGAGCAGCGCCTCAACCAGAGTCGTCTTACCTGCTCCAGAGTGGCCGACCAGCACGACATTCCGCACGCTCTCGGGCTGGTCGGCCGAAGGCGCCCTGCCCGCGGCGCCCGATGTTGCCTTCTCCGCCATACCACCGCCTCCTTGTGTTCACGTGAAGCTGCTGTTGCCAGCCTTTACCCATGGCGTGGCCACCACAAGCCCCCGGGGAGAATCAGCGCTACAGTCATGGCCTGCCCCCGCCAGCCGGCGCGGTGGAGAACCGGATTCATCATCCGCCAGTAAGATCAAACGGACATGCTCAAGGTATTTAGACCTGGTCTCGGCCGCCTGCTCGAACCCGCAGTCACGGCTCTAGCACGCACCCCGATTACCCCCAATATGATCACCGTCTTCGGCGTAGTCGGAATGACGGCCGGAGCGCTGGCGCTGTTCCCGACGGGGCATTTGTTCGCGGGGACGATGGTGTGCACGTTCTTCGTCCTTTCCGACATGCTCGACGGGGCGCTGGCGAGGATCAAGGGCAACAGCGGTGCGTTTGGTGCCTTTCTCGATTCGACGCTCGACCGGATCGGTGACGCGGCGGTCTTCGGCGGGATCGCCATCTGGCTGGCGACCGGTGGCCACGACCACCTCCTCGCCGCGGTTGCCCTGTTCTGCCTGGTGGCCGGCTTGCTGGTGTCGTATGCGCGGGCCAGGGCCGAGGGCCTGGGAATCAAATGTGACGTGGGCATCGCCGAGCGAACAGAGCGGCTGCTAATCGGTCTAGTTGGCATCGGCCTGTCCGGACTTGGCGTACCGTATGTCCTTTCTGCAGGGCTTTGGATCGTGGCCGTGCTGAGCGCGGTCACCTTCGCCCAGCGCGTCCACGCGGTGCACAAGGCGACGAAGCCGGACGCGGGTCTCGGAGGTTAGCGGTGCCGGGCATTAATGGGCCGGAGGCGCGGGGCGTGCGGGGGGTCGTCCCCCCGCGGGCGAAACTGAAGGCCAGGCTTACCGGCTTGGGGTACGCGCTGGGCTGGTCGGCGCTTTGCCGGGTGCCAGAATCCTGGGCGGCCTGGGCGTTCAGGTTCTTCGCCGACGTCGCCTGGCGCCGCCAGGGCAAGAGCGTGCAACTGCTCGAGGGCAACCTGCTCAGGGTCATCGGGCCCGAGTTTGACGGCGCCCAGTTGCGGGCCCTGTCCCGGGAGGCGATGCGCTCCTACGCCCGGTACTGGCTGGAGATCTTCCGGCTGCCGGTCATGTCCAGGGAAATGCTGGTCGAGGGCATGGACGAGAACGGCGCCGTGGATACGATGCTCGGCCATCTCGCCGCCGGGCGCGGAGTCGTGATCCCGCTGCCGCACATGGGCAACTGGGACCAGGCGGCGGCCTGGGTGATCGGCCGCGGGGTCGCCACGATCACCACGGTGATGGAGCGGCTCGAACCCGAGTCCGTCTACGAGCGGTTCCTGGCGTTCCGGCAGGAGGTCGGACTTGAGGTGCTGCCGGCCTCGGGCGGGCCGAGTCCGTTCGGCGTGCTGGCCCAGCGGCTGCGGCGCGGCGGCCTGGTCGTGCTGCCGTCCGACCGCGATGTCACCGGCGGCGGCGTTGAAGTGGACTTTTTCGGGGAAAGAGCACTGATGATGGGCGGATCAGCGGCGCTGGCCGTCCAGACTGGTGCCGCCCTCATGCCGGCGACGCTGTGGTTCACTGACGAGGGCTGGGGCGTTCACATTCACGAGGAGATTCCGGTGCCCGCGGTCGGGGAGAGGTGGCAGAAAGCCGCCGCGATGACCCAGGAGGTCGCCCGCTGCTTCGAGAAGGGGATCAGGGAGCATCCGGCCGACTGGCACATGCTTCAGCGCGTCTTCGTCTCCGACCTCGATCCGCAGCGGCTCGCGGCCGCACGGGTCAAGGCAGCCGCACGCCAGCGCGCCGCCGAACGCAACGGCAAGGTGGCCGGGGACGCCGTGGCCCGGGACGCCGTGGCCGGGGATGCCGTGGCCGGGGATGCCGTGGCCGGGGATGCCGAGGCCTCCGCGCCGGCCGCCGGAGCCAGTGAGGCGGGCTCGCCGTGAGGGTCGGCCTGGTCTGCCCGTACACCTGGGATGTTCCTGGCGGCGTGCAGGAGCACATCAGGGACCTCGCCGAGGCGCTGATGGAACTCGGCCACGAGGTCTCGGTCGCCTCGCCCGCCGATGAGGATGCCATCCTGCCCGACTACGTGGTCCCGGTCGGCCGGGCCGTCGCGGTGCCCTACAACGGGTCGGTCGCCCGGCTCTCGTTCGGCCCGCTGACGGCGAACCGGGTTCGCCGCTGGGTCAAGGAGGGCAACTTCGACCTCCTGCACGTGCACGAGCCGGCCGCGCCGAGCCTGTCGCTGCTGGCCTGCTGGGTCGCCGACATCCCGATCGTCGCGACCGTGCACGGCGCGACGCTGCGGTCACGGGTGCTGCACGTCGCCGAGCCGATGATCCGCTCGGCCCTGGAGAAGATCAACGGCTGGATCGCGGTGTCCGAGGCGGCGCGTTCCACGCTGGTGCGACATCTCGGCGGCGACGCGGTGCTGATCCCCAACGGAGTCACGATCAGCCGGTACGAGAAGGCCGAGCCGCTGCCAGGCTGGCCTGGGGCCGGCGGCGCGATCGGGTTCCTCGGGCGGATGGACGAGCCACGCAAGGGCCTGGCGCTGCTGCTCAAGGCGTTCGAGACCGTCGGAACCGCCCGGCCGGACCTGCGGCTGCTGATCGCCGGGCCGGGCGATCAGGTTGAGGTCGCGGCCAAGGTGCCGGCCGCGCTGCGCGACCGGGTCGTGCTACTCGGCCAGGTCAGCGAGGCGGTCAAGGTGCAGGTCTACCACTCGGTCGACGTCTTCTGCGCGCCGAACACGGGCGGGGAGAGCTTCGGCATCGTGCTCGCCGAGGCGATGGCGGCCGGCGCCCCGATCGTGGCCAGCGACCTCGACGCGTTCCGTCGAGTGCTCCGCGGCGGCCGGGCCGGTGAGCTGTTCGTCAACGGCGACACCGACGACCTGGCCGCGGCGATCGGACGGCTGCTCGATGACCCGCAGCGGCGCGCGGCCCTGTCCGCCGCCGCCTCGGCCGCGGTCAAGGACTACGACTGGCCGAAGATCGCCAAGGACGTGGAGCAGGTCTACGCGGCCGTTCTGCCGGCCGCCGGGACCACGACGAACGCTGCGATCGCCTGATGGCTCCGTGGATCAGCATCATCATCCTGGCCGTGGTCGCCATGACCGGGGTCTACGTGTCGTGGCGGGCCGGCCGGCTCGACCGGCTGCACACCCGGGTGGAGACGGCCCGCGCATCGCTCGATGCCGCGCTGGTCCGGCGCAGCTCGGTCGCGCTCGAGCTGGGCACCGGCGGGCTGCTTGACCTTGCCACCGGAGTACTGCTGGCCGAGGCCGCGCATCACGCCAGGTCGGCCGCCGACGGCCGGGAGCTGGCCGAGAGCGAGCTCACCAGGACGCTGCGCACGGTGCTCAGCCAGCCGGATTTCCGAAGCTTCGTCGACCACATCCAGGGCGAGGACGGCCGGGACGGTGCCGACGAACTGCTCGCCGAGCTCGAGTCGACCTCGCGCCAGGTGTTCCTGGCCAGGAAGTTCTACAACGATGCGGTCGCCGCGACGATCGCGGCCCGACGGCGATGGCTGGCCCGGGTGCTGCGGCTGGCCGGGAACGCCCCGATGCCCGAGTTCTTCGAGATCGACGACACGCTGGCGCCGACCGAGATGGACGAGCAGGGCACGGACATGCCCCACCTCGCCAGCTAAGGCTGAGCCGAGGCTGAGTAGCTCTCCCGCCAAACCGCTACTGACGTGGGCGAACTGCTACTGACTCGTTGTTCAGCATCGTGACCGGTACCTACCATGGAAGGTAGGCAGAAGCAATCACGAGATAAGGAAATTCCCCGTGGCAGTCCCCGACGAGACAGTCAGTAACTCGGTCACCGGCACCCAGCGGGTCAAGCGCGGCATGGCCGACATGCTCAAGGGCGGCGTGATTATGGATGTCGTCACGCCGGAGCAGGCCAAGATCGCGGAGGACGCCGGCGCGGTGGCCGTCATGGCGCTGGAGCGCGTTCCCGCCGACATCAGGGTCCAGGGCGGCGTCGCCCGGATGAGCGACCCGGACATGATCGACGGCATCATCGCCGCGGTGTCCATCCCGGTGATGGCCAAGTGCCGGATCGGTCACTTCGTCGAGGCCCAGGTGCTGCAGGCGATCGGTGTCGACTACGTCGACGAGTCCGAGGTGCTGACGCCGGCCGACGAGGCGCATCACGTGGACAAGTGGGCGTTCACCGTGCCGTTCGTCTGCGGTGCGACCAACCTCGGCGAGGCGCTGCGCCGGATCACCGAGGGTGCGGCCATGATCCGCTCCAAGGGCGAGGCCGGCACCGGCAACGTCGTCGAGGCGACCAGGCACATGCGCAACATCAGGGGCGACATCCGCAGGCTCGCGGGCCTGTCGCCCGAGGAGCTCTTCTCGGCGGCCAAGGACCTGCAGGCGCCCTATGAGCTGGTGGCCGAGATCGCGCAGGCAGGCAAGCTGCCGGTCGTGCTGTTCACTGCGGGCGGCATCGCCACCCCGGCCGACGCCGCGATGATGATGCAGCTCGGCGCGGACGGCGTGTTCGTCGGCTCTGGCATCTTCAAGTCCGGTGACCCGAGCGCCCGGGCGGCCGCGATCGTCAAGGCAACCACGTTCTTCGACGACGCCGACGTGGTGGCCAAGGTCTCCCGCGGACTCGGCGAGCCAATGGTCGGCATCAACCTGGACACCCTCGCCCCGCAGGACCGCTACGCCGGCCGCGGCTGGTGACCGCGGCGTCCTGGACTGCGCGATCGGATCCGGAGTATTCGGAGTAGTAGCCTCCCCCGCCCCTGACCCGCTCTGCGCGCATTCAGAGTTGATCGTGGAGAGTTCGCCGTTCGAACGTCGGAAGCTCTCCACGATCATGAAAATCTGTCCGGATTGCCCCGATCTTAGGGGGAGACTTTCCGTGCCGTGGAGAGTTAGCCGCGGCAGCGCGCGGTCAACGCTCCACCAGGCGGAAACTCTCACGACGGGCGTCCTGAACCAGGTCGGGGCCCGGCGTCACGACGGTCGACTACCTCATGCCGGGTTCGCGCACGGCAGCGCCATTGATGATCACGGCGACTTAGCCGTGTCGGCCGCGAAAAGTCGCCATGATCATGGAAATTGAGACTATATGTCCGATTTTCGGTGGTGAGTTTTCGCTGGGTGGTGAGTTTTCGGCGTATCTTGCGGCTAAATCGCCGTCAGGCGAAAACTCCACGTGATCATGCCGGGCTGTTCGGCGCCACTGACTCGGCTGCGCGCCTGTCGGTCCGGCCACCGGACCACAGGACCACTGCTCCGGCCACCGGCCACCGGACCACAGGACCACTGCTCCGGCCACCGGCCCACTGCTCCTCCAAGATCAACTTAAGCTGCCCGCGCCGCATGATCATGAGCGGCGGCGGTCAAGCCCGGTATAGGCCTGCCCGGGCTCGTCCTGCCCGGGCTCGTCCTGGCTGGGCACCGACCCGAGCACAGCGGCTAGCACCTGACCGCTGTCGGTCAGGTCGGTGAGTACCGCGTGGGCGCCGGCGGCTTCCAGGGATTCGAAGCTCGGGCGGCCGGTGGCGACGCCGACGGCCCGGGCGCCGGTCGCCAGGGCGGCTTCCACGTCCAGCGGGGTGTCGCCGATCAGCACGGTCGCCTCGCCGCTGAAATCGGTCCCGCAGGCCCGCTGAGCCCGGTCCCTGGCCAGGTGCACCAGATCGGCCCGGACGGCGCTCTCGTCGCCGTAGGCGCCGATGTCGAGGTCCAGGTGCTCGGTCAGGCCGAACGGGGTCAGCTTGACCGCCGCCATCGCCTTGACGTTACCGGTGAGCAGCGACTGCAGGACCCCGGCAGAGGCCAGCGCGGCGATCGCGGTCTTAGCGCCCGGCAGAGCGCGGCCTTGGGCGATCACCATCTCCGAGACGCTGGGCGCCAGCCGGCCGAGCATCGCCTCGAAGTTGGTCGCCTCGGCGGGCGGGTCCTCGATCCCGGCGAGCCCGAGCACGTCAATCGCGATTGCCTTGTCGGTGCGGCCGCCCATGTCCACCTTGATGCTGTGGTCCGGCAGTTCCCGGCCATACAGCTCGGCGAACGCCAGCCGGTACAGCGCGGTCCCTACGCCCCGGGTATCCACCAGCGTGAAATCGACATCCCACAGCACAAGCAACCCGGATCCAGACACCCCGCGAGGCTATCGCGAGCTCCGCCCAGCAGCAGAAACGGGTCAGCGCTGTCGTTCGCACCGCGAACCACGCAACAGCGCTGACCCGCGGCCGTTGTCCCAGCAACGGTTCGGGGCCGGCGCTGTCGTTGACCGGCGGCGGCGAACAGCAGCGACGGGTCAGCGCTGTCGTCGAAGCCCGGCACGGGGGTCTGGGGCAGTCGCTGCGTTCTGGCTGGGGCGGGAAACGCACAGATGTCCCCGGCCGGGACTAGACTCACGGCAGCGACGGGGGTGGACGCGCGCGGGGTGAGCGGGAATACAACAAGCGGGAGGCGATGGTGCCAGGCCGGATCCGCGATGAGGACCTGCAACTCGTGCGCTCTCGCTCGCCGATCGCCGAGGTCGTGGAGGAGTACCTCCAGTTGCGCAGCGCTGGGGGCGGCTCGATGAAGGGGCTGTGCCCGTTCCACGACGAGAAGACTCCATCGTTCAACGTGACCCCCGCCCGCGGGCTCTGGTACTGCTTCTCGTGCGCCGAGGGCGGCGACGTGATCGCGTTCGTCCGCAAGATCGATCAGCTCGGATTCACCGAGGCCGTCGAGCGCCTCGCGTCGCGGGCCGGCATCGAGTTGCGCTACGAGCAGGGCGGGCACGTACCTGGCCAGGAGCAGTCCAGGCGACGCCGGCTAATCGAAGCGCATCGGACCGCCGCAAATTTTTATGCGGAAAAATTGGCGGGACCTTCTGCCGCGGTGGCAAGGGATTTCCTCGCATCGCGCGGCTTCGACCTGGCCCATGCGGAGCGATTCGGGGTGGGCTACGCGCCCGACGACTGGGAGATCACCACCAGGCACCTGCGCGGGCGGGGCTACACCGAGGAGGAACTCCTGGCCGGCGGGCTGGCCGGACAGGGCAGGCACGGGCTGGTCGACAAGTTCCGTGGCCGGCTGATCTGGCCGATCAGGGACCTGTCGGGTGACGTGATCGCGTTCGGTGCCCGCAAGCTCTCCGAGGACGACAACGGCCCGAAGTACCTCAATACGCCCGAGACCCCGATCTTCAAGAAGAGTTCCGTGCTCTACGGCGCTGACCTGGCCAAACGCGATATCGCACAGCGCCGGCAGGCGGTGATCGTGGAAGGGTACACCGACGTGATGGCCTGCCACCTGGCCGGGGTCACCACCGCGGTCGCGACCAGCGGCACGTCGTTCGGCGAGGGGCACATCGCGATCTTGCGCCGGCTGATCATGGATGACCGGCAGCTGTGGGGTGAGGTGATCTTCACCTTCGATGGCGACGCGGCTGGCCGGCGGGCGGCGCTGCGGGCGTTCAGCATGGAGGAGAAGTTCAAGACGCAGACGTTCATCGCCGTCCAGCCGGACGGGATGGACCCGTGCGACCTGCGCGGCAAGGAGGGCGACGCGGCCGTGCGGGAACTCGTCGCCAGCCGCGTCCCGCTGTATGAGTTCGCGGTCCGCAGCTCGATGAGCGACTTCGACCTGGACTCGGCCGAGGGCAGGGTCGCGGCGCTCGACGCGGCGGCCAAGATCGTCGCCGGGATCAAGGACGTCGCGCTGCGCAAGGTCTACGCGGCCAAGGTCGACCGCTGGATCGGGCTGATGGACGAGGATCTGGTGCTGGCCAGGATCGCCGAGTACATTCCGGGCGGGGGCGGCGGCTCTGGCCGGCCGGGTCGTCCGGCGGGCGGGCCCGGCGCCGGGCGTTCCGGGCCTGACCAGCGCGGGCGCGGCGGTCCGCAACAGCGCCCGTCCGGCGGACCGGCGGAGTCTGGTGCCGGCCCGCGGCGGCCAGAACCGGTTGCCTACGACCCGCACGACCCCGTCATCAACCTGGAAAGGCAGGTGCTGAAGCTGGCGATCCAGCGGCCCGCGCTGCTCGGGCCGGCGTTCGACGGCCTCGGTGCCGAGGCGTTCACCGCGTCCGCGCATCAGGCCGTGCGCGAGCTGATCGCCGGATGCGGCGGGGTGGGTGCGGCCGGTCCGGTCCGGGACTGGGTCGATCTGCTGCTCGGCGCGGCCCCGCATGACAACGCTCGGATGTTCCTCACCAGGCTCGCGGTGGAACCGGTCGAGGCGCCCGGCGCGAACGCCGAACCCGACGTGCGGTACGCCGATGAGTTGCTGTCCCGGGTGGAGGAACTAGCCGTCTCGCGGCGGATCGCCGCCGTTAAGTCGCGGCTGCAGCGGATGAACCCGCTCACCGAGCAGTCCGATTACAACCATTTGTTCGGCGATCTGGTCGCGCTCGAACAGCGCAGAAAGTTGCTGCTGGAGCGAGCCGGCGGAGGGTGACCGCACCGAGATTGGCGCACGGAAGGCCAGACCGGTCACACCGGGGTGAAAGTTGCAGTGCGAATGTTGCGCTCCGTGAGCGAGTGACCCCCGGAACGTTGCCAAACCGAGATCTGCGAGAGGGTATTTCTACCTTCTTATCCGAGCTTTCAAACTAACTTTCAAGTGACAAATTTCACACCGCGCAACGGAGCGTAACTGACGCACACTGTTGTCCATGACCTCTGTCCTTGCTCCAACGGCGGATCAGGTTACCGATCTAATCCAGCGCGCCAGAGAGAACGGGTCAGTCGCGCTACCCGAACTCAACGCAGCCTTTGAACGCTCCGAGCTGATGCCCGATGCGATCGATGACGTCCTGCGGATGCTGGCCGAGGATGGCGTCGAGATCATCGACGCGGGATCGGATGCTGAAGATTCCGACGAGCAACGTCAACCAGGTGCCTCCGACCGGACCCGCCGCGCTGGCACCAGCGATCTGGTGCGGATCTACCTCCGCGAGATCGGCAAGGTGCCGCTGCTGACGGCGCAGGACGAGGTGGAACTGGCCAAGGCGATCGAGGCGGGCCTGTTCGCTCAGGAGATGCTGCACAGCGCCTCGATTCCCGCCGTCGGCGACGGGCCGACAGTCGGCGAACTCGACATCATCTCCGATGAGGGCGTGCGCGCCAGGCAGCGGCTGATCGAGGCGAACCTGCGGCTGGTGGTGTCCATCGCCAAGCGGTACATCGGGCGGGGCATGGTATTCCTCGACCTGATCCAGGAAGGCAACCTCGGACTGATCAGGGCGGTCGAGAAGTTCGACTACACCAAGGGGTACAAGTTCTCGACCTACGCCACCTGGTGGATCAGGCAGGCGATCACGAGAGCGATCGCCGACCAGGCCCGGACGATCAGGATCCCGGTGCACATGGTGGAGACCATCAACAAGATGGCCCGGGTGCAACGGCAACTTCACCAGGATCTGGGCCGCGAGCCGACGCCGGCCGAGGTAGCGGTCGAGATGGGCATGCCCGCCGACCGGGTCGCCGAGATCCAGCGGATCGCCCAGGAGCCGGTCTCGCTGCAGGCACCGATCGGCGAAGAGGATTCTGACCTCGGCGACTTCATCGAGGACGCCGATGCCGTCGTGCCGATCGAGGCGGCGGCGTTCATGATGCTGCAAGACCAGCTTGAGCAGGTGCTGGACACGTTGTCGCCGCGGGAGCAGCGGGTCATCCAGTTGCGGTTCGGCCTGATCGACGGGCACCCGCGCACGCTGGAAGAGGTCGGGCGCGACTTCGGGGTGACCAGGGAGCGGATCAGGCAGATCGAGTCGAAGACCCTGATCAAGCTGCGCCACCCCGGCCGCGCGCAGATGCTCCGCGAGTACCTGGCTACCTGACAGCGGCGCGGTTAGCCGGCCTGCTGCTGGCTGGCGGGCCCTGCTGCCGGCTAGCGGCCTGCTCGTGTTGGCTAGAGCGGGCCGTGCTCGCCGTAGGTGCCGTTAGCTGGCACGAAAGGGCGGTTACCGTCCCCGGCCGTCCGTGGCGAAGCGCCGTTGTCCGATCCCGACCCGGACGCCTTGCCTGAGCGAGCTGTCGTCCGGCTCGAACGGCCCGAGGTCGCCCGCTTGGTGACCTTGGACGCGCTGTTGCGCACGCCGGTCGTCGCCTTCTCCTTGGCGGTCTTGGCGGTCGCCGTGGCCTGGGCTTGCAGCGCGCCCGCGGTCTGCTGCATCGCCGGGCTCTCGGCCGCCTTGCGTGCGAGTTGCTTGAGCTGCTCGTACCGCTCGCGGCCGGCCTGGGCGCCTAGCACGTAGCCGATGGCCAGGCCACCGACGAACGTGATCCGATAAAAGCGCATCTGAGCTCTCCTGTCGTCTCCGCGCCGCCTGGCCTTCGCCCCCGTCGGCCTGTTCAGCCCGGACGCGGCGCTGGCTCCCGCTGTTCTGCCCGGTGCGGAGATTGTTATGCGCATGCGATCGAACCAGGCCCAGGTCTGGCGCGCGCACGAGCGCCGGTGCGCTACCCTTATGCCCGCGGCAAAGATCACCTTGATTCCGGGTGTTCGAAGGCGCACGGTCCCGCGTAGCTCAATCGGCAGAGCGTCCGGCTGTTAACCGGCAGGTTATAGGTTCGAGTCCTATCGCGGGAGCTGTCTGATTTGTCGGCGTCAGTCCTCTTGCCTGCGGAAACGCAGGAAGAGAGCGCAGTCCGATGACGCACGCTAGGCCCGTCGGCACCAAGATCCCCACAAAAATCCCACAGCCTGCCCGGCGCCCGGACACTTCGGCCCGGGTCCATGGCGCGATTCTCGGCTCCGCTACCCGGCGGGTGGCCGCTCGTAGCTCGGCTGGCGAAGGTGCGCTGGGCGGCCGGCGACATGGCGGCTGAGGCCCTACCGACAGAGGGGCGGATCGAATAGGGCATGGCCGGGAAAAGATCTGTGCTTGCCGGGCTGCGGAAATAGCTAGAGCCCGGTTGACGCACGGCCAGGCCGATGCATCGCTATTGCCGGTTGTCTATAGGCAAATTGGCGCTCGGCCGGCAGATGTTGGCAGAGACTGGAATTTGCAGGAATTTACTGGAACCAGTAATATCCGTGTCGTGACTGAGCATCTGGAGGCGCTTGAGCGCCAGATCGAGACGCTTCGCGCGGAGGTGCGCCGCGCTCTGACCAGCGGTGATCGTGACCGGGCGAAGGGCCTGCGGGCCGAGCTGCGGGCGGCCGAGCGCGCGTGGGAGGAGTCGCTGGCAGCGCTGGACGCCGAGGCGCCCTCCCCGGGTGCTTCTGCTGTCGAACGGTCTGCTGGTCCTGGCGGGGGAGTTCTGTTGCCGGCGCGGGAGCAGGTGCATCAGGCGCTGACCTTGCTCGGCGGTCCGGCGGCTCCGCGTCTGGTTGTGGCGGTTCATGACGCGTTTTTCGCCGGATCGCTGGCGGTTGCCCGGCTGACGAGTTTGCGGCGGGATGAGGAACGGTCTTTCAGGTCGGCGCCATTCGCGCGGCCGTACTATATCTGCGCGGCATTGACCGCTGATCTGCTCGCGCCCGCTCGCGGGTTGCTGGCGGTGTCGACCTGGCCGATGAGCCGGAGGATTGTCGGTCCGCTGAGCCCGCGGGTTGATTACCTGACGGCGGCGATCAGGATTGCTGATCGATTCCGGGATTTTCCGGACGTAAATGGCGAAGCCCGCCTATTGCTGTGGAGATTCGCATCGAATATTCCCCGTGCCAGCGACGATGTCAGCACAATGGACCCGGACGAAATCACCGCCGCCGCCCGAGCCGAGCTAGCGGTCCACGAATCGGCGGATTCGGGGCTTCGCGGCGAGGCCGCTAAGCGCGCGCGGGATCAGCTTGACGATGCCGAGCAGTTGTTCGGCTCTGGCCTGCGGCTTGCCCACCGGGCGAACGTCAGCGGCTGATCACGAACGGGATCAACGGGACACCGGAAAACGGCTATGAACGCAGTCGAGTCACGGCTTGACCACCTCCGCGGTGAGGTCGTGCCGAAAACACACAATGCGCGGACGATTGCCGCCCTCACCAGCAATCCTGGCTGCTGCCGCCGCGCGGTGATGGACGCCGCCGGGATCGACAAGCAGCGGCTCGCATCGTATCTGGGATTTCCCGCTCCCTTCGGCCAGTCGCAATTCGCGATTAGCCGGGGCAACGCGTTCGAGGCCCAGGTCAAAGCCAACGGGTGCGCCGAGTTGCTGAAGCTGCTGCGCCAGCAGCTGGAACTGCCTATCCCCGAGGTCGCGTACGACAACCTGGACGACATCGGCGGCAACACCAGCCTGCCGGTCCGGCACGCCAGAACCAGATCGCTGCTGACCCGCGCCGCCAGGTCCGGCGCGGACGCCGGAACGCTGTTCGATCACCCGCTGCTCCAGCTTGAGGTCGGCGGACGGCCCGTCTACCTGGAACCGGACCTGATCGCGTTCCAGCTGGGCGGCCAGTTCCATGTCGTGGAGATCAAGTCGTTCTCGGTGATCGACGGCCACGCTGACGGTGTCAAGGTCGCTGCTGCGGTCGTTCAGTCGGCGGTCTACGTGCTCGCGCTCCGCGGCTTGCTGGCCGGGCACGGCATCGGGCCGGATGCGGTTGCCGACCAGGTCGTGCTGATCTGCCCGGAGAACTTTTCGAACAAGCCGGCCGCGGCGCTGCTCGATGTCCGCAGGCAGCTGACGGTGCTGCGCCGGCAGCTCGCGCGGCTAGAGCGGATCGAGTCCCTGCTGGAGCTGCTGCCACCGGGGCTGACGTTTGACCTGGCGATCGACGCCGCCGGCGTCCCCCGGCGTGCCCAGGACGACCTCGCCGGATCTGTGCGCACGGTCGATGCCCGGTACTCGCCGGAGTGCCTGGCGAGCTGCGAGATGTGATACTTCTGCCGGGACGAGGCCAGGGGACAGACTGCCGTGCTCGGCCGTGACGTCCGCGAGGAACTCGGGGCCATCGACGCGATCAGCGTCGCTCTCGAGCTGGCCGC
>DATNFM010000073.1:0-17449 GCA_035606435.1 Streptosporangiaceae bacterium | reverse complement strand
CCGCATGCCAGAGCCCGATCATCACATGATCAGCCAACCGTGGTTATCGATTCCGCAGAAAATCCAAGCCTGAATAAGATTCCGCGCGCGAAAACCGCTTCACTGGATGGAATTCTACTAAACTCGCAAATTCTGCTGCGCGGACCAAGGGGACAACTCCTACAAAGTCTCGCCTAGCGGTCATAGAAGCCCAGTCTGCGCAACTGCCTGGGGTCGCGCTGCCAGTCCTTAGCGACCTTGATCCGCAAATCCAGGTAAACCCGCGAGCCAAGCAGCGCCTCGATCTGGCGGCGAGCCTGCGAGCCGACCTCCTTCAGCCTGGCCCCTTTCGCCCCGATCACGATCGCCTTCTGGCTCGGCCGCTCGACGTACATGATGGCGTGCACGTCGATCAGGTCCTCGCGGCCTTCCCTGGGCGCCATCTCCTCGACGACGACCGCGATCGAGTGCGGCAGCTCGTCCCTGACCCCTTCCAGTATCGACTCCCTGATCAGCTCCGCGACCATCTGCTGTTCTGGCTCGTCGGTGAGCTCGCCGTCCGGGTAGAGCGGCCGTCCGGCCGGAAGGTGGCTGATCAGCACGTCCGCCAGCACGTCCAGCTGGAAGCCGGTAACCGCGGAGACCGGCACTATGTCGGCCCATTCGGCTAGGTCGGCCACGGCGGCAAGCTGGGCAGCAACATCTTCCTTGGATGCTTGATCCACCTTGGTGACGATCGCGACCACCGGCGTCTTGGCGTGCGCCTGCGCCGACAGCTCGCCGGCCAGGTACTTGTCGCCGGGCCCGATCCGCTCGGCCGCCGGCACGCAGAACCCGATCACGTCGACCTCGGTGAGCGTCGAGCGGACCAGGCTGTCAAGCCGCTCGCCAAGCAGGGTCCTCGGCCTGTGCAGGCCAGGGGTATCGATGATGACCAGCTCGGCGTCCTCGCGCCGCACGATCCCCCTGATGACCCGGCGCGTGGTCTGCGGGCGGCTGCTGGTGATCGCCACCTTGGTGCCGACCAGCGCGTTCATCAGAGTCGACTTGCCGACGTTAGGCCGCCCGGCGAAGCAGGCGAAGCCAGCGGCAAACCGGCTGGCCGCCTGAGCCTGAGCTGAAGTCGGGTCCACGCAGGCGATTCTTCCCTACCGGGCGCCGCTGGTCATCTCGGACCGGCGCCACACCAGCAATCCAAGAACGTACGTACTAGCGATTACAACCTCGCGAACCGCGCCGGACGCCCAGTGCCCTACGGGCTGAGCGTCTCGCGGACCGCGCCGCTTGGCCCGGCGAGGATGATGACCGCGTCGGCGCCAAGGTCCCTGACCACGGCGATGTCGCGGTCGGCCGGTCCATTCTCGCTGACCAGGGCGGCTGCCTCCAGCGAGCCGGCGCCGCTCGACACGGCCATCGCAACCGCGAGAGCCAGGGCCGACAGCTGCAACGATGGGAGCGCGACCGTGGCGGCCGCATAGGTTCGACCGGTTTCGTCCCTGACCGCCGCACCTTCGGCCGACCCGACTCGGGCCCGGGCCGACCGCGCCAGCGTAATGATCTTCTGATCTTCAGCCCCAAGCGGCGCGTCATTCACCCGACCGAGCTTACTTCCCATCCTGACGGTTTTACCGCCGCCGGCGACCGCAGCGTTGACCCGCAGCCGCAGTTCGAGCCGGAGGAGCTACAACAGCGCTGACCCCAAACTGCTGGAATAGCAACGCCTGCGGGCCGACGCTGTCGTGGTCCGGCGGGAGGAACGACAGCGCTGACCCGGTGCTGCTGCGGATCGGGCTGGACTGGACTGGGCTGGACTGGGCTGGGCTGGGCTGGGCTGGGCTGGGCTGGTCGACCGGCTACGGGATGCTGGACGCCGGCTCGTCCGCCGGGGCTGGCTCGGGACTGGCCTCTGGCTTGGCGGGCTGGTCTTCGTCGGCTGGTGACCGGTCGGAGTCGCCGCCGCGGACTCGCTTGACGGTGACGGTGCTGATCCGGTTGCGGCGGCCGGCCAGGCTGTCGGCGGTCAGGCGGAGCCCGGCGACGGTCGTGGTCGAGCCGGCGATCGGTACCCGGCCCAGCCGCTGGGCGAGCAGGCCACCGACGGTCTCGACGTCCTCGGCCTCGATCCGCACTCCGAATAGATCGGCCAGTTCGTCGACCGACAGCCTCGCGGTCACGCGCGCGCAGTCGGGGCTGAGCCATTCGACCGGGGGCTGTTCCTTGTCGTATTCGTCGGCGATCTCGCCGACGATCTCTTCCAGGATGTCCTCGATCGTCACCAGGCCAGCGGTGCCACCGTACTCGTCGATCACGATCGCGACGTGGATCTGCCTGGCCTGCATCTCCCTGAGCAGGTCATCGACCGGCTTGCTGTCCGGCACGAACGTGGCCGGGCGCATGATCGAGCGGACCGGCTGGGTGGCCAGATCGGCCGCGCCTTCTCCGGCCGTGTCCTCGTAGGTCCTGGTCACGATGTCTTTCAGGTACGCGATCCCGACTATGTCGTCGAGGTTCTCCCCCACGACCGGTATCCGGGAGAAACCGCTGCGCAGCGCCAGCGTCACCGCCTGGCGCAGCGTCTTGCCGCCCTGGACGAAGATCATTTCGGTGCGCGGGACCATGACCTCGCGGGCGATCGTGTCGCCCAGCTCGAAGACCGAGTGGATCATCTTGCGTTCGCCGGGCTCGATGACCCGGCGGCGCTCGAGCAGGTCGACCAGCCCGCGCAGGTCTTCTTCCTCGCCGGACGGCCCGCCGTCGGGCTGGTCGCCGCGGCCGAGCACCTTGCCGATCCCGAGCAGCATGGCCGGGATCGGGCCCAGGTACTTGACGACCGGCTGCATGATCGAGGCCGCCCGGTCGGCGATGGCGGCCGCGTAGTCGCGGCCGAGCGTGCGCGGCACGATTCCCGCCACGATGTAGATGAGCCCGGTCATGATCGCGCCCGAGATCAGGAACGGCCGCCAGCCGTACCCGAACCAACCCACGAACGCGGCCGTCACGAACACGGTGGCGGCCAGTTCGGCCGCAACCCGCACCAGCAGGAGCACCGCTATGTACTTCGGGACCTCGGCGAGCACGACCTGCAGCGGCGGCGAAGGCTCACTGGCCGAGGTCGCTAGCTCCTTCGCGCCGGCCCGGGAGACGCGAAGCAGCGCGGTGTCGGCGCTTGCGCACAACCCGGCGAACAGCGCGAGCACCACTCCGGCGACCACCAGCCAGCCCATAGCGCGCTATCCCGGTTCTTTCTTAGCGCCGTCTACCGCGGCGCCGTCTACCGCGGCGGCGTCTACCGCGCCGTTAGCATCGGCAGGGCCCTGGCCCGCGCCCCCGCCGCTGGCGTCGGGCCCGTCGGCTCGCTCGGATCGCCAGGCGCTGAGCAGCCGGTCCTGCAGGCCGAACATCGTCGCGTGCTCGGCCGCGTCGGCGTGGTCGTATCCGAGCAGGTGCAAGATGCCGTGCGCGCACAGCAGGTCGATCTCGTCTCCCGTGCTGTGACCGGACTGCCTGGCCTGCGAGGCGGCCACCTGCGGGCAGATCACCACGTCGCCGAGCAGGCCAGGGATGCCAGAGTCGGCCTGGTCGCGTTCGCCGTGAGTGCCGCCCGGCTGGGGCGGCCTGAGCTCGTCCATCGGGAACGAGAGCACATCGGTCGGGCCTTCCTCGCCCATCCACCTGACGTGCAGCTCGGTCATGGCCGGCTCGTCGACGAGCAGCACGGACAGCTCGGCCAGCGGGTGCACCCGCATCTCGTCGAGGACGTGCCTCGCCAGTCCGGCCAGGGCCGCCTCGTCGACGTCGACGCCCGATTCGTTAGCGATCTCGATGCTCACGCCAGTACCCGCAAATTTTTATATATAACGAATGGTTTCGGGTTTTTGACCTTGGCGGTCGCTGTCACCGGTTCGTCCTAATGTCGCGTCGCTGCCGGTTGCCAGGCGATTCGGCGGCGGCCTTGGCCGCGTCGTAGCGGTCGTAGGCGTCCACGATGTCGGCGACCAGTTTGTGCCTGACCACGTCGTGCGCCGTGAGCTTGCAGAAGTAGATGTCGGAGACGCCATCGAGCACGTCCTGCACCACCCGCAGGCCGCTGGACTGGCCAGAAGGCAGGTCCACCTGGGTCACGTCGCCGGTGACCACGATCTGAGAACCGAACCCGAGCCTGGTCAGGAACATCTTCATCTGCTCGGCCGAGGTGTTCTGGGCCTCGTCGAGGATGATGAACGAGTCGTTCAGCGATCGGCCGCGCATGTAGGCGAGCGGGGCGATCTCGATCGTGCCCGCCGTGAGAAGGCGCGGGATCGAGTCGGGGTCGATCATGTCGTGCAGCGCGTCATAGAGCGGGCGCAGGTACGGATCGATCTTCTCGTACAAGGTGCCGGGCAGGAAGCCGAGCCGCTCGCCGGCCTCCACCGCCGGCCTGGTCAAGATGATCCGGTTGACCTCCTTGGCCTGCAGTGCCTTGACGGCCTTGGCCATCGCCAGGTAGGTCTTGCCGGTGCCGGCCGGGCCGATGGCGAACACGATCGTGTGCTTGTCGATGGCGTCCACGTAGCGCTTCTGGTTCAGCGTCTTCGGCCTGATCGTGCGGCCGCGCGAGGACAGGATGTCGATCGTGAGCACCTCAGCCGGACGCGCGCCTGACTTGCGGCGGAGCATGCCGACACTGCGTTCGACCACGTCGGGAGTTACCTCGGTGCCGCTGGCCAGCAACCTGGTCAGCTCGTCGAACAACTCCCCGATGACTGCCGCTTCGCTCGCCGATCCGGTGACGGTGATCTCATTGCCGCGCACGTGGATATCGGAGTCGAAAGCACCTTCGATGACCTGAAGCAGTTCGTCGCGCGAGCCGAGCAGGCTCACCATCGAATGCGGCTCGGGAATGACTATCCGCAGCGAAGTTGCGCCACTAGCGTCCGGTTGGCTTGAGCCGTGATCATTCGGTTGTTTCTTCACTTACCCCCGCCTCAGCCCGGCGGCCACGACATCGGCCGGCCGCCCAGGACATGCGCGTGCACATGGGACACGGTCTGGCCAGCGTGTCCACCGGTGTTGAAGATCACACGATAGCCGGTTTCGGCGACGCCCTCAGCCACCGCCACCTGATGTGCCTGGGTCGCGATCTCGGCGAGCAGGCCCTCGTCCGACGCGACGGCGGCCAGATCACGATGATGAACGCGCGGAATCACGAGCACATGAATCGGCGCCTGCGGATTTATGTCGCGGAATGCGAGCGTGCGAGCGCTTTCGAGTACCACCGTAGCTGGCACCTCACCGGACGCGATTCCGCAGAATAGGCAATCGGGCACGGGCTGATCCTAACGTGTGCTTCGCCATCCCCACTGCCGACATATATGGTTGCACCACGGCTAACCCTCTGTGCCGGCAAACACCAGCCGTGAGAAAACGGCTACGAGGAGATTTGGGCACCCGGCGGGGTTGGGCCAGTGGGTGCTGGAACTGGACAGGCGGACCGCGTCGGAAGATGGACCTTGGAGCGGTGGGATCGTGAGGCGAGACTGCGCGTTCGGCCTCCCTGTCACATCTTGTGATGACAGTGCGTAAACCAAACGAACCCCCTGCGCGTCAAAATAAGGTGACCGAAACCCTAGTGGCTGGACCAGCGCTGGGTCAGGTCCCTGGCCAGCCGCTCTCGGCGTCGCACCTGGCGTCGTCGCACCAGGTGCAGGCTCACGCCGAGTCGGCGGCCGACCGCGTCAGCCTGACGGGCGCCGATACCGCCATCACTGAGCTATATGGTGCGCATTACCGGCCCCTTGTCCGCCTGGCAGCGCTCCTTGTTCACGATGTAGCTACCGCGGAGGAAGTTGTGCAGGACTCGTTCGTCGCGCTTCACACCGGCTTGCACCGGCTGCGCGACAATGAGAAAGCTCTCGCCTACCTGCGCGCGGCCGTGGTCAACCGGTCACGCTCCGTCCTCAGGCATCGCGTGGTCGTCGACCGCAACGCGCCCAAGCCCGCCCCTGACATGCCGAGCGCCGAACATGGCGCGCTCGCGCTGATCGAGCGGTCGGCTGTGGTCGCCGCGCTGCGGGAACTGCCGGTGCGGCAGCGTGAGGTAGTCGTTCTCCGTTTTTATGCTGACCTGTCGGAAGCGCAGATCGCATCATCGATGGGCATTACCAGAGGTGCGGTGAAGAGTCACACCTCCCGCGCCATGTCCGCGCTCCGCACGGTCCTGGAGCGTGAAGCATGATCCGCCGTCGTCGTGCCGATTCCTATGGCACCGAACAGGACAGCGCGCTGCGCAAGGCGCTCACCGCGGCGGCCGAGTCCGTCGAGCCAGCCGAGGACGGGCTGGACAAGATCCGCAGCAAGATCATGGCGGGCCAGGCGGCGCAGCGCGTTCGCTGGCGTTTCGGGATGCCGGCCGTGGGCGAGCCGTGGTGGCGGTCGTTGCTGCCGCCGCGAGGCTGGCTGCCTGCCGTGGGCGCCGCCGTGATGGACCGGTTCAGGCCTGATCCGAACCGGGCTGGTTGGTTCGGCTGGCTGCGCCCTGCGGCGGCGGTTGGCACCGGGCTGTTCGTGGCGACCGCAGCCTCCTGGGCGGTGGCCGCGCTGCCAGCCGCGATCTCGCCCAGCAGCACTACCGGCGGCCCGGTCGCGACGCCTGGGGCGACCAAGACCCATCACCCGAGCAAGCCGGGCACCCCCGGCTTCACGAGTTCGGGCAGCGGTTCGGTGGGTCCGTCCGGCCAGAACGGCGGGTCCGGCGGCGGGCCGGGGCCGACGACGACCCCGAGTTGCTCGCCGCCCGCCTCGCCGAGCGCCACGCCGACCGGTACGCCCTCCAACGGGACGCCGAGCGGCAGCCCGACGTCGACCGACACGAGCACGCCGAGCGACACGCCGACCGATCCTGGATCGACGACGCCGGCGGCGGTTGGATCTAGCACGAGTTCGCCGACACCTGGTTCGGCGCCGACGCCGGGGTCGGAGCCTACGCCTGGGAATGAGGCCATGGCTCCTGTGTCCGCCGTGAGCCCAGAGGCGACTGGAAAGACGCTGCTCAGCGGCAATGGTGCCGCGTCGCGGTGGCCACGGACGGAAGCGGTCCGTGCAACGATCGTGGACGATCCGACCGCGAGCCCGCCGCCGGACCCGGGCGATACTCCGTTGCCGACCGCCTCGCCGACGGTGGGCGGGCCGGTTCCGACGCAGACCCCTGAACCGACGGTTCCGCCAGTTCCTTGCCCGTAAGGGGCTTGGTCGGGCTCGGTCGGGCCGTCCCCCGGGCTCGCTCGGGCCGTGGGGCCTTCGGCGGCCGGCTCGTCAGGGCCAACGGCCGGTGGCGGTCAGGATCAGCGTGCTGGCGATGGCGCCGGCCGTGGAGGCCCGCAGGACTGAGGGGCCGAGCCGGGCCGGGACGGCGCCGGCCCGCACCAGGCGCTCAGTTTCGGCCTCGCTGACGCCGCCTTCCGGACCGACGATCAGGACGATGCCGCCGTCGGCTGGATCGGCCCCGGCTGGATCGGCCCCGGCCAGATCGGCCCCGGCTGGAAGCTCTACGTCGACAAGTCGGCTCGGCGCCGCCGGATCGAGCAGCAGCGCGAGCTGGGCCCGGCTTACCCGCGCAGCGACCTCGGCCAGGTCGGCCTGACTGGTCACCTCGGGGAACCTCGCTCGCCGCGACTGCTTGGCCGCCTCCCGCGCCGTCGACCGCAGCCTGGTCAGCGCCTTGTCGGCCCGGTCGGACCGCCACCTGGCCACGCAACGCTCGGCCGCCCACGGCACGATCACGTCGACGCCGACCTCGGTCATCAGCTCAACGGCCAGCTCACCGCGATCGCCTTTCAAGATCGCCTGCACGACCACGACCCGATGGCGCGGCGCCGGCTCAAATCGCCGGGCCCGGACGGCAAGCTCCAGCTCACCCGTGCGGGTGGCGACTATCACGCAGTGCGCGATCAAGCCATTTCCGTCGGTGAGATCGACCTGCTCGCCGACCGCGAGCCGGCGCACGACCGTCGCGTGCCTGCCCTCGGGCCCGGCCAGCGTTACCCGGTCGGACCCCAGGCTGGCCCGATCGCAGACAAAGACCGGCGGCGTCAGCGCATGCTCCAATCCCAGGGCCAGCCAGCTAGCCAGCCGGCCGACCGGCCGCCCGGTCGACCCGTTCGCCTGCGAGATCTCCAGTCGCTCCGCTCTCAGCGACCGTTGAACGCGTCTCGCAGCCTAGAGAAAAAACCCTGTTCACCCGGCACGAACCGGCCCGGCGGCGACTCCTCGTTCCGCAGCCGAGCCAGCTGCCTGATCAGTTCCTCCTGCTCAGGCTCGAGCTTGGTCGGCGTCTCCACGGTCACGTGAATCAGCAGGTCGCCGCGCCC
The DNA here is from genome assembly GCA_035606435.1 of Streptosporangiaceae bacterium. GTDB lineage: Bacteria > Actinomycetota > Actinomycetes > Streptosporangiales > Streptosporangiaceae > Chersky-822. The sequence continues at coordinate 9,125 of DATNFM010000073.1, read as the reverse complement.
AGGCCCGTGCAGGTGCGACGAACCCTGGCCGAACAGCGGGATCGCCTGGCCGGACTGCGTTCCCGGACGGATGTCGATGTTGGCCGGACCGTCCAGCGTCTGGATCGGCAGCGTCGCGCCGAGCGCGGCGGCCGACATCGGGATCGTCAGCGTGCAGTGCAGGTCGTCACCGTGCCGCTCGAAGATCGCGTGCGGTCGCTGCACGATCTCCAGGAACAGGTCACCGGGCGGGCCGCCGCCCGGCCCGACCTCGCCCTCGCCGGCGAGCTGGATGTGCGTCCCGTCCTCGACTCCGGCCGGAATCCTGACCTTGACCGTGCGCCGGGTCCTGACCCGGCCGTCACCGTCGCACTCCGGGCACGGCCGGCGGATCACGGTGCCGAACCCGCCACAGCCCGGGCACGGCCGCGAGGTCATCACCTGACCGAGGAACGACCTGGTGACCTGGCTGACCTCGCCGCGCCCGTTGCAGACGTCGCACGTGGTCGGGTGGCTGCCGGGCGCGCTGCCCTCGCCTGAACAGGTCGGGCAGACCACGGCGGTGTCCACGGTCAGGTCGCGAGTGGCGCCGAACACGCACTCGGATAGGTCCAGCTCGACCCTGATCGTCGCGTTCCGCCCGCGGCGCGCTCTGGTGCGCGGGCCGCGCGCCGCGGCGCCGCCCCCGAAGAACGCGTCCATGATGTCGCTGAAGGGGAAACCGGCGGCCGTCCCGAAGCCGCCCGCACCACCAGGCGCGAACGGATCCGCACCGAGGTCGTACATCTGCCGCTTCTCGGGGTCCGAGAGCACCTCATAGGCCTGGGTGATCTCCTTGAACCGCTCCTGCGTCACCGGATCAGGATTGACGTCCGGATGCAGCTCTCTGGCCAGCCGCCGGTAGGCCTTCTTGATCTCGTCGGCATTGGCGTCCTTGCGCACGCCGAGAGCGGCGTAGTAGTCGGTTGTCACGCTCACCCCTACGACTCCGCCAGGATCTGGCCCGTGTACCGTGCCACCGCGCGTACTGCTCCCATCGCTGTTGGATAGTCCATTCTGGTCGGACCCACCACGCCGAGCTTGGCCAGCGGCCGGTCACCCGAGCCGTAGCCGGCCGCTACCACCGACGTGCTGCGCAGGCCAGACACATCATTTTCCGCACCGATCTTGACCGTTACCGCTGACTGATCGTCGAACTCGCCCAGCAACCGCATGAGGACTACCTGCTCCTCCAGTGCCTCAAGAACCTCTCGCAGGCCTCTGGAGAAGTCAGCCGGGGTCAGGTTCGACGCACCGCCGACCACGATCTTCTCCTCATGCCGTGCGACAAGTGTCTCCAGGATGACAGAGAACACCGCCGCCGCGTTAGCCCGTTCCCTCGGCTCGACCCGTCCGGGAAGTTCGGCCACGATCGAGGCCACATCGGTCAGTTTGCGTCCGTCCAGGCAGGCGTTGAGAACGGCCCGCAGCTGCATGATCGAGTCCTCGTCAACGCTGCCGGGCAGGTCAACGACGCGCTGCTCGACCCGGCCGGTGTCGGTGATCAGCACCAGCAGCAGACGGCTCTCGTTCAGCGGCACCAACTCGACGTGCCGGACCGAGGACTTGCTCAGCGACGGATACTGCACGACCGCGACCTGCCTGGTCAGCTGGGCTAGCAGCCGCACCGTCCGCATCACTACGTCGTCCAGGTCATACGCACCGTTGAGAAAGGTTTCGATCGCGCGCCGCTCGGCTCGGGTGAAGGGCTTGATTCCGGAAAGCCGGTCGACGAACAGGCGGTAACCCTTGTCCGTGGGAATCCGCCCGGCGCTGGTGTGCGGCTGGACGATGTACCCCTGTTCTTCGAGTACCGCCATATCGTTGCGGATCGTGGCCGGGGACACGTCGAGGTTGTGCCGGTCCACCAAGGCCCGTGAGCCGACTGGCTCGTTGGTGGAAACAAAGTCCTCGACGATGGCCCGAAGGACCGCCAGCTTCCTGTCATCTAGCACGCGCTCACCTCCCTGGGTAGCAAGCACCGGCCGTGCGGTATTCGGACGGCAGTCCGAATACCGCACTGGCACTCGCTGATCCCGAGTGCCAAGTCTATGGCCAGACGATACTTGGACAGCCCAGGCGAAGTCACCGTGTGGAACCTACCGGGTTTCGCGGCCCGCTAACGTTGCTCACCATGGGTAGCGTTCTGGCCGCGGAAAGTGAACGGCTTTGGGATGCTGGCTCGCGGCCTGCCTCGGGCGGTTTCCTCGCCAGGTCGGGTGCCGTCATCGGTTATTTCAGCGCCGGACTGCTCAGCTTTATGCCGCCGCTAGCGATCTACCTGCTTGCCCGGAGGAACGCGACGTTCCTGCGAACCCACCTAGCCCAGGCAGCCAACGCGGCGATCACGACCGCCGTCTACGCGCTCTGCTCGGCTATCGTCGGCTCGCTACTCGCTCTGGATTCCTTTTACCTGGGCTTTCGGGTAGCGATCACCGCCGCAATGTTCGCCTGGCTGGTGACGCTCGGCTACCTGGCCGCCGCCGCGCTAGCCGCCGCCCGGGGCCGCTTCTACTCGATCCCCGCCTGCCTCTGCGCGACCCTGCTTAAGCCCGCTAGTCGATCAGATCCCTGATCACGGCGTCGGCCAGCAGCCGGCCTCGCTGGGTGAGGACAACCCGCCCGGCTCGCAACGCCTCGCCCTCGGCCAGCCCTTCCGCCACCGCCGCCGAAGCCGCCCGCCGCCCCTCCGGACCGAGTTCGCCCACAGCACACCCCGACTTCAGCCGCGTGGTGAGCATGATCCGCTCGGTTCGACGCTCGGCGTCGGTCAGCACCTCCCGAGCCTGGCCAGGGCTAACCCCAGCCGCGATCCGTCCGGCGTAGGCCGCCGGATGCCGCACGTTCCACCACCGGGCCCCGCCCACATGGCTGTGCGCCCCCGGCCCGATCCCCCACCAGTTCCCGTCGGTCCAGTACAGCAGGTTGTGCCGGCAAGCGCTGGCGTCGCCGACGGCCCAGTTCGAGACCTCGTACCAGCCGAGCCCGGCCGCCGCGAACAACTCATCAGCGGCCACATAGCGATCGGCCATCTCATCGTCGTCCGGCGGGGCCAGCTCCCCGCGCCGGATCCGCGCCGCCAGCCTGGTCCCGTCCTCGACGATCAGCGCGTACGCGGAGACGTGATCGGGCCCGGCCTCGATCGCGCTGCGCACCGACTGCTCCCAGTCGGCCGTGCTCTCCCCCGGCGTCCCGTAGATCAGGTCCAGGCTCACGCGGGTGAACCCTTCGGCCCGCGCCCAGGCCACGCATTGCTGGGCCCGCCCGGGCGTATGCGACCGGTCAAGCACGCTCAGCACGTGGCTGACCGAGCTCTGCATCCCGAACGACATCCGGGTGAACCCGCCGGCCCGAAGCTGGCCCAGCGTCCGCTGGTCCACGCTGTCCGGATTGGCCTCGGTGGTCACCTCGGCTCCCGCCGCCAGCCCGAACTCGCACTCGATCGCGCGCAGGATCGACGCCAGCTCACCGGGCGGCAGCAACGTCGGCGTGCCGCCACCAAAGAACACGGTGCTCACCGGCGGCGCGGCCTCGCCCAGCACCCGCCGCGCGAACCTGATCTCCTCGATCGCCAGGGCCGAGTAACTCTCCCTGGAAGCGCCGCCCCCTAGTTCAGCGGCGGTGTAGGTGTTGAAGTCACAGTAGCCACAGCGAGTCGCGCAAAAGGGCACATGCACATATATTCCGAACGCATTGCGGACCGCTGAATCAAGTTGCGCAGGCGCAAGCCGTCCATCGCTAGGCACCGGCTCGCCGTCGGGCGGAAGACCAGGCACGAAGACCGTGACTCTCGTTACGCTCTGTCACTAACCACGGGGCGGCCAGCGGCGACCCGGCCGAGCACGTGCTCGCCGATCTCATCCCACTTCGCACCGCGACCCTCGACGGTGAGCAGCACCGTCATCAGATCCGGGTCACCGTAGAACGCCCGCATGGACTCCGCGACCGTGACCTTGGTGTCCGGCCTGCTGAGCACCTCGATCGGATCACCCGCCCCGATCTCGCCCTCGGCCAGCACCCGCAGGTAAGCGCCGGGCTTCCCGGCCGCGGCGAACCGCTTGACCCAGTGCCGCTCCCCGGTCCAGGCCGCAAACGTCACGCACGGGATGCGCGGCGACGTGATCTGCACCACCACGTCGTCGCCGATCTGCCAGATCTCGCCGATCGACGCGCCGCTGATCTCCAGCCCGGACGTAGTCAGGTTCTCGCCGAACTCCCCGTCCCGCAGCTCCCGGCCGGTCTGCTCGGTCCACCAGTCCAGATCTTCCCTGGCGTAGGCGTAGATCGCCTGCTCAAGACCGCCGTGATGCTCGGTGTCGGCCTGGCGATCACCGGCCAGGCCAAGCCGCCCCGCGAAGACCCGCCCGGCCACCCGGCGCTTGTCGATCGCGCTGGTGGCCGGCTGACCACCGGGAAAGTCCCTGATCGGACCCGTGTTGACCGAGATGATTCGAGCGATCGCCATATCCGCAGGCTAGCCGAACGAGGAGATACGCTGGGAAACGGCGTTCTCGCCGAACCGAGCGATGCGGACCGGGGCGGGCTTTGATGGCAGCTAGCAGTTACTACGGGCCTATGCGGGCAACCGACGCGGACCGCGAGAAAGTGCATGCCGTGCTCCAGACCGCTTACGCCGACGGCCGGCTGACCTGGGAGGAGTTCGACACGAGGTCATCGGCGCTCATCGAGGCCAAGACCTACGACCAGCTCTCCGCGCTCACCACCGACCTGCGCCGCCCGGTGCCGTACCAGCCCCAGTACCCGCAGCGGCTGATCGGGGTGCCCTCGCGCACCAATGGCCTGGCGGGCGTGTCCCTGGGGTTCGGAATTGGCCAGATCCTGCTCCCGATCTTGGGCGCGCTGGTGGCGATCGTCTGCGGCCACGTCGCTCGCTCCCAGATCCGCCGTACCGGCGAGCAGGGCGATGGACTGGCGGTCGCCGGCATGGTGCTCGGCTATATCGGCTTCTTGATTCCGTTCTTGCTCATCGTGATCGGTATCGCCGTCGGCAGCTGAGCGGACCGGCGGCGGCTGAGCGGACCGGCCCCCTAGATCGAACCGTTACGCGATTGTCGCCGGTATCCCGGAATGAGCGTCGGCTGACGGTCTCCGCATCGTGAGTAATGCGGTTAGGCTGACTCTTACTAACTGGGGCGCGAAGCCAGGGCAGGTGCCAGGTACTGAGCGACGGCTGAGCACGAGACTGCGAAACGGGACAGAAATGACAGCTGGGGGTTACGGCTACGGTTATGTCCGGGCCACTGACCAAGACCGGGAGCGCGTCAGGACCGTGCTCGCCGACGCGCACGCTCAGGGCAGGCTGTCGTGGAGCGATTTCGACGCCCGCACGAATGCGCTGATGAATGCCCAGACCTTTGATCAGCTTTCCGCTCTGACCGCGGACCTTCCCGGCGGCCAGCCGACCGGCCCGGCGCCGGGTGCCTACCCGAACCCGTCCTATAACCAGAACCAGTCCTACGCCCCGGCCGCGCAGGTAGGGGCCTACGGCGGCGGCGGCTACGGTGGCGGCTACCCGGTAGCTGGCTACGCCCCGACCAATGCCCTGGCCGTTGCCTCGCTGGTCTGCGGCATCAGCCAGGTCTTCTTCTGGCTGCTGACCGGCATCCCCGCGATCATCATGGGCCACATCGCGCGCCGGCAGATCAAGCAGCGCGGCGAGCAGGGCGACGGCATGGCGCTGGCTGGCCTGATCCTCGGCTACATCGGGCTCGTGGCCGGCATCGTCGTCACGGGCTTCATCATCGCCGCGGCGGTCGCGGTCTCGCATGACCCCAGCTTCCACGTCAACCCGGGGCAGTTCCCCAACCAGTAGTCTCGCCGTAGTCTCTACCTAGTCTCTACCCTGGCGGGCCTGCCTCCGGGCCACTGCCGGATGCTTCCGCGTCAAATAGGCTGATCTCGGCTAACCGGCAGCACGGGACGGGCGGAGTTAGGGTCATGACTAATTATGATTTCGGCGGTATTCCGGCATCGGACGCCGATCGCGACCGGGTCAGATCCATGCTGCAGTCCGCGCTGTCCGAGGGCCGGATCGGCCAGGACGAGTTCAACCGTCGGCATTCGGCGCTGTATTCGGCGCAGACTTACGGTCAACTCGGTTCGCTGACCTCGGACCTGACCGGCGGCGGTCCGGCCAGCCAGGCGCGGCCGGGGTTCCAGCAGGCCGCCAGCGGGTTCGGCGGCCCGGCCCAGGGCTCGGGGCTCGGCAACCAGGGCGGGCTGGGCTTCCAGTCCGGCGCCGGCTTCGGCCAGGCCGGCCAGCCCGGCCCGGGAACTCCGATCGGCCAGCAGCCCGATACCGGCTCACCGGTACAGAACGCGCTGAACCAGGCCGCCAGCCAGCAGGGGTCCGGCGCCCAGCAGGCCTTCGGCGCCCAGCAGGGCTTCGGCGCCCAGCAGGGGTCCGGTGCCCAGCAGGGGTCCGGTGCCCAGCAGGGGTCCGGCGCCCAGCAGGGGTCCGGCGCCGGCCAGGGATTCGGTGCCCAGAACCAGTTCGGCGCGGGCCAGGGCTTCGGCACCCAGCAGCAGTTCGGCGCCGGCCAGAGCTTCGGCACCGGGCCCAACTTTGGCCCTGGACCCAACTTTGGCTCAGGGCCCGACTTCGGCAACCAGGGGTTCGGTAATCAAGGGTTCGGCAACCAGGGCTTCGGCAACCAGTACGGCTATCAGGACCCGAACCAGCCTGGTTACATCATCGGCAACATGATCAACAACGCCAAGATGCAGGGCCTGGGCAGCCTGGTGAACTCCGGCTTCCTCGGTACCTACGTCGGCCGGGCAAGCCGGCGCAGGGGTCTCACGGCCGGCCGGATCATCCGGATCGCGATCACTTTCATCGGAATCGGCATCGCCTTGTATCTCGGGCTCCGCCACGGTGCCCATTTCGAGACCTGCACCACCGACTGCGGCGACAGCGGCTGAACCGCGGGCTCACTTACCATCCGTTGCGATGACATGCCATCCATTGCGACGACATACCACTCGTTGCGACGACTTCCCATTCATTAGGGCGGCGTTTTGCCTGGTATATAGCATTCGTAACAAGACTAACCGCAGGTAAGTCGTCGCTACGGATGGGAAGTCGCCGGACCCCACAGCCCCGCACCATCGCCACCGACTCACTTTGGGGCTTGACCAGCATCAGGCAAGTCGGCCAAAAACCACCGAAATGCTTTCTGAATAGAATGTCGTTATATAGGGTAACTTGAGTAGCTCAGCGGCTCTTGTCGGGCGTCTGATCGGCCGACAGGGCGGCGACGAAGGCCTCTTGCGGCACTTCGACCCGGCCTATCGTCTTCATCCGCTTCTTGCCTTCTTTCTGCTTCTCAAGCAGTTTTCTCTTACGGGTGATGTCGCCGCCGTAGCACTTTGCCAGCACGTCCTTGCGCAATGCCCTGATATTTTCCCTGGCAATGATGCGCGCGCCGATGGCGGCCTGGATTGGCACCTCGAATTGCTGCCTGGGGATGAGTTCCTTCAGGCGAGCGGTTATCGACAAGCCGTATTCGCGGGATTTGTCGGTGTGCACGATCTGGCTGAACGCGTCGACCGGCTGACCTTGCAGCAGGATGTCGACCTTGACCAGGTCGGCCTCCATCTCGCCGGCGGGCTCGTAGTCCAGCGATGCGTAGCCGCGGGTCTTGGACTTGAGCTGGTCGAAGAAGTCGAAGATGATCTCGCCGAGCGGCATCGTGTACCGGATCTCGACCCGGTCCTCCGACAGGTACTCCATGCCGATCAGGACACCGCGCCGGCCCTGGCACAGCTCCATGATCGCGCCGATGTAGTCCGACGGGGCGAGCACGGTAGCTCGCACGACCGGCTCGAAGACGTTCGCGATCTTGCCGGCCGCGATCACGCCGTCCTTGGTCGGAACGCCGCCCGGCCCGCTCGGGAACTCGCTCGGGTTCGTGACGACGACCTCGGCCCCGGAGTCCATGACGACGCGGTAGACGACGTTCGGCGCGGTGGAGATCAGCGACAGGTCGAACTCCCGCTCCAGGCGCTCCCTGATGATCTCCATGTGCAGCAGCCCGAGGAACCCGCAGCGGAAGCCGAAGCCGAGCGCGGTCGATGTTTCCGGCTCGTAGACCAGCGAGGCATCGTTCAGCCGCAGCTTGTCCAGGGCGTCGCGCAGATCCGGGTACTCATCGCCGTCGACCGGGTACAGGCCGGAGAACACCATCGGCTTGGGATAGGCGTAACCCGCCAGCGCCTCGCTCGCCGGGCGGGTGGCGCTGGTCAGCGTGTCACCGACCCGAGCCTGCCGTACGTCCTTGACGCCGGTGATGAGATAGCCGACCTCGCCCGCCGCGAGTCCGTCCGAGGGCACCGGCTCCGGGGAGATGACGCCAACCTCGAGGGTCTCGTGGATGGCCTTGGTCGACAGCATCAGCGTCCGCTCGCGGCGGGACAGCCGGCCGTCCATCATCCGCACGTAGGTGACCACGCCCCGGTAGGTGTCGTACACCGAGTCGAAGATCAGTGCCCGGGCGGGCGCGTCCAGGTTTCCGGCTGGTGGCGGCACCTGGGCGACGACGGCGTGCAGCAGGTCCTCGACCCCCTCGCCAGTCTTGGCCGACACCCGGAGCACGGTCTCCGGCTCGCAACCGATGATCTTGGCGAGTTCCTCGGCGTACTTCTCCGGCTGGGCCGCGGGCAGGTCGATCTTGTTGAGCACCGGGATCAGGTGCAGGTCCGCGTCGAGCGCGAGGTACAGGTTGGCCAGCGTCTGGGCTTCGATCCCCTGCGCGGCGTCGACCAGCAGGATCGCGCCTTCGCAGGCGGCCAGCGACCTGGACACTTCGTAGGAGAAGTCGACGTGCCCAGGGGTGTCGATCAGGTTCAGCACGTAGTTCTGGCCGTCGGAACCGCGCCACGGCAGCCGGACCGCCTGGCTCTTGATCGTGATGCCGCGCTCACGCTCGATGTCCATCCGGTCCAGATACTGCGCTCGCATCTGCCGGTCCCCGACGACGCCGGTGAGTTGCAGCATCCGATCGGCAAGCGTCGACTTGCCGTGGTCAATGTGCGCGATGATGCAGAAGTTCCTGATCACCGACTGATCGGTGCGGGAAGGTTCTGGC
>DATNFM010000072.1:0-3365 GCA_035606435.1 Streptosporangiaceae bacterium | reverse complement strand
CTGGCCGATCAGATCTGGCTGAAGCTGACCGGCAACGTGGCGTTCAACCCGGTGACGGCGCTGACCAGGGCGACGCTCGGCCAGCTCGGAACCGAGCCGGCGATGGTCGACCTGCTGCGGTCGATCTTCGAAGAATGCGCTGCGGTCGCCGACCGGTTCGGGGTGAGGTTCCCCGTGTCGCTCGACCGGCGCCTGGAGGCCGGCCTGGCGGTGGGCGAGCACAAGACCTCGATGCTGCAAGACCTGGAAGCGGGCAAGCGGCTCGAAGTCGGCTGCATGACCGGCGCGGTCGCCGAGCTCGCCGCCCGCCTGGACATCGACGTCCCGCACATCCGCGCCATCCACGCCTGCGTCAGCTTGCTGGACAGGCTGAGCCGACCGCAGGAGGCCCGATGAGGCAAGCAGCGTCGCAAGCTTGCCCGGGGTACTGACATACGCGTCGTATGTCCTAATGCTTGATTGACTGCGTAAATTGGGGCTTGACTCGTTGTTTGGGGTGATGTAATCGTTTAACTTCGCAATCGATTAACCAGGGGTGGGGCGGGGTGGGCGGACGGGTCACCATGAAAGATGTCGCGGCTCAGCTGGGCGTTTCGACCGCCACTGTCAGCCGCGCGCTGAAGGATGACCCCGCGATCAGCCTCGCGACCCGGCAGGCCGTGGCCGAGGTCGCGCAGCGAGTGCAGTACCGGCCATCGGCGGCGGCCCGGCGACTGCGAACCAAGTCCACCTCGCTGATCGGCGTCGTCATGCAGAGCGTGGGCGACGGCTACATCGGCGCCGTGGTGCTCGGGATCCAGAGCCGGGCCCGCGAGCTCGGCTACCAGCCGCTGTTCTTCGCCACCGAGGGCCGGACCGACCTGGAATCCCAGGCGCTCGAAGTCTTCCTGTCCGAGCAGGTCACCGAGCTGATCACGGTCTCCCCTTCGGCCAGCGTGCCGCGCCAGGCCGTCGCCGAGGGCCTGCACGTCGCGGTCATCAACAGCGATGAGGCGGTACCGGCCAAGCGAATCGACCGCGTCGCGACCGGGAGAGCCATTCCGCCTCCCGGAACCCCCCGAGCCGCCGAACCCATGATCAAGCACATCGCGTTCGACGACCTCGGTGCCGGCCGCCTCGCCACCACCTACCTCATCGAGCTAGGCCACCAGAGCTTCGTTCACCTGCGCGGCCCGAACGTGAGGTCCAGCCTGCTCCGCCTGCTCGGCTACCGGCAGGCGCTCACCGCAGCCGGACTCTGGCCGCAGCCGGTACTCACCGCCGCCGAGCCGGTCATGCAAGCCCGGGAGGCAGCGGTAGCCGAGTTCCTCAGCAAGGCGGCCAGGCCGCCGGTCGCGATGGTCGCCTACGACGACATGTCCGCCGTCGCCGCCCTGCACGCCGCCCACCGGGCGGGCTGGCGGGTGCCGGAGGACCTGTCCGTGGTCGGCATCGACGACATCCAGTTCGCCGCCTACACCAACCCGGGCCTGACCACCGTCGCCCAGCCCAAGCAGCGGCTCGGCGCCCTCGCCGTCGACGCGGTCCTGGAGAAGGACGCCGCCGAGGTCACCGTCCTCGACGGCGAACTGGTCATCCGCGAGTCGACGATCCAGCCGGCAGCGGGGGGCGCCACGTGACCTCCGACATGCAGGCCCTGGGCGGTGCGCCTGACGCCTTCGGCGGGGCGGGCAAGCCGTCCGGCCTTCGCGCCACCGCCCTGCGCCGCCTGCGCCGCGACCCGGTGTCGATCGCGGCGTTCATCCTGCTGGTGCTCCTCATTCTCGCCGCGATCATCGGCGGCCCGCTCGCCGCCTGGCTCACCGGCCACGGCCCGAACCAGCAGTTCGCCAATGCCCTCGCCGCCAACTCCGAGCCGATCGGCATCATGCAGCACGTCTACCTGGCGGGCGGCCTGAAACCCGACCCGCACGGCAGCCTCTTCGTCCTGGGCGCCGACTCCCTCGGCCGCGACACCCTGGTCCGCGTCCTCTACGGAGCAAGAATTTCCCTGCTCGTCGCCACGAGCGCCACCGCCCTGGCCCTGGTCATCGGCATCTCGCTTGGCCTGCTGGCCGGTTACCTGGGCGGCTGGGTCGACGCCGTCGTCAACCGTCTCACCGAGACCGCGATGGCCTTCCCCAACCTGCTGCTCGCCGTCGGGATAGCAGTCGTGATCGGCCCAGGACTGCTCAACGTCGTCATCATCATCGCCCTGTTCACCTGGTATTACCCGGCCAGGATCGTGCGCGGCGCGACGATCGCGACCAAGCGGATGACGTTCGTGGCGGCGGCGCGCACCGTGGGCGCCAAGCCAAGGCGCATCCTGCTCGTGCACCTGCTGCCCCAGGTGTGGGGGCCGCTGCTGGTCTACGGCACCTCGATCATCGCGAACAACATCATCTTCGAAGCCGGCCTGTCCTACCTCGGCGTCGGCGTCCCGCCGCCGACGTCCAGCTGGGGCCAGATGCTGTCCGACGCGGTGACCTCGGGCATGTACCAGACCGATTTGACCCTCGCCCTCGCGCCGGGCCTCGCCCTTGTCCTGACCATGCTGGCGTTCAACTTGCTCGGCGACGGCATCAGGGACGCGCTCGACCCGAAGGCGGGCACGAGATGAGGCGGGTACTGGCCAGAAGGCTGCTCGGTGCCGTGGTCCAGATCCTGATCGTGACGCTGTTCGCCTGGCTGCTGTTCTACGTGATCGCCAAGTTCACCGGCGCGACACCAGCCCAGCGGATCGCGGGCAAGAACGCCTCGCACGCCCAGATCGAGCTGGTGACCAGGCTCCTCGGACTCGACAAGCCCTACTGGCAGCAGTACCTGATCTTCATGAACCACCTGATCCACGGCAACCTCGGGTTCTCCTACGTCCAGGAGCGGCCGGTCTCGGCGATCATCTGGCCCGCCACGCGGGCAACCGCCTCCCTCGTCCTGGGCGCGGCCGTGATCTGGCTGCTGATCGCCGCCCCGATCGGCGGCTACGGGGGACTGCGTCCGCGCAGCGTCGGCGACGTGGTCGGGCGCGCCGCCGCGATCATCGGCATGTCGATCCCGGTGTTCTGGCTGTCCCCGATGATCGCGTACTTCCTCGGCTACCAGCCGACGCAAGGGCAGCTGTTTGGCCTGCCGGTACTCCCGGTCGGCACGACGATCTTCCCGATCCAGGGCTACGCCGACTTCGGGGATAACCCGCTGCAATGGGCCTACCACCTGTTCCTGCCCTGGCTCACGCTGGCGATCGGCTTCGCCGCCGTCTACATCCGGTTCATCAGGACACTCACGGCCGAGCAGCTAGGGGAGGACTATGCCCGCACCGCGCGGGCCAAGGGCGCGTCGACCAGGCGGGTGCTCCTCACCCACGTAGGCCGCAACATCGCGCCGAC
>DATNFM010000071.1:0-18056 GCA_035606435.1 Streptosporangiaceae bacterium | reverse complement strand
TGGCCCGGGCCGACGTGGCGTGGCCGTTGGCCCGGGCCGACGTGGCGTGGCCGTTGGCCCGGGCCGACGTGGCGTGGCCGTTGGCCCGGGTCAACGTGGCGTGGCCGTTGGCCCGGGTCAAGTTGGTCTGGCCGTTGGCCCGGGCCGACGTGGCGTGGCCGTTGGCCCGGGTCGACGTGGCGTGGCCGTTGGCCCAGGCCGGCGTGGTCTGGCCGTTGGCCCGGGTCGGCGTGGTCTGGCCGTTGGGCCAGGCCGACGCCCTCATGCCGCTGGTGCTTGCGAAGCCTCCGCCTCCGAGGCAGCGTCCGCCAATGCCGACTCCGGTGCGGCTGGGGTGCGCCCCGCCGCGCCACCGGACTTGGTGTTCTTGATGAACAGGGCACTGAGCGCGGTCACGCCGAGAAGCCCGATCGGCATGATCATCGTCTGATGCATTGCCGACACGTACCCGAATGAGAACGCCTCACTCGCGATCCGTCCGATCTCGACGATCAGCGAATGCGGCGTGCCGGGCGGCGCCTTGAAGTTGCTGCTGCCGGTGCCGACCGCCGCGCCGCTGTGGGCCGACTTGGCGAAGTTTGACACCAGCGTCGCTCGCGCCTGCGGCGGCAGCACGGCATCCCTGGCCTTGAGCGCCGAAGGCAGCGTCGCGCTCAGCCGGTTCTCGAGCAGGGCGCCGACCGCCGCCGTCCCGATCACCGAGCCGACCTGCCTGGTCGTGTTGAGCATGCCGGAGGCCGCTCCAGCCAGTCGCGGCTGGACGTTGCGCATCGCGGTAGTGCTCAGCGGCGCGAACGTGCAGCCGAGCCCGAATCCGGCCACGACCAGCGGCAAGATGAAGTCCTGCCAGCTTGAGGTCGGCGTCGCGATCGCGGCCAGCCAGGCCATGCCGCCGGCGAACCCGACCAGCCCGGTGAACAAGATGTACTTGCCGCCGATCTTGTCGGTCAGGCGGCCGGCCACGGGCGCGACGAACATCGAGATGATGGACGACGGCGCCATCGCGAGACCGGCCTTCAGGGCCGAGAAGCCGAGCGCCGACTGCAGGTAGATGGTGATCGGCAGGAAGATGCCGAGCAGCCCGACCGACAGCGCGCACGACATCCAGTTCATCAGGCTGAAGTTCCGGTCCTTGAACAGCGCGAACGGGACCAGTGGCTCCCGGTCCTGCGTCCTGGCCTGGACGATCACGAACACGATCAGCAACGCGATGCCGACGCCGATCACCAGCGGTATCGAGATAAACGAGGTGATCTTGCCCCAGTTGTACCGCTGCCCCTCGACCAGGCCATAGCAGATCCCCAGTAGTGCCAGGCTGGCCAGCACCACGCCGGGAATGTCCATCTTGTGCCGAGTACCGGTCCTGATATCCGGGATCAGGAAGATGCCGAGCAGGATGACGGCGACGCCGATCGGCAGGTTGATGAAGAAGATGTACCGCCAGTCGAAGGCGGTGACCAGCAGGCCGCCGAGCGTCGGGCCGGCGATGGTCGCCACGCCGGCGACCGCGCCCCAGATCCCGAACGCGGCCCCGCGCCGCTCCGCCGGGAAGACCATGGTCAGCAGGGCCAGGGTCTGCGGCATCAGGACCGCCGCGCCCGCTCCCTGCACCGCTCGGAACGCGATCAGCCAGCCGACCGTCGGCGAGAAACCGCAGGCCGCCGAGGCGAGCGTGAACAGGGCCACGCCGATGATGAACAGGTTCCGCTGACCGCGCAGGTCGCCGAGGCGACCGCAGGTGATGAGCAGGACGGCGAGCACGAGGGAGTAGGCGTTGATTACCCACAGGACACCGTCGAGGGACGCGTGCAGCTTATCGATCATGTTCGGGATCGCGATGTTCACAATCGTCAGGTCGAGCAGGGTCATGAAGAACCCGAGCGAAACGACGATCAGCACGGCCCACGGGTTGCCGCGATACTTAATCAAGACCTCAACCTCTCCTGCTCGTGCCAGCAGAGGTCGCCAGCACACACGCCTGCTCGATCAGCAGCACGATCATCGATCGGGGTTATTCCCGAGGCAAACTCATCTGTCTGGTTTCGATGGTAGGCCCACCCTCTGACAGTCTTCTGGGCCCAGGCGCGCAAAAGAAGAACAGAAAGACAACGGCCCTCTAGTTACTCGCGAGTACGGGCACAGTATGCTCCGGCCATGAACCTGAACGGTGTTGCTGCGATCGTCTCCGGCGGGGCCAGCGGTCTCGGCGAGGCGACGGTACGTGATCTGGCCGCGCACGGCTGCAAAGTCGTGGTCGCTGACCTGAACGAGGAGCGGGGCAAGGCGATCGCCGAAGAGGTCGCCGGCACCTTCCACAAGACCGATGTCTCCGACGAAGCCTCGGTCGCCGAGGCCGTGGGGCTGGCCGAGGCGTTCGACGCGCCGCTGCGCGTGGTCGTGAACTGCGCCGGCATCGGCTGGGCCTCGCGCACAGTCGACCGCAAGGGTGCGCCGCATGACCTGTCCAGCTACCGCAAGGTCATCGACGTCAACCTGATCGGCACGTTCAACCTGATGCGCCTCGGCGCCGCCGCGATCGCCAGGACCGAGCCGGCCGACGCCGACGGCCAGCGCGGCGTCGTGATCAACACCGCCTCGATCGCCGGCATCGAAGGCCAGACCGGCCAGATCGCCTACTCGGCTTCCAAGGGCGGCATCATCGGCATGACCGTCCCGGCCGCTCGTGACCTGGCCGCGATCGGCGTCCGGGTCAACACGATCTGCCCGGGCATCATCGACACGCCGATCTACGGCACCGGCGCGCAGAGCGACGAATTCAAGGCCAGGCTGATCGCGCCGATCGTGTTCCCCAAGCGGATGGGCACGGCCGCCGAGTTCGCTCAGCTGGTCAGGTCGCTGATCGACAACGACTACATGAACGCCGAGACCATCAGGTTCGACGGCGGAATCCGGTTCCAGCCGAAGTAGCGGCTCGAGCCGAAGTAGCGGCTCGAGCCGATGCAGCGGCTCGAGCCAAAGCAGCGGCTCCGGCCGAAGCAGAGCAGCCCAGGAAAAGAGCACAGGCGTCTGGGAGGGCACCCCATGTCTGAAGCGGTTCTTACGGACGTAGCCGATGGCGTCGCCGTCATCACGATCAACCGTCCCGAGGCGCGGAACGCGGTGAACGGCGCCGTCGCTCGCGGCATCGCGGCCGCCGTCGAGGATTTCGATAGCCGCAGCGACATCAGCGTCCTCATCTTGACCGGAGCCGGCGCAAATTTTTCTTCCGGAATGGACCTTAAAGGTTTTCTTTCTGGAGACGCGCCGATAGCGGAAGGGCGTGGCTTCGGCGGCATCGTGGAGCGTCCGCCGGCCAAGCCCGTGATCGCGGCCGTCGAGGGCTATGCCCTCGCAGGCGGATTTGAGCTCGTGCTCGCGTGCGACCTGATCGTGGCCAGCGAAGAGGCCAAGTTCGGGCTGCCTGAGGTCCGGCGCGGCCTGGTGGCCGGCGCCGGCGGGCTGCTGCGGCTGCCGAGCCGGGTGCCTTATCACCTGGCAATGGAGATCGCTTTGACCGGCGAGCACTTCAGTGCTGCTAGGCTCGCGGCTGCTGGCCTGGTCAGCAAGCTGGTCCCGGCGGGCGAGGCGCTGCCGGCGGCGAAGGAATTCGCGGCCCGGGTAGCCCTCGGCGCTCCGCTGGCGCTCGCGGCGTCCAAGCGCGTGATCGTCGAGTCGGGCGACTGGTCCGCGGACGAGGCGTTCGCCAAGCAAGGCGCGGTCATCAGCCCGATCTTCGGGTCGAAAGACGCGATGGAGGGCGCGATGGCGTTCGCGGAGAAGCGACCGCCGGTCTGGAAGGGCGAGTAGCCGCTGACCCTGAGCGCGGGAGGAGCCGATGGCCGTCTCGCGAGGGGATCCGGGGGCCACCCGCTTTGCCCCCCACCCACCACCCGGGCCAACACCGCGAATCAGCGTGGTCGTGCCCTTCTACAACAACGTTGACCTCCTCGGCGACTGCCTGGATTCGATCGCCGCCCAGACGTTCATCGATCTCCGCGTAGTCATGGTCGACGACGGGTCGACCGACGGCAGCACCGAGGTGGCCGCGAAGCAGGCGGCCGACGATCCGAGGTTCACGCTGGTGCGCGTTCCCAACGGCGGCCCCGGCTCAGCGCGCAACCACGGCGTGGCCGCCGCCACCGGCGAATTCCTCGCGTTCGTCGACGCCGATGACCTGATCCCGCCCGACGCCTACGAGCGGCAGCTAGCGGTGCTCGAGGCCAGCGGTTCCGACTTCGCCTGCGGCGCGGTCCTGCGGCTGACCGGGGACGAGCTCGGCCCGTCCGGCCTGCACGACCAGGCGATCAAGGCCAGGCGGATAGGCACGCACATCAGCAAGGCAACCGAGTTGCTCTACGACATCTCGGTGTTCAACAAGCTGTTCCGCCGCTCGTTCTGGGACGCCGCCTGTGCTGGCCCGGGGGAGCGAGCCCCCGGAACCCCCCGAGGCCTGCGCTTCCCCGAGGGCATGCTGTGGGAGGACCTGGTCGCGATGACCAAGGCCCACGTTCTGGCCCGCGCCGTCGACGTGGTCACCGAGCCCGTCTATTACTGGCGTGACCGCGACAAGGGCGCGCCATCGATCACCCAATCCCGGATGCGGATCGGCAACTTCCGCGACCGGATCACCGCGCTGACCATGATCGATGACTTCTTGCGCGAGAAGTCGACCCCGGACTTGCTGCGGGCGCACCAGCACAAGGCGCTCGTCAACGACCTCTGGCTGTACGTGCGCGACTTGTCCGGCACCGGCGATGACTACCAGCGCGAGTTCACCGAGCTGGCCGGCGGCTACCTGCGCCAGGTCGATCACCGCGTGGTCACCGCGATGCCGGCCACCCGCAAGCTGGCCTATTACCTGATCACGGCCGGCCGCCAGGACGACCTGGTCGCCTACTCCCGGTGGCTAGCGGCGAACCCGGGCCGGACCCCGCCGATCGTGCGCTCGTTCGGGCGGCTGCGCGCGGATCTGCCGCTGCGCCGCCCCTCGGCCGGTGCCTCGCCCGCCTCGCCCGCCTCGCCCGCCCCCGGCTGGGTATTCAAGCCCCAGTTCCGTGAGCTCGATCCCCAGGTCCAGGTCACCAGGCTGTCCTGGCGCGGCCGGACGCTGGTGATCGAGGGCAGCGCCTACGTTCCGTCGATGGACATCGTCCGGCGCCGGAACACGACCAAGCTCGTCGTTCTGGTCCCGCGTGACCGCCGCAAGCCGCCGATCGTGCTGCCCGCCCGGTCGGTCCGCGATCCTGAGGTAACCGCAGCGTCGGGGCAGGACCGGTATTCCTACGACTGGGCCGGCTTCCGGTGCGAGATCAGCCCGCGCTGGTTCGGCTGGTTCGGCCCCGGCGGGCGCTGGCTGACCGGCGACTGGGATTGCTTCGTGCTGGTCAGGGGCCGATCGGTGTGGCGCCCGGCCCGGCTGCACTCGCCCGGTCCAGGCGCCGAGAATCCGGAGCCGGTGCAGGTCGGGCCCGGGGTTAGCTTCGGTGCGCACTGGGCCGGCCGTCGGCTGCAGGTCAGGGTGCGGCGCGGATCGCCGACCACCCCGGCCGAACCGCATGCCTGCGTCACCGGGGCCTGGAGCCCGGACGGTAGCTTTCTGCTAAAAGGAACCGTTCCTGCGGACTGGTCAGGCCCTGTCGAGCTGCGCCACCTCGACGGCTGGGAACGCCACAGCTTCCCGATCACCGCATCCACCGCCGCTCGCCCGGACGGCAACGTCGAGTTCTCGGCCGAGGTGCCCGTCGCCGCCATCGACACGTTCGGTGACCCGCTGCCGCTCCGCGACGGCCGCTGGGCGGTCGGTCTGCCTGGCCTGGAGGTACTCCCCGCCTCGGTCGATCGTCGCACTAAGACCTTTGGCAGGAAGAAATATTGCGCCGGCCCGGGCCTAGAGGGCAGCGGACTCGTGCTTGAGGTCGGTCCGGCCTTGGGCGTAGCCGAACGCGGCCGGATTCGCCGGAGGCTGCTCAGGGACCTGTACTACCCGCTGCAGCGTCGGCTCCCGGTCCGCCCGGCGATCTTGTTCCTCAGCTTCGACGGCAAGTCGTGCAACGACAACCCGCTCGCGATCGCCGCTGAACTGCGTCGTCGGGGTGACTCACGGGAGCAGATCTGGGCCGTCGACGACTGGTCGGTCAAGGTGCCGCCGGGAGCGCGCGCGGTGCTGATCGGCTCGGCCGGCTATCTCGCCGCCCTCGGCCGGTCGGCCTACCTGATCGCGAATGATCACGTGGCGCTGCCGTTCAGCCGCCGGGCGGGCCAGAAGTACGTGCAAACCTGGCACGGCACGCCGCTCAAGCGGCTCGGGTACGACATCGCCTCGCCCAGCTTCGTCAGCGGCAGGCGCTACTTCGACTTCATGGACGGTGACGTAGCGCAGTGGGATCTGCTGATCTCGCCGAACCCGTTCAGCACCCCGATCTGGCGCCAGGCCTTCAAGTACAGCGGCGAGATCGCCGAGACCGGGTATCCGCGCAACGATGTGCTGCTGACGCGTGATGCCGAGCGGGAATCGCTGATCCGGGCTCGGCTCGGCCTGCCCGCTGGCAAACGAGTCGCGATGTACGTACCGACCTGGCGCGACAACCAGCACGACGGCACCAGCCGGTACGGGCTCGACCTGCGGCTCGACCTCGCGGCGGCTTCTGAGCGGCTCGCCCAGGACTACGTCCTGCTGATCAGGGGCCATCACCTGATGGCGGGCTGGAAGCTGGCCGAGGCCGGAGGGGCTGACACGGCTGAGCCTGGGTTCGTCTTCGACGTGACCGCCTATCCGGACATCAACGACCTGCTGCGGATCACCGATGTGCTGATCACCGACTATTCGTCGGTGAGCTTCGACTTCGCGCCGACCGGGCGGCCGATGCTGTTCTTCACCTATGACCTGGCCGAATACCGCGACAAGCTGCGCGGCTTCTACTTCGACTTCGAGGAGTCCGCTCCGGGCCCGCTGCTGTCCACCTCGGAAGAGGTGATCGCGGCGCTGGCTGACCTTGAGCCGGTCGTAGCCGAGTCCAAGCCGGCCTACGACGCGTTCACGGCCAGGTTCTGTCCGCTCGATGACGGCAAGGCGGCATCGAGGGCCTGTGACCGCATCTTCGGGGATTGAGGCGAACCTCCGGCGGCTAAGCTGCCACCGTGGCAGTCCAGACCAGCCAGCAGGTGGCCGGGCCCGGGAGCGGGCGCGGCCAGCGGTTCAGTTCGCGTCGGCTGCCCGCCTGGCTCGTCGTGGCCATCCCGATCGCCGGCGAACTCTTGCTCGGCGGATACCGGATCGCCGGGCCCTCGCTCTGGCGCGATGAGGCCGCCACCATCTCAGGCTCGAACCGGCCGGCGGGAGCGATCTGGGACCTGACCTCGCACCAGGACGCCGTGCACGGGCTGTACTACCTGCTCATCCACGCCGTGATCGCGGTCGGCGGCACCTCGGAGACCGCGCTGCGGCTGCCGTCCCTGATCGCGATGGCTCTCGCCGCCGGGCTGACCGCCGAACTCGGCCGGCGGCTGGCTCGCAAGACCGGGCTGCCTGCGCCGGGCGCGATCGGGTTGCTGGCCGGCCTGCTGCTGGCCGTGGTCCCGCTGACGACGAGGTACGCCCAAGAGGCCAGGCCCTACGCGCTGACCACGCTGTTCGCGGTCGCCGCGACGTACTTGCTGGTGCGGGCGGTCGAGGACCGCCGCTGGCCGTGGTGGGCCGGATACGCGGTCGCCGTTGTCCTGACCGGTCTGTTCAACCTCTTCGCCCTCCTGCTCGTCGTGGCCCACGGCCTAACCCTGCTCGCCGCCAGGCCGAGGTCGGTCAAACGCGCACCAGTGACCCCGCAAGCCCCTGCCGCGCCATCTGCCCCAGCGACCGCTTCAGCATCACCGTCCACGTCAGCCCCGGCGGTCGCATCAGCCCCGGCTGAGGACGCCGACGGTCGAGTTGGGGCGAGTGCGGATGCTGGTCCGGCGGTGGAGTCTGATCGCGTTCCGTCGGCTGGAAGATCTCTCGCGGCTGGTGTGCTGGCGCGGTGGCTGGTCGTCTGCGGGGCCGCCGCCGTGGTGCTCGCGCCGGTCGCGGTGTTCAGCGTGCAGCAGTCCGCGCAGCTGAACTGGGTGAGGCGGCCAGACCTGTCCACGGTCGCGACGCTCGTCCGCGACTTCGCCGGGATCACCGCGCTGATCCCGGTCGTCGGCCTGCTCGCGCTGCTCGGCTGCGCGGCCGGACCAGGCGTCCGTCGCGGAGCCGGGCTGACGTTGGCCGTGGTCACGCTGCCGTGGCTGGTCGTTCCGCCGGTCCTGCTGCTGGCGGTCTCGCTCGCCGATCCGCTGTACGTCGAGCGGTATGTGATGTTCTGCCTTCCGGCCCTGTCGATCCTGGCCGCCGCCGGCCTGATCTGGCTGGCCGAGCTGACCAGAGGGGCCGCGGTCCAGCGCGGCCTGGTGCCCGGACGCGAACGCCTGCTCGCTGTGATCCCGTCCGCCGTGCTCGCGATCGTGATCCTGGCCGCCCTGGTCAGCCCGCAGCGCGCGATCCGCCAGCCCTCCGCCCGCGCCGACAACCTGCGCGCGGTCACCGCCGTAGTCGCGGCCAACGAACGGCAGGGAGACGCGATCTGGTACCTGCCCTGGGACACGGCTCTGGTCGGCATGGCCTACCCAGCCCCGTTCGCCAAGCTGCGCGACATCGGCCAGGGCTCCTCGCCAATCGCCTCCGCGACCCTGCGTGGCCTGCCCGCCAGCCCCGGCGTGGTCACCGCCCGCCTGCGTACCGTGTCCCGCGTCTGGACCGTGCAATGGGTCCCGCCCGCTCCATCAACTGGCGAGCTGGGCAAGACCCTGGCCGCGAGCGGCCTGCACCTAGTCCACCGCTGGCAAGTCCAGTCAGTAACCCTGACCCTCTACGCCCGCTAGCGCCTAACCACACCCCCTTCAGCCTCCCGCCCGGCCGACTCTTCCCGGGTTAGGGACGTCTTTTACCGGGTCCGGACGTCTTTTACCGGGTTACGCCCTTCCAGATCGGCCTAAAGCGGGCAAATTTCTGCCCTAACTCGGTAAAAGAGCGCGCAACCCGGGAAGAGTGATCCCTAACCCGGGAAGAGTGGCCCGGCCGTTCTGCCCATCTATTTGAGAAGACATGTATCTGGCCGGGCCGGGGCGCCCCTTAGCTGTCAGATCGGCCTTCACGGGGGAACGGAAGGCGGCTCTGTCACCGAGCTCTGTCACCGAACTCCCGCTCAGGCTGACCGCATCTGGCCAGAAACCGCCGATACCCCGGCGATCTGCGCCAGAAACAACTCACGCCAAAGTAGGAGGCGACACCGAATGACAACTACCGACAGCACGACAGCAGATCCTTCTCCGTTGTACAGCGGAGAAGTCATCGAGGCGACGCTCGATGTCGAACAGACGCACGACGCCAGCATTACGGGGACGGTGTCGTTCGCCACGCACGGCCGCTTCGCGGTCTCTTTCGTGCCCACCCCGGACATCGCCGGAGGCATTGGCCCGCAGACGAAGGTCTTCGCCTCGATCACGGAGACCGATGGCGGGGGCAACCCGATCCTCGGCCTGGCCGATACGAAGATCTACAACGTTGTCCCGACCCCTGGACGGGTCACGATCAGGGGCGAGGCTCTCTGGGACAGCAACATCCTGCTGAGGATCAGCCTGGTCCTCTTCTGACGCCCGTACCCGCAGGGGACGTCAGCGGCCCCGCCGCATCCCGGGACGCGACGGGGCCACTTGGGTTTGCGCTGGCTGGCCGGCAGAGGCCGGCCAGCCAGCCGCCCGGCGGCGGGGGGTGTCCGCCGGACTCGGGTCCGGTCAGGGGATGGCCCTCATGGCGCCACGGGGGCTGGCGCCGGCTTGGGCCACTGGGGGGGTATTGGCCGGACCCTGGCCTCGAAGTTCGGGCACGTTATGGCAACGTGCGTGCAATTAACAGGCTAGCGCGCCCCAGCGTGAGCGCGAGGGGCACGGGCGGTCAGTTGCTGGCGGAGTTTGCCTCGGCCTCGATGCAAGCGGGACATGACGGTGCCGATCGGAGTGCCCATCATGGCCGCAACTTCGCGATAGGGATATCCCTCAACATCGGCGAGCCAAATTGTCGTCTTGAAATCATCGGGAAGTTCGCGCAGCGCGGACAACACGGCCGAGTCCGTGATCTTGTCGAGCGCCTCCGCTTCGGCGGATCGGGCCGGACCGGAGAGCGGGTCGCGGCCGAGTTGCCAGTCCTGATGCGGGTCCGCACCCGGGCTGATCGCCGGCTCCCGCTTGGTCTTCCGGTACGTGTTGATGAACGTGTTCGCCAAAATCCGGTGCAACCAGGCGCGCAAGTTCGTGCCGGGCGTGAACTGGTGATAAGCGGTGAATGCCTTAGTAAGCGTCTCCTGCACGAGGTCCTCGGCATCGGCCGGATTCCGCGTCATCCGCAGAGCGGCCGAGTAAAGCTGATCGAAGTAAGGCCGGATCTGCTGGTCGAACTCGATCCTGGGCGATCCCCCGAACTCCCCGGTGATGACTGACGCCGTCCTGGTGGCCGGCGAAGTGACTGGTTCGATAGTCGCGGCATCCATGCGAACGCTTGCTCCCTTGGCTGGGTGCTTCCCCGTACTTTGGTTACTACTTAAGACGTCGTTGCGAGGCTCCTGGATTCGTGATCTGGGTTACATGGCGACTACACATCGTGATGCAGGACTCTTCACACCCTCACAGACGCGCCGGCCGCGTGCGTGGTTCACTGTCGGCGCCTCTGGGTTAGCTCTGAGTTGATCTGGGTTCTCCGCTGGTCGCGGCATTTGGCGTTCGTCAGGGTTATGACGCACGATGGAATCGGAAGCGGACGAATTGACTGGAGGTCCGAAGTGGCGAGAGTTAGGCCGATCGCTGACCTCAGCGCGCTGTTCGGTTTGCTGGAGAACGCTGCCGAGGCGAGTGATCTCCGATGCTGGCCCACGAGCGAGGGCAAGTCCAAGCGTGCTTGCTGGCCAGACCCCGACGACCTCCGGCGCGGCGAGCCTGCGCCCGCCGAGCGGATACGCAAGGCTACCCGCGGTCGCCTGTTCTGACCAGTGGCGCCATAGCGCCATTGACGTGGTAAAGCCCCCGTTAACGACACGGATAGCGAGCTACCCGGCAATCGGTGCAGGAAACGTTCAGCTGGTCAGGCCGTGGCAGGAGCCGACATTCCTGGTGGACCGTACGCGGCCAGGGCGCGGCGGAGGCGGTCGCGGCCCCGGTGCAGGCGCGACATGACGGTGCCGATCGGGGTGCCCATCATCGCGGCGACCTCGCGGTACGGGTAGCCCTCGATGTCGGCCAGGTAGACCGCCGTCCTGAAGTCCTGCGGCAGGTCACGCAGCGCGCGCAGCACCTCGGAATCACCTAGGCGGTCGAGCGCCTCGGCTTCCGCCGAACGCACCACCTGGGAGGGATCGGTGCCCTGCTGCCATTCGTCCGGCGACTCGGGTGCGGCCGCCAGGGCCGGCTGGCGCTTGGTCTTGCGGTAGCTGTTGACGAACGTGTTCGACAAGATCTTGTGCAGCCAGGCCCGCAGGTTCGTTCCCGGCTTGAACTGGTGGAAGGCCGTGTACGCCTTAGCCAGCGTCTCCTGGACCAGATCCTCGGCGTCGCTGGCGTTACGGGTCATCCGGAGGGCCGCTTGGTAGAGCTGGCCCAGATACGGGCGCACCTGCTGCTCGAAGCCAGCCTGAGCCTCGGCAGGCGTAAGGGCGTTCGCCTGGTCCTCGCTTATTTCCCTCACCCCCCGCCGGTCCGCCGTTAAGACAACTCTCAACCTAATAACCTAGCACGCAAGTAGGCCGTCGCATTAAACCGCGCATTTGGGCCCTGTCGCCTAAACCCGTGTCGCCAGCGGTACATATCCGGCGGTTCAGTTCTGCTCGCGGGGGGACGACCCCCCCGCACCCCGCGCCTTCGGCTTTCATATCCAGCTGCTGAACCACATGCGTTGTCGCCAGAAGTCGTACGGCAGTACCTCGGCGGTGAACACCGGGTACATGAACGCGAAGTTCGCGAGCACCAGCAGCAAATAGGCACCGACGATCACGGCGCCGACGGCTCTTCGTCCGGGCGTGGCGCCGGTCGGGCCGATGATCAAGCCCAGGCACAGTGTGATCGCTATCACGAGGAACGGCAGGAAAGCGACCGAGTAGAAGTAATACTCGGTCCGGTTGTCGTGCCAGGCGAACCACCACCAAGGCAGCCAGCCCGCGGCGACCCCGACGAGCACCGTGCCCGCTCGCCAGTCCCGGCGGCTGATCCACCACACCAGGCAGAACAAGATGGCCGCGATCGACGCCCACCAGATCGCCGGCGTGCCGATCGCGAGCACCTCCTGCGAGCATGAGCTGGCGCCGCAGCCCTTAGGTGCTTCGTAGAAGAACGAGACCGGCCGGGCGAGCGTCAGCCAGCCCCACGGCTCTGAGGTGTAACCCGCATGCGAACTGAGGCCGAGGCCGAAGCCCAGCATGGATTTCTGGTACTGGTACCACGAGTCGAGCGTCGACCAGATCGGCGTGTGGTTGCCGACCAGCGCCGCCCAGTTCCGGTCGTAGCCGAGGTGCCCGGCGAACCAGCCCGACCAGCTCGCCGTGTACGCGGCGAACGGGATCACGCCGAACGTGAGCGGCAGCCAGAGGCCGTCGCTGCGCAGCACGCCGGCCAGGCGATCCTGGTAACCAGCGGCCCGGCGGGCGCCGAGGTCCCAGGCGATCGCCATGATCGCGAACGCGAACAGGAACCAGACACCGTTCCACTTGGACGCGCAGGCAAGGCCGAGGAAGAGGCCGGCCAGCACCCGCCGCCATCTGATGCCCAGATTCGGCCCGCCACCGGCCAGGTCGACCCCGGCAACCCCGGCTCCGTCCTCACCATCGGCTATGGCCGCGTCCGCCAGCCGCGCCCGCATCGCGTCCCGGTCAAGCACGAGCATGCCGAACGCCGCGAGGATCCAGAACATCACGATGATGTCGAGGACCGCGGTGCGGCTGAGCACAAGTTCGAGGCCGTCCAGCGACATCAGCAGGCCGGCGATGCAGCCGAGCATCGTCGACCTGGTCATCCGCCTTGTGATCCGGCTGATCATCAGGATCGACGCCGTGCCAAGTACCGCGACCACGATGCGCCAGCCGAACGGAGTGAGCCCGAAAAGCCACTCACCGACGGCGATCATGGCCTTGCCGAGCGGCGGGTGCACCACGTACTCGCCGGTGTTGGTCAGGATGTGCGTGCTGCCGTGCGCCAGCAGGTGATCGACGACATCCCGGTTCTTGGCGCTGGCGACGGCGTTCAGTTCGACGCCGTGCTTCAAGATGCCGTAGGCGTCGGGAACGTAGTAGGTCTCGTCGAACACGATCGCGTGCGGAGTGCTCAGCCGGTAGAACCGCAAGAACCCGCCGAACAGCGTCACGAGCAGCGGCCCGGCCCAGCCCCAGATCGACGCGGGCGGCATCGGCGGCACCAGCCGGTCGCGCAGCGACACAACCGCCCCCCGCGCCCAGGTACTCGCCGACGCCTGCGCGCCAGCCGCATCGTCGCCGCTAAAGCCGATCGGCGGCGCAAACCCGAATGATCTCATCGCAGTTCATCGTAGGGCCGGCAGGCAATAGCGTGGGAGGCGATGAACACTGGCATAGAGCGCTATGAGGGATCCCTGATCCTCGCCGGGGCGCCGATCGGGAGGCCGCAGGACGCGTCGGCGGCGCTCATCGAGGCGTTGGGGAAGGCGCACGTCGTAGCGGCTGAGGACACCAGGCGGCTGCGGAGACTGGCGGCCGCCCTCAAGGTCAAGGTGAGCGGGCGACTGGTGTCCTTTTATGAGGATGTCGAGTCCTCCAAGGTGCCCGCCCTGATCGGCGAACTCACCGCAGGGCACGATGTGCTGCTGATCACCGACGCTGGCATGCCGTCGGTCAGTGATCCCGGGTACCGGCTGGTCACCGCAGCGATCGAAGCCGGCCTGCCGGTCACTGTGGTGCCGGGCCCTTCGGCGGTCACGGCGGCGCTGGCGGTTTCCGGGTTGCCGTCGGACCGGTTCTGTTTCGAGGGCTTTCCGCCCCGCAAGGTCGGCGAGCGCACCAGAAGGTTCACCGAGCTAGCGAGCGAGCGCCGGACCATGGTGTTCTTCGAATCGCCGCGCCGGCTGGGCTCCACATTGAAAGCGCTCGCCGACGCGTTCGGCCAGGACCGCACGGCCGCCGTCTGCCGGGAACTGACCAAGACCCACGAGGAGATCGTCCGCGGCTCGCTCGGGGAGCTGACCGAGTGGGCGCAGCAGGAAGTCCTGGGCGAGATCACCGTCGTGGTCGGCGGCGTTCCCGACCGGCGATCCGCCGCCAGGCTGGATCCGGTCGAAGTTGCGGACGAAGCAGCCGAGGCCGTCGCCGCCGGCGAGGCCACCGGGATGACCCGCGCCCAGGCGATGGCGGCTACGGCCGCCAGGCTGGGCATGCGCAAACGCGAGGTGTACGAGGCTGTGCTGCAAGCCAAGGCTCGGCACACTTAACGGCAAGCACCCCTAACTTTGGCCCTAGGCTTGAACCCATGTCGTCAACCGAAAGCCGTCACATCCTGGCCGCGCCCGCGTGGCCGTACGCCAACGGGCCCCGTCACATCGGACACGTCTCCGGATTCGGGCTGCCCTGCGACATGTTCTCGCGCTACCACCGGATGGCGGGCGACCAGGTCCTCATGGTCAGCGGCACTGACGAGCACGGCACCCCGATCCAGGTCCAGGCCGACGCCGAGGGCGTCACCGCCCGCGAGCTAGCCGACCGGTACAACCGGGTAATCGCCGAGGACCTCACCGGCCTCGGCATGTCCTACGACCTGTTCACCAGGACCACCACGCTGAACCACCGCGCGGTGACCCAGGAGATCTTCAAGGGCCTGTACGACAACGGCTACATCTTCAGCAAGACCGCGCTCGGCGCGATCTCGCCGTCGACCGGCCGCACGCTGCCGGATCGCTACGTCGAGGGCACCTGCCCGATCTGCGGCTACGAGTCGGCGCGCGGCGACCAGTGCGACAACTGCCAGAACCAGCTGGACCCGATCGACCTGATCAACCCGCGTTCGAAGATCAACGGCGAGACGCCGAAGTTCGTCGAGACCGAGCAGTTCTTCCTCGATCTGCCCGCGTTCGCCGACGTGCTGGGCACCTGGCTGCAGTCCAAGAGCGGCCAGTGGCGGCCGAACGTGCTCAAGTTCTCGCTCAACCTGCTCGGCGACCTGCAGCCCCGCGCGATCACCAGGGACCTGGACTGGGGCGTTCCGATTCCGCTGGACAGCTGGCGGGACCGGCCCGACAAGCGGATCTACGTGTGGTTCGACGCCGTGATCGGCTACCTGTCGGCCTCGATCGAGTGGGCTCGGCGCTCGGGTGACCCGGACGCGTGGCGGGCCTGGTGGCAGTCGCCCGATGCCCAGGCCTACTACTTCCAGGGCAAGGACAACATCGTCTTTCACTCCGAGATCTGGCCCGCGATGCTGCTCGGCTACAGCGGCATGGGCGCGAAGGGCGGCAGGCCCGGTTCGCTCGGTGCGCTGAACCTGCCCACCGAGATCGTCTCGTCGGAGTACCTGACGATGGAGGGGCGCAAGTTCTCCTCGTCGCGATCGATCGTGATCTACGTGCGCGACTTCCTGTCCCGCTACGACGTGGACGCGCTGCGGTACTACGTGGCCGTTGCCGGGCCGGAGAGCCAGGACACGGACTTCACCTGGAGCGAGTTCGTCCGGCGCAACAACGACGAGCTGGTGGCTAACTGGGGCAACCTGGTGAATCGCAGCGTCTCGTTCGCCGCGCGCAATATCGGCGAGATCCCGGCGGCGGGCGAGCTCACCGAGACCGACCTCGGGATTCTGGAGCGGTCGCGCAACGCGTTTTCCCAGATCGGCGAGTCGCTGTCGCGGTCGCGGTTCAAGGCCGCGATCACCGAGACCATGCGGACGCTCAGCGAGGCGAACAAGTACCTGTCCGACGAGGCGCCCTGGAAGCTCCGCGAGTCCGACCCGGATCGGATGAAGACGATCTGCCACGTGGCCCTGCAGCTCGTGGACGACGGCAAGACCCTGCTGACGCCGTTCCTGCCGCAGTCGTCGCAGAAGGTGTTCGAGATGCTCGGCGGCCAGGGCAGCTGGGCCGACCAGCCCCGCATCGACGAGGTCGACGAGGACGGTGGCCGCCCGTATCCGGTGATCACCGGCACCTACAACGGCCAGGCGGCCTGGCGGTCGGCTCCGATCAAGGCGGGCACCAGGCTGGCGACGCCGACGCCGCTGTTCACCAAGATCGACCCGGCCGTCGTCGACGAGGAACTGGCTCGGCTGGGCGGCTACGACACGTGACCAGCGGAGATCTTGTCGGGGGGTTCGGGGGGTCGTCCCCCCGGAGGCACGGAGCTCCCTGGGCGCCGGCGCCCGAGCCGCTCCCGGCGCCGGCGTTCGACGCGCACACGCATCTGGACATGCTGTCCGAGCCGATCACCTCGGTAATCGAGCAGGCCAGGGCGGCGAACATCACCCGCATGGTCACCGTCGGCTGCGACCTGGAATCCTCGCGCTGGGCTGCGGCCCAGGCCGCTGAGCACGCGGACGTCTACGCCGCCGTGGCGATCCACCCGAACGACACCGCGAAGGCGCAGGCGAGCGAGCCGGGCAAGGGCGGCACGCTCGCCGAGATCATGGCGCTCGCGACGCTGCCCCGGGTGCGCGCGGTCGGGGAGACCGGCCTGGACTACTACCGGGACAACGCGCCGGGCGAGGTGCAGCGGGAATGGTTCCGCGCGCACATCGAGATCGCCAAGGCCACCGGCAAGGCGCTGATGATCCATGATCGTGATGCCCATGAAGACGTTCTCTCGATTTTGGGAGAAAGCAGTGCGCCGGACTTCGTGATCTTCCATTGTTTCTCCGGCGACGCGGAACTCGCCAAGCGCTGCGCGGACGCCGGCTACGTGATGAGCTTCGCCGGGAACCTGACGTTCCCTAATGCCGGGAACCTGCGCGAGGCGGCGGCGGTTGCCCCGGCCGAGTTGATCCTGGTGGAGACCGACGCGCCGTACCTGACGCCAGTGCCGAATCGAGGGCGCCAGAACGCGCCGGCGCAGGTCGCGCACACGCTGCGGGCGATCGCCGAGGTCAAGAGGATGGATGTCGGCAAGTTGTGCGAGACCGTGATGGCGACCGGCGAGCGGGTGTTTGGCGGGTGGTCTTAATGGGGTGCACGGGGGTTCAAGGGAGTCGTCCCCCTTGGGGCAGCAGAGCGCCGTCGCGGACCAGCCAGGCGGTGGCGGTGACCCGAGCCGGGTTTGCCCGGCCGCACAGCCCGGCCGGCGATCCTGACGCCCAGCGTCGACTGTGCGCTGGGATGCGGGCGCCGGTGCTCGGGCCGATGCAGGCCAGCCTGGAGGCGCGGACGATCTTCTTCGACGGGCAGGTCGTCGCTGGAATCGAGACTGGCCTCAGGCAGGTCGTGATCCTCGGCGCCGGCTATGACGACCGGGCGCTGCGGTTCCGGACGCCCGGGGTGCGGTTCTTCGAGGTTGATCACCCTGGGACCCAGGCCGACAAGCGAGCGCGCCTGGAACAGCTGCTGGGTTCTGACGCCGCCGACGGGCCCGTGCTGGTCGCCGCCGACTTCCGGGTCGATGCCTTGCCTGAGGTACTCGCTGCGGCGGATCATGACCGGGCCGCGCCGACGCTGTTCCTGTGCGAGGGCCTCCTGGTCTACCTGGACGAGACGGCCACCGTCGAACTGCTGTCCGGGGCCCGCGAGGCGGCCGGGCCTGGCCGTGCGGTCTCCGGACGGCCGTCCGGAGACCGCACGGCTGGTGTTTGCCAACCCAGCGTGCTCGCCGCCAGCCTGGCGGTACACGCCGACGGGCTGGACTCGGCGGAGGTGCTCGCCGTCGCTAACGCGCGGCGCCGGACCGCTGAGGCCGAGCCGTGGCTGACCATCTTGTCGGCTGAAGCCCAGGCGGCGCTCCTGGCCAGGGCAGGCTGGACGATCACCACATCAGTCGATGCCGCCGATCTCGGCACGGGGGCTG
>DATNFM010000070.1:0-3568 GCA_035606435.1 Streptosporangiaceae bacterium | reverse complement strand
TCCGGGGGGTCCCAAGACGGGCTGGCCGCGTTAGCCGGGCGCGGCTAGCCACGACGGGCGTGTGAATGTGACAGGCTCCCGCCAGAGCTGCCGTATTGCCGCATTCACACCCCCCAAGCCTGCCTGCCGCTGAGGGTGGGGGGTGGAGGCGCGGTACAAGCCCCGCCGTTGGGTCGCCCAGGAAGCGGAACCCCGTTGGGCGGCTGTTAGCATCCGGCTTGGGGTGGTTTCGACATGACCGGGTTGCCCGACGCGTCATCGTGGACGCTTGATCGTAACGTCGCGTACCTCAATCACGGCGGCTTCGGGGCCGCGCCGGTCAGCGTGCTGGCCGCACAGCAGGGCTGGCGGGACGCGCTGGAACGCAATCCGACCGGCTTCCTGGTCCGGCAGCTGCCGGACCTGCTCACCGGCGTGCGGGCCAAGCTCGCTGCTTTTCTCGGGGCCGACCCCGCTGGCCTGGTGTTCACCGACAACGCGACGGCCGGCATGCAGACGATCATTGCCCAGCTCAAGCTCGGGCCCGGCGATGAGGTCGTGACCACCGACCACGCGTACGTTCCGGTGCTGACGCAGCTGCGCAAGGTCGCCGAGGCTACCGGGGCGAAGGTCAAGGTCGCGCACGTGCCGGTGCCCGCCGCTAGCCGTTCGGCCGTCGCCGACGCGATCATGTCCGAGGTGTCCGGTCTGACCAAGTTCGTCGTGGTCGATCACGTGGCGTCCTGCAGTGGCATGGTGTTCCCGGTCGATCTGATCGTCGCTCAGTGCCGGCCACGGGGGATTGGCGTGGTGATCGACGGAGCACACGCGCCCGGGTTGGTGCCGGTAGATCTCGATGGGCTAGGTGCGGATTTCTGGGTCGGGAACCTGCATAAATGGCTCTGCGCGCCCAAGGTGACCGCCGTTTTGCACGCGGCTGCGCAATGGCGGGACGGTCTGCGCCCGCTGGTGGCCTCGCACCGGTTCGACGACGGGTACCAGGCCGCGTTCGACTGGACCGGCACCCATGATCCTTCGCCTTTGCTGGCGGCGACGGCGGCGCTGGAGTTCTTCGAGCAGGCTGGCTGGCCGGCCGTGTGGGAGCACAACAACGACCTGGCGGAGCGCGGCGCCGGGCTCGTAGCCCGGCAGATCGGTACTGCCGTTGCGGGCAATGCCGGGGATGGGCTGACGGCGGCGATGAGGCTGATTCAGCTGCCTGAGCCGCTGGGGGAGTTCGACGCCCGCGAGATTGAGCGCAGGCTGGAGGACGAGTACAAGGTGGTCGTGCCGATCACGTACCACGGCGGCTGGCAATGGCTGCGGGTCTCGGCCCAGCTGTACAACACGATCAGCGACTACGAGCGACTCGCCGCCGCCCTGATCAAGCTGGGAATCGCCGTCGCAGCGCGCCTGTTCCCGGCCGATGCCACATAGCCCGGACTGCACGGACTTAGCCCGGATTACGCGCTCTTAGCCCTGGTTACGACACTCGGAATCGGGATTAATCCGGCCAAAATTTGTCGCTAATCCGGGCTAAGTCGGCGTAACCAGGGCTAAGTCGCGGGCGGTCCACGACCCGGCAACGCCAGCAAGGTGGTTAGGAGTACCAGCGGATCCGGGGCATGGGCTCTGGCCTGCGGCGCTGGGGTGGCTTCGGGCGCAACCTGGGCGCGCGCTGCTTGAGGACGGGAATGGAACGGAGCCGAGTCATCCTGCTCACTCCTTCAGGTCTATGGACGTTATATCTAAGAACATTACGTCCTAGGACGTTAAATTGCAAGACGTGTCGTCTGGGGACGCACGGACGGGCCTCTGGAGCGCTACAGTCCTCCCATGGCAGAGTCCGGCGGCCCGGTTGCGGCTGAATCCGATGGCGTTGATGAGATCCTCCGGCAGTGGCAGCGTGAGCGGCCCGACCTCGACACTTCTCCGATCGGGGTGATCGGCCGGATCTCGCGGCTCGCCCGCGAGATCGAAGACCGGCTCGAGCCGGTCTATGCCGCCTGCGGGCTTGAGCCTGGCTGGTACGACGTCCTGGCCACCTTGCGCCGGTCCGGACCGCCCTACCAGCTGCGTCCGACCGACTTCGCGTCCGCCCTCATGCTCACTACCTCGGGCACGACCAAGCGGCTGGACCGGCTTGAGGCGGCGGGGCACATCACTCGTCAGCCCGATCCCGGTGATCGTCGCGGCGTGCTCATCGCCCTCACGTCGTCCGGGCGCGAGCTCATCGACAACGCGACCGCCCGGCACATGGCTAACGAGCATCGCATCCTCGGCGGCCTCAGCGAGACCGACCGGCACCAGCTCGCTGACCTGTTGCGCAAGCTCACCAACGCCCTGCCGTCAGCCGGCTAGTCGCCTGACGTTCGCCGAATGTTCCAGCCGCGCATCAGGACGGCATCAGGACGGCGAGGCAGGCTCGTGACGTGCCCTTTGAGTTCTCCTAACTGGGCTGGTGAATAGCAGCTAAGGCAGAAGACCCGCGCAAAACTTTCTCCTAGATAAAAGACTTTTAAGGGAGCGGCGATCAGGTTAGCGATAGCGCAGCCGGGCAATTTTCGGCACGGCGCCGAACTTCCCGCTCTGGAAATCCCTGATGGCCTGCTGGATCTCAGCCGTCGTGTTCATGACGAAGGAGCCGCCGACGGCGACGGGCTGGCGGATCGGTTCTCCGCTGTAGATGAGGACCTGGCTGGGGTGCTCGCCGTCGCCGGTCTCCAGCCCGAGCACGGAGTCCCCGGCCACCTCGGCGGGGTCGGACCACGCGATCTGGCCTTCGCCGACGGCCCGACCGCCGATCGTGACCTGGCCGGCCAGGACATAGGCGAACGTGCGGTCGCGGCCCGGCAGGACATGCTGGTGGCGGCGGTTCGGCTCCAGGGTGATCACGGCCGCGGAGATCGGCCAGTGGTTCGCGGCCGGCCCGGTGACGCCGCTAGCGGTGCCGGAGATGACGTCGACGCGGCCCCCGTCCAGTTCGACGACCGGCCGCCGGTCCGCCAGCAGGTCCTGGTAGCGGCTGTCGGTCAGCTTGCGTTCGGCCGGCAGGTTGAGCCACAGCTGCAACGTGTGAGCCCGCTCGTTGCGGAACGCCAGTTCCCGGTGAATGATGCCGCGCCCCGCGGTCATCCACTGGACGTCTCCCGTCGTCAGCGCGCCGGCGTTGCCGACATTGTCACCGTGCTCCAGGACGCCGTCGACCACCAGCGTCACCGTCTCCAGGCCGCGGTGCGGATGCCAGTCGAACCCGGGCTCGGAGAACCAGTCCTCGACCAGCGCCAGGAACGGATCGGTGAGCTCGGGCCGCTGGGGCGTGATGATCAGGTTCTTGTCGTCGACCTGAGCGTCCGGCCCGAGGTTCGTCTTCGTCTCTACTCGCGCGACGGTCCTCTCCAGCAAGTTCATCCGCCCGCACCTTTCTCCGCTGGCCCGTAGGCACGCCGACGGCCGGTCTTTCCACTTGACCAGACCGGCCGTCGTTTG
This sequence comes from Streptosporangiaceae bacterium, assembly GCA_035606435.1. Classification (GTDB taxonomy): domain Bacteria; phylum Actinomycetota; class Actinomycetes; order Streptosporangiales; family Streptosporangiaceae; genus Chersky-822. Next base: position 100 of record DATNFM010000070.1, on the reverse strand, counting down.
TCGATGTCCTATTTTGGAGAAAAATTTGTCAATCCTCCCACCGCTGTGCCCCTGCGATTTGGGACTCTGCGACTCGGCTGGCATATACACGCCCGGGCCG
>DATNFM010000069.1:0-2556 GCA_035606435.1 Streptosporangiaceae bacterium | reverse complement strand
GGGCACGGCCAGCTGCCCACCGCCCCGCTCGTCGTCGGAATCGTGCTGCGTACCCTGCGCAGCGCCGCGCTCAGCCCGCCGCGCGCGTCTGATTGCCGGTCGCTTCAGGCCCTGGGCGGTTTAGGGTCAACACGGATGGCTCACCTGCCTATTCGTTCGGATTGTTCACGCCCGGGCGACGAGAGCGCAGCCTTAATTTGATGCATAACTTCTGCCACTCCGGCACCGCCCGGCGGGTACTGTCGCCACGGCGCTGAGGTCGCGATCATGTCGTAGCACGATGCCGGCGCTTGGCTTAAGTCGATCGTGAGCGTCTGGCGTCGGCCTGGCTGTGGCCCGTGGTGTCCGTGTGCTCCCGTCGCACTGCCGTGACTGGCGGCGCGCACCCATGGCCAAGCGTCATTGCGTTCCAGCGACATGGACGCGGCATCACGCCCCACCGTCCGGTGCTGACGGTGCCAGCGTGACTTAAGTCCGCTTTAACGTACCGAGGAATGCGATAACCCGCCGATCGCGTTGGCGCCCGGCAGATTCGCCCTATAGGCGGCGAATATGACAATTTGCCTCACGGGCGACGTGCGGACCGCTATCATCACCAGCGGATGTGTCGTCGGCATCCGCTCCGTGTCTGCCCACGGAATCCAGATCGCTCATGCCGGGGCGTCTCGCCTCCCTCAATATCGTCAGGGGAAATATGAGACGGAGATTTCTGCGCGCTATTAGCGTGACAACCGTCGGGCTGTCGGTTGTGCTCGGAGCCGGGTGCGGGAGCCCCAGTAGCGGGCCTCCGAAGGTGTCGGGCCTGGAGAAGACGAACGTGACCGTGGGCGCCGTGCCCGTGGCCGACGAGGCCGGCCTGTACATTGCGCAGGACCAGGGGCTGTTCGCCGCCGCGGGGCTGCACGTCACGATCGACCCCATCCTCAGCAGCGCCGATGCCACCAAGGGGCAGAACAGCGGCAAGTTCGACATCACCGCGGGCAACTCGGTCTCCTACGTGCAGGCTCAGGTGACCCACCAGTCGGACCTGGAGATTCTCGCCGAGGGCTCGTTGATGCAGCCGGACAACCAGGCGCTGTATACCTTGCCCAGGTCGCCGATCACGACCATAGCTGACCTCAAGGGGCGCCGGATCGGTGTCAACGTGCTGAACAATATCGGCACCCTGCTGATCAGCTCCGTCCTCCAAGAGCACGGCTTGTCGGCCAGCGATGTGCACTTCGTCCCGGTGCCGTTCCCCGTGTTGGGGCAGGCCCTGAAGCGGCACCTCATCGATGTAGCCTGGCTCCCCGAGCCGACCGCTAGCGCGAACGGGGAGACCATGGGCCTGGCGGAACTCACCGACCTGGACCAGGGCGCGACCGAGGGCTTCCCCGTCGGCTGGTACGTCGCGACGAAGGCGTGGGCGAAGAAGTACCCGCGGACGCTGGAGGCGTTCCTCGGCGCGCTCAGGCAGGGCCAGGAGATCGCCGACAGCAGCCGGACCGCCGTGGAGCGGGCGATGGAGAAGCTGCCCGCCCCCTTTACGGTTTCGCCCACCATTGCCGCCGTCATGTCGATCGAAAATTATCCGCTGAACGTCGCGCCGAACATCGACCTGCAAAGGGTCCAGCGGGTGGCCAACGAGATGCTCCAGTTCCACATGCTGAAGACGAAGTTCGAGGTGAGCTCCATGCTGGGCGGAGCCTAATTGGCTGGCACTGAGCAGCGGGAGCCGCCGGTCACGTGGTGATGTCCTTGGTGGAGAAGTTCGCCCACGCGGCGGCCAGCAACACCACGACGTAGACCGCCTGGATCCCGAACCCGCGCTGGATATCTCGCCAGAAGACGGGCTGCCGGAAGAAGTCGATCCAGGCCAGCCAGTACCGGGTCGGCAGGTAGGGCTGAACGACGGTGGCCGCGTTGAGCGTGACCAGCACCTCGCTGGCCACCAGCGCGGCTAGCGCGCCGAGCGCCGAGCCGAGCGCCGAGTCGGTGATCGTGGACAGGAACAGCGCGATCGCGGCCACGCCGAGCATCGACACGGTGATGAAGGCGATCGCTCCCGCGGTCCGTTCGGTCAGCTGGAGCAGGCTGAGCGGCGCGCCGGACAGCGACGTGACGGCCCCGCCCGCCGCCTGCCCCGCCGTCGGGGCCTGACCGGCCAGCCCCGGTACCGACCCGCCCGCCGCCCCGCCGGGAACGCCCGGCACCTGCCCGACGGCCGCGGCCTGCGACGGTCCGAGCAGCAAGACTCCGGTGGCGTAGGCCGTGAACGTCACCGCCAGCACCACCAGCAGCACGTACACGGTGACCGAGACGAGCTTGGCGACCAGGAGCCTGGTCCGGCCGACCGGGCGGACCAGCAGGTAGCGCAGCGTGCCGCCGGTGGCCTCGCCCGCGATCGAGTCGCCTGCCACGACCGCCACCGCGACCGGCAGGAACACCGGCAGCACGAGCGCCAGCGCGGCCGCCGGGTAGAGCGCCCCGTCCTGCAGCACGGCGGACAGGAACGCGCTGCCCTGGCCGGGCGGCGGGACCAGGTGGGTGATCGTGATGAAGACCGCCACCATGAAC
>DATNFM010000068.1:0-3469 GCA_035606435.1 Streptosporangiaceae bacterium | reverse complement strand
GCGCGGCGCCTACCAGGCCGCGTACTCCGGCCACGTCACGGTGCTGGCCGGCTCGGGTGACAGCGGCGCGACCGGCTTCGGTTCGAACCAGCAGAGCTACTACACCCATCGGGTCACGTCCTGGCCGGCCAGCGACCCGCTAGTGACGGCCGTCGGCGGTACCCGCCTCAGCCTGGACGCCAGCGGCAACCGTCACTCCGCCGACACGGTATGGAACGACACCTACAGCCGGACGGCGAACCAGCTGGTCAACGGCGACAACGGGCCCAACCCGCTGGCCGCTGGCGGCGGCAAGTCGGTCGTCTTCGGGCGGCCCTCGTACCAGAACGGCGTCCGGAGCGTGGTCGGCAGCCACCGCGGCGTGCCCGACATCTCCATGAGCGCCGCCTGTACCGGCGCGGTCAACGTGTATCAGAGCTTCGGCGGCCAGCCGCCCGGCTGGTACGCGCTGTGCGGCACCAGCGAGGCCGCGCCCATGTTCGCCGGGATCGTGGCGCTCGCGGACCAGGTGGCAGGGTACCCGCTCGGCCTGATCAACCCGGCGCTGTACAAGATGGCTTCCGAGCACTCCCGGGGCATCTCCAGCGTGCGGTCGGGGAACACCACGGTGTCGTTCCGCCAGGGCGGCCGTTCGCACACTGTGCGCGGCTTCGGCGCCCGGGCCGGATACAACCTGGCGGCCGGCCTGGGCACAGTGAATGGCCAGTATTTCGTCCCGGAGCTGGCTCGCCTGGCGGGCCGCTAAAAGGACGCTGAAAGGGCACAGATAGGCGACTATTCGCTCAGAATAGTCGTTAGCCCGTTATTCGTCACTATGCCGTTGGCATAGCCAATTCCTGTCTTACGATGGCTGCGTACCTCAGGCCTGTCCGCCGCGAGGGAGAAAAGCATCTTGATTCTCGATAAGGCCGAAGCGCTGCTCGACCCCGTGTCGGACATCGAGGGCTTCATGCTTGCCTGCCTGGTCGACGCGTCGACGGGCATGGTCCTGGCCTCGCGGAAAGACCAAGACGATATCGGCCTGCCCACGGCGGCAGCCGGGGTGGCGGACATAACCAACGTGCTCTTCCAACTGACGGGCGCTTCCGGTGGACGGCCTCGAGGACGTGCTGGTGACGTTCCGCCGCCAGCTCTACGTGATACGCCTGGTCAATCCGGAGCCGCAGATCTTACTGCGGCTTCCCGACCTGGCGGGATCTCGTGGCGAGCGCCGAGAAATCCCAGCGCGACGCCGACGAACGCCAGGAGGAGGAGCGGCGGCTGCGCCCGGAGGCCGAAGCCCTGCTGGCCGGCGACACCGCCCGGCTGGCCCAGCTGACCGCCGGGCAGGCCGACACCCTGCTGCAGATGCTCGCCATGCGGGACCTCCTCGGTACCAAGCTCGGCGAGGAGCTCGGCGTGCCGAACGCCGCCGTCGATGTGCTGATCGGCAAGGCCACCAGCCTGGACCTCCAGCTGCCCCAGGCCATCAGATCCGACCGGGTGGAGTACGTGCGCCTGCTGCTCGGCGCCGGGGCCGACCCCGGCACCCGGACGAACGGCATCACGCCGCTGGAGAACGCCATCGGCGCTGGCAGCACGCAGATGGTCGACCTGCTCGCCGAGCACGGCATCGTCCCGGCGGCGCTGTGGACCTATGCCGGGTGCGGCCGACTGGATCTTGTCCGGGCCTGCTTCGATGCGGACGGCAGGCTGCGGCCCGACGCCGCGCTGCCGCGCCCCAACCCCGCCGACTTCTTCCCGATCCCACCCCAGAACCCGCCGACCGACGATCCGGAGCAGATCATGGCCGAGGCCTTCGTCCACGCCTGCCAGCACGGCCGGACCGAGGTCGTGCGCTGGTTCCTCGACCGCGGCCTGAACCCCGACGTCGCGGCCTACTTCGGGCGGACTGGCCTGGTCTGGGCGGTCATGTACCAGAAGCCGGAGGTGGTCGGCTTGCTCATGGAACGTGGCGCCGATCCGGCCCGCGGCGACGCGATGGTTCCCTTCGGCGCCAAGGCCCTCGTGGCCATACTCCTCGCCGCCGACCAGCACGACCCCGTGGTCCGGCAACTCGACAAGCTGCTCAGTTCCCGGTCGCGCTGAGTTACCGCTGCGGGTCCCTAGCAGGCGGAGTCCGTCCGCAGACCGGCCGGCGAGGTCCGCCCCGGGGGCCGCCACCTGCAGCAAGTGGAGGGAAGCACCGGTAGATAGCCGAACCGGCGATCGCCTGCTGCACTGGTTCGGCCCGCCTGCGCATCCGCCGGGCAATCCGCCACGAGATCCACGAGGCCTTCATGGCCCGCACCGCCGCCATCATCTGCTGGCGACCCTCATCCGCTGAACATTTGCTAGCACTTCTTAGTGCGCAGATTCGTCCACCACGACGCGTAAATAGCCAGGTCAACGAATTGCGCGCCTTCCGGGCCAGCAAGGGTGTCACAAGTCGGGTCTTACTGCTGGTGATTCTCGACCGCGACCGGGTGAACCTGGCTATGGCGCGCCGGGAAATCCGCACCTTCTGTGCGAGCTTCGCCGTATGAGCCAAACCTCCCGGTTCACCCGCGCGCGCCAGCTGATCTCAACGGTCCTGCCGGGTCGGCGGCCGGATGGCTACGCGGACCAGGTGACCGGGCGGCTGCGCTCGTGATCTCGCCTGGGATCTGAGCCGCAGCGTGTTCGGTACGACAATCGAGGCGTACAGGACGCTGGCCCCGCACAATATCAAGCGCATGGAGAACGACCTCTCGGTCTGAAGGCCCTGGCCGGAAGACCTCCCTCTCCGGCCCGGCCGTCACCCTCACGGTCCTGCTGACCAGTGGATGGCGAAATCGGCCAGGGTGTATCCGAGCGCGTTGACCGTCGGCTGGATGAAGTTGTTCTCTATCATCCGGGTCGCCTGCGCCTCGGCCGCGCTGATCAGCGGGCCTGTTACCTTCGGGTTGTGCCTGACCTGCGTGAATGCGAGGTTTTGCGCCTGGCCGTAGAGCACTGACTCAGAGAACTGCGGCCGGATCAGGGCTCCGCAGCCGAGCCCGGGATAGGTCCAGCTGTGCTGCACGTCGATAGGCCGCGACATCGTGTCATCCACGGTGACGTCGTGCACGGACTGCGGTAGCTGCGGCCGCGGCAGGACGATCGCGACGCTGACCCGGCCCGGCGCGCCGCCCGCCGGACGGCTCAGGACCTCCAGCCGGTAGTGGCCGGTCGCAGGCGTCCACCAGGCGGGTCCTGGGTTGAGGTCCACGGTGGCCGACGCGTGGCCGACGGTGGCGAAGGTGGCCGAGTACCAGCAGGGCCAGATGCCGATGCCCTTGGAAACCTTGTGCGTGAAGGTGAAGTTGAAGTTCTCGGTGCCGAGGGCGGGCCGCGAGATCCCCTGAATCTTCTGTAGCACCCAGGGGCCGACGTCGGTATCGGTGGTGGTCCCGGCGCTGACCGACTGCCACGGCCAGCCGAAGCTGACATGCGGCAGGTGCATGTTGAT
>DATNFM010000067.1:0-43398 GCA_035606435.1 Streptosporangiaceae bacterium | reverse complement strand
TAGCCCACTGACCTGGGAGATAACCATGTCTTCCTGCCATGATTCGGCGTTATTGCGCTGTAATCGTTCTAACTGTTGTAACGTGACCCGCAACTAGCTGGCAGCCCCGATGGTTTCCGTCATAGCTGGACGGTCTCTCGGGTCAGGTGACAAGCCTGGGGTGACGCGATGGAGGCGAGTAAACGCAGGTCACGGCCGGTTTACCGGTGCGGTGATGTGTCCCGGAGAAGGGGTCGACTCGCCACCAGCGTGTTTACCGCTCTCGGGCTGTTCACGATTGGCTGGAGTGGCGCCGCCGCGAACGCGGCCGTCGTCCAGCGCGTGGCCATGGCCGGACGCGTGGAGGCGTCCGGACACGTGGCCGTCGGCGAGCGGCTGAAACCAATGGCGGACCTCAGGTCGTCGAAAAAGGCGCCCAAGGTCAAGTACTTCATAGTCCCGCGCGCGGGACACGGGCCGTCGACTCTGTCGGAGATCGCGGCGCGAACGCTCGGCAACGCCCACTTGTTCGATGAGATCTTCAAGCTCAACAAGGGGCGAGTGCAGCCGAACGGCGGGCGGTTGGAGAATCCCAAGCTGATCGAACCCGGCTGGATTCTCGAGTTGCCGGCCAGTGCCTCCGGGCCCGGCGTGCACTTCGGACCGCTGCCGCATCCACATCCACATCCACGGCCGACTCACTCCGGGCGCGCTTCGTCGCCCGCGACCCCGACGCCAGTATCTTCTCCGAAGTCGACCGCCGGGAAGTCGTCCTCGGCGGGCGGCCTGATCATCGTCATCTTGGTGCTGCTGGCAGCCCTCGCGCTGGCCATCGTCGGGGCCAGGATGCTACGGCCGCGCCGGAGCCGACGCGGCCGGACGACCGGCAATGACCGGGGCCGCCGAGGCGCCGATTCCAATAAGGACGGCAACCCAGGGCGGTCTGGCTGGCTTGGGGGCTTCGAGGATTTCCTGAGCCGGCTGGATGCCGGCAAGGTGAGAGGGCCGTGGGCGATGAGGGCAGGATCGAGGGGCCGGGCAAATTCTGACCGGTCCTCGAGGTCGGCGGAGTCGGATCGGGAACGCGAGAGCCTGCCCCGGCGGGACGAGTACGCAAGCGGTCCGATTCCGGCGGTGGACTACCGGGGGCGGTCTGGCGAGTTCCCAAGCGGCCCGATGCCAGCCGTGAACTACCGAGGACAGCCGGCTGAGTATCCGAGCGGTTCGATGCCGGCGGTCGGTTATGTGCGGGGGTCGGGCGAGTATCCGAGTGGTTCGATGCCGGCGGTCGATTACGGGCGCGGGTCGGGCGAGTATCCGAGCGGTTCGATGCCGGCGGTGAACTATCAGGGTCGGCCCGGTGAGTATCCGAGCGGCCCGATGCCGGCCATGGACCAGTGGGGTAGGCCCATCGAGTATCCGAGCGGCCAGCAGGAAGCCGTCGGCTACGGCAACTGGCCGCCCGAGCATCCGAGCAGGCCCATGCAGGCGGTCGATTACCAGGGCCGCTCGCCTGAGTACCCGAACTATCCCCAGGAGCCCATCGGCTACGGCAACTGGCCGGCCGAACACCCCAGCCGGCCCATGCAGGCGGTCGACTATCGGGGCTGGCCGGCCGAGCATCCGAGTCGCCCCCAAGAGGCGGTTGACTACCGGGGCCGGCCGCCTGAGCGCCCGGACCAGGTGCCCACGAATCATCCGTACACGGGCTACAACGACTGGCCCGCCGACTATTCAGCCGACTATCAAGGCCGTCCCCAGGAAGCGGACTACCAGGCCTGGCCCGCCGACTATCCGAACCGTCCGCATGAGACCTCCGGATACACCGCCTGGCCGCATCCGGGACAGCAAGGTCCCGGCGGGCCCGGACCGGGTGGCGGCGGTGCGGGGCAGCCCGTTCCTGCCCCGGCCGGTTATGCAGGACCGTCGCTGCGCGAGCGTGATCCGGCCGTGGCGCCGAGGCACGCCCGGACAATGCCGCCACTGCCGGTGCCGACCTCGGGGCTGTCGCCAGACTTGCGTGCCGACGATGGACTGCGGCTAGTCCATGATCCGCGTATGCAGGACTGGCCCACCGACACTCTGCAGGTCGTCAGCATGCTGCTGACCGGGGCCGAAGGTGAGGCATCCAAGATCCGCGCTGAGGCGCATGAGCATGCGACCTCTGTCCGGGCCGAAGCCAGCGCCGAAGCAACCGCCGTCCGAGCGCAGGCGACGGTCGAGGCGGCCAAGCTGCGGGAGGCGGCCGAGCGGGACGCCGACGCAATGCGATCCTCGCTTGCCGCCATGTCCTCCGAGCTCGGCGAGGTAGCCGCCTTCGTCACGCGCCGGCTGTCCACGCCGGACTCACTGGTTGCCGAGCCCAGGACGGCCCTGGCCAACCCCGAGACCGCTCTGGCGCAGGCCGAGTACGGAGCGGCCGAGTCTGGGACTAGGACCGGAGAAAGAGGTCGTACGGGCACGACCGATCGGCCCGGTTCTTCGCGCCCCTCCAGCACCCGGCCAGCTGGGGCCAGGCCGCCCGGGTCCCGGCCGGCGGGTGGCCGTCCCACGGTCGAGGCCACGGCTGGTACGGCTACCATGCCCGAAGTCGAGCCGAAGACGAAGCCGGGAATTGCTCCGCCCGCGAAACCGGGCGGACCTTCCCGGCAGCAGCGGGCGGCCAAGATCGTGATGATCTCGTTCCTCAGCCTGTTCGCGCTCGGCACAGTGTCAGGAACCGTCGAGATGTTCCTGCACGGGGCGCCGTTCTTCGTCTTCCGCTCCGCGGGTACTGGCGCGACGCCAGGCGATGGCACCCAGGAAGATCAAGGACCCGGTCAGCCGGATGCCAATCACCATGCCGTCATTCAGCACCATCCCAAGCAGCACCAGCAGCACCAGCCCAAGGGGCACCACCAGCCACAAAAGAATAAGAAGGCCAAGAAGCCTAAGAAGCACGGCCCGGTCAAGCACCAGCCAGCTAAGGCCAAGAAGCACCATACGGCCAAGAAGCAGCCAGCCAAAAAGAACTAGCCCCCCACGCCGCTGGGCCCAACCGAACACCGGGGGAGAGCACGCGCTGACCAACCAGCGAGCAGTACCGCGAAAGGTGTGACACCCATGCCGAAGACCGCCGTCGACGTCTGGATGGAGCAGGATTTCGTCTTTCCGGCCGGGACCTTGCGAAAACAGTCGGCCATCCTCTTCCTGCTCAGGTTGCCCGCATTTGTCGGCCTGTTCTTCATCGCCCACCCGGTCTTCATCGCCAACAGCGACGTGCTGGACAAGATCGAGGCCGACGTACTAGGCACCGCCGGCGAGATCTGCCTGTTCATGACCCTGGCGGTCACGCCAGTAATCACCGTCACCCGAATGCGCTGGATCGCGCCGCTGCGCCGCTGGTACGGCATCATGTTCGCGATAACGGCGCTCACCGACGCGACCATCGCGTCGATCACCACGGGCTTCGCGGGCGGCGTGTTCGGCCGGCTGGCCGGGCACTCCTTCCTGCTGGTCGGGTTCTTCATGGTGCTGCTTACCCTTCCGCTGCTCGCGACCGCCAATACGCCGGCCCAGCGCTGGCTGGGCAAGTACTGGAAGCAATTGCAGCGGATGACCTACGTGGTCTGGGGCCTGCTGGTCCTGCACCTGGCGTTGCTTGAAAGCCTCGGCATCGACAGCGAGGACGGAGACAGCGTCCCGCTCTTCCACCAGAAGCTCTACCAGGCCCTCGCCTGCTCGATCCCGCTGCTCGTGCTCAGGCTGCCGCCGGTGACCCGGTGGATCGCCAAGGAACAGAAGGCCGGAAATCAGGCCCGCGTGTACTGGGTGATCTCGCCGCTAGTCGCCCTGTTTGTCCTCGGGTTCGTCTACATGTGGAACGAGGAGATCTTCAAGGGCATGATGGCGATCACGCTGCATGTCATCGACGACTGAACGCTTTCGGATCATGTTCTGGTCATGCCTGGTTAACACCCCAGGCAGAACGGCACCGCAGAACGTCACCAGCTAACCCTCAGATCACCACGCCAATGCCGAAGCCGTCCGCCACTAGCGATTGCGTTGCGTTAGCATCAGCTACGCTAAGTAATCACACTAAGCAATCGCACAGTGGCGGAGGATACGCACGATGACTTCAAAGGTCCGACGACTAACCACGGCACTGTTGCTGGCCACCCCGGCGGCCGCCGCCGTCCTGGCCGGCCTTTACCCGGCATCCGCTAGTGCCGCCCCAACCGCCCGCTCCCGGCGGGCCGCCGTTCCCGTTTACTGCCATTCCGGCGGAATCAAGCTCTGGGAGAATCTCGCTACCTGCGGCTGGCCCAACTCCGCGAACACCGGTCCCCAGCTGGCCAAATGCCCGGGCGGCAAGCTTGCCCAGCGCGGCAACGGCACTACCCCGATCGTGCTGAGCACCGCCAACCAGGTCATCAGTTGTGCCGACCTGCGCGGCCCGGTCGAAATCACGGCCGCCGGCGTCACGATCAGGGACTCGATGGTGACCGTCACGAATGGCAGCGGGGTCAGCGGCAGCGCGGCTGTGACCATCGAGATCGGCGGGAGTGCCACTATCAACCACGTCGCGATCGACGGCGGCAGCACCGTGCACGCCTGCATCTGGCACGAAGGCACCCAGATGCAGGCCACCGCCGTGAACTGTTTCGCCGTGAACGACGCGATTTTCGCCTGGGCAACGACCAACCCGAGCACCGGCGGCAACAATTACACCATCAAGGACAGTTACTTCCACGACTTCACCCAGGCGACCTCAAACGGGCATGACGACGGGTTCCAGACCGAGGGCAGCAGCCATGGCCTGATCACTCACAACACGTTCCGGATGACGCTGAACTCAACCAGCGCGATCTCGGTCTGGAACTCGCGGACGGACTCCAATGACATCACCGTGAGCGACAACCTGATCGCCGGCGGCGGCTTCTCCGTCTACGCCGAGGACTACAACCCCGGCGATGGCGCGCCCGGCCATCCGTCCCCGGTCGGCGGCTTCAGCGTCACCAATATCCAGTTCGACGACAACTCGTTCAGCACCATCCTGTCCGGCTGCGTCGGCAAGTACGGCGTCTGGTTCACTCGGCCAAGCTGGGAGCCGTACCACGGAGGACCGACCGACGGCTGGCATCGAATCGGCAACGTCGTACTGGAGACCGGCGAGAACGTCGACAACGGCAACCCGCACAACAACGGCAAGGTCTGCGGCTAATGCCCGCGGCTAGCCGGTCGCCCGCTCAGCTGACCGGATCGGCCGTCGAACCTCGTCGAGCACTCGCCCGATGGCCGTCACGATCGCCTCCGGCCTGAACTCGTTGATCGCATGGTGGGTGTCCGGCAACTCGATGTGGGTGCCCCTGGGCACCGACCTCGCCACCTCGGCCTGCGCGGCGGTCCACCTGGCCCGGTGCTCAGGAGCCGCCCCGACCGTGGCGCTCAGCACCACCACGGGAACGTCAGGCAGCGGTGCCATCGACCGGATCTGGTGGATCTCCGGCACGCAACTGGTGAACAGCAGCGCTTCGTCCAGAACCATCCGCGCCTGGTCCGGCGTCGAGTAACACGACTCATACGCCGCGAGCAACATCGTCCGCACCCGCTCATCGGAGGTAAGTTTCTGCACATAGGACGTGTAGAACTCATGGACTAGCTCGCTCAGGGTGCCGTCAGCCTGCCGGCGCATGGCCAGCTGTCCGGTCTCGACGCTGTCCTGGTGGATCTCCGGCGGCAGCTGTGACCAGTAGATCTCGTCGGCGGGGTCGATCAGCACCAGCCCGGCGATCAGTTCGGGATGCCGCACCGCCGCGAGCTGTATTAACAAGCCGCCCCAGCTGTGCCCGGCCAGCACGCACGGCGTCCCGGTCGCAGCGGCGACGGCCGCCAGGTCGTCGACCTGGCTCAGGACGGTCAGCGGCGAGACCGGATCGCTGATCCCGATTCCCGCGCGGTCATAGGCGATAACCCTGGCCCGTTCGGCGACCGCCGCCAGAACCGCAGCGAATGCCAGCGTCGCCGGCTCGCCCATACCGGACTCAAGCACTACGACCGGATCGCCGGACCCCGCTTCGATCCACCGAATTATCCGGTCATTACGCCACAACTCGCCAGTTGCGACACGGCATGGCAGCAATTCATTAAGAGCCCGGCAAACCAGATCGGCCATAGGCCCTATCCAACGACACTTTGGTTATCGCTACCAGAGGGCTAACGCAGTAGTTTCTTAGAAAATCAGCAGAAAACTCAACATTTGGTCGAAACGCATTGCGGTGGCTGAGTCGCCATTCCAGAGCGACTCAGCCACCGCGTTGATCACGAATACGGCAGGCGCGGGCCTAATCGGGGCGCTCAGCCCGCGTACTTGGCCACCAGCTTGCCGACAGCCGGAAGTGCGGCCTCGATGTGCTTGGCGGCGCCGCCGCGAACGGCGTGATAGGCCTTGATGATCGTGGGCCGGTCGGACTTAGCGGCGTGGTCGTCGCTGACCGCAATCAGCGACGCCGCCACCTGCTCGCCGTTCTTGGCCAGGTAGTCGCCGAAGTCGCTGCCACCAGAGGCGTTGAAGTCGGCCCAGTACGACTCGAGCGCCGCCACGATGTCCGGCAGCATCATCTCGACGGTCTTGCGGATGTAGCCGGACATGAACGCGGAAGCGGTCTTGTAGGCGACCTTGACCGCCGCACCCGAGACGCCGGAGGACTCGGAGACCTCGTTGTCGATGAGCGCGATGCAGTCGTCGACGACGTGTGGCTTTTTGTCTTCTGTGAGCAGGATCTCCTGGAGGGTCGTGGCCATGAGTGTGCGTATCTCCTTGTAGCTGAACTAGTGATTTGATCCCGCGAGCCTGCGTCGCCGGCCCGAAATGCATCTGACCCGGCTTGCCCCGGTAACGAGCGTGATTAGCGTACTGTGCCGGGCTTGCCCGGTGTGGCCTGTGCTTACTTTCTGTCCCCGCGATGAGTTCGGGGCGCGGGGAACGTCTACACCAGTAGCGAGTAACTGCGAAGGGGCAAAGATGACAAATACTCCGATGCCGGAGATCGTGTCGCCGGAACGGTGGCAGCAAGAGCGTGACGAACTGTTGAAGGCCGAGAAGGAGGCCACCTGGGTGCTGGACGCGCTAGCGGCCCGTCGCCGTCGCCTCCCCATGACCAAGTTCGACCCGGCCAAGTACGAATTCGCCAGCAGCGCCGGCCCGGTCAGCCTTACCGACCTGTTTGACGGGCGCCGTCAGCTGGTCATCTACCAGTTCATGGACGTCGGTCCCGACAGCTTCTGCCCCGGTTGCACGAACTTTACCAATAACATCGTGAACCTTAAGGAACTAACCGAATACGACGCGAACTGGGCAAATGTATCCAACATGCCGCTGGCTCAGATCGAGGGCTACAAGGCCAAGATGGGCTGGACGGTGCCCTTCGTCTCATCGCACGGCACGACCTTCGCCGCCGATTGCGGCGCCAACGATAGCTTCATGCTGAGCGTGTTCCTGCGCGATGGCGAAGACGTCTACCGGACCTGGAACACCACGGCTCGGGGCGCGGACCGGCTCATGTTCGTGACCAACATCGCCGACCTGCTTCCGTACGGGAGGCAGGAGGAATGGGAAGTCTCCCCGGACGGCTGGCCCCAGCACCCCACCTATGGTTAGACGACAACGGGGCGGGCCTGCAGGCCCGCCCCGCCTCGTGAGCAGGCGTCAGATGATGGCGGTCTTGTAGTCGTAGTGCCGGGCGAGGTAGCTCAGCGTGGAGGCGTGCAGCAGGTAGTCGCCGTCGAGCGCGAACTGCGTGCTCCACGAATTCCTGACCTTGATGTAGGTGTTAGCCAGGTCGACCGAGCCGTTGCTGAGCTGTGCCATCTGCGGGATGCCGTGCTGAAGCGTCTCATGACCGCCGGCGACCCCGGACGCGATAGCGGCGTGGAGCGCGTCGATGCTGCCGTCTCCGTCGACGAATCCCTGGCTGTCGGGATGGAACCAGGAGTTGAACCATGGGCCGCCCTGCATGACCGTCGTCGTCTGCAGAAGCGTGATCGCGCCGGTCACGCTGGACGCGGCTTTGTAGCTAGAGGCGAAACCCAGCTTCATGAACTCCTGGCAGACGTACAAGCCGTTGGACCCGCAGTCGGTCGGCGGCCATTCCTGAGCCGGGTCACCCGTCTGGTCGGTGACCAGGTGGTAGAGGAGGATCGCGAACTTTTCGTCGTTCACGGCGTCGGTCGCCGACAGGCTGATCGCCTCGGACACGCCGCTGAGCTTCAGGCCGGTGATGTCCTTGCCCGCGGCGACCCATCGCTCGGCGATGTGCGCGGTGCCGGTGTTGCAGGTGCAGGAGCCGAGCGCGTCCGTCTTTGCCGCCCCCGGGACGAGCGTCGTCACGTCGATGCCCTGCTTGCCGAAGTCTTCCTGGTCAAGGACCGGGATCGGGATCTGGTGGTCCACTTCCTTGAGCACGGAATCGCCGTGGAACTCCAGCAGGTCGAACCGCAGCGGCTCGGCAACCGCTACCTGCCCGAACTTGGTCTTGGTCGGCCCTTCGTACATGATTGCCCCCAAATATGGATGGGTCCCCTATGATTAACGCAAGGCAAATTGGCCCGATCTGCCTAATGGTTTGATGAGCCTATAGGCACGGCGCCCCCGCCGCCAGTGGTCAGCATGGTTTATTGCCGATTCTCCATTAGCTGTTTTGGCTGGTCCATCGCGGTAGGAATCCGAACTTCTGGGCGTGATCCGCGCCAACCGCCGACCGGCTTTGCGCAGTCGGCCGCCCGCGCCGGATCCTGCGGTGCCGAGGAAGGTCACGTTCTGGAGTAGTGACTACTCAATCGCGCTAGGGCCTCTTGCCCGACCGGGAGTTGAAGCCGGCAATAAGGAGCACGATGCCGAGAATCAGCGTGACGATGCCGAACCCGGTGGCAGATGACGCGTCGTTCGCTGCTCCGCTGGCCAGCAAGATGACGCTGAGCAGGAGGGAGGCGGCGGCCAAGACGAGTACGCCGGGGTTTCGCTCCGCCTTTTGCACCTCGCCCTTCTGGGCGACAGCGGGCTTCGCGCCTGTCTGCTGCCACCAGTTCGCGCTGGTGCCCTGGCCGCCTTGGGCGGAAGCCGGCCGGGTGACCGTCACCACGTCGGGGATCGAGCGGGCCTGTCGCTCAAGTGGCGGCGGCTCTGGGAGCGTCTCGGTCGGCGGGACGATGGGGATCGACGCAGTGCTGGCCGCAGGGGGATGACCCCCTGGAACCCCCGCGGCTTGTCCTTGCGGCCCGACCTTTTCCCACCACGGCTGCACCCGGACCGGCAGCAGGCCGTCCAGGCGGACGGTGGGCATCCAGCCCGGCGCGCAGAACTCCTGCAGGCGCTGCGCCAGCGCCTGCACCGTCGGGTCCTCGATCCTGGCGATCTGCTTCCACGCATCGGTCTCGAACGGCGGCCGGAAGTCCGACTGCTCGAAGATCAGGTTATCGCCCTTGTACAGCGCCATCCACAGGCCGGGCTCTTTCCAGAGCGCGACGAGAGACAGGTAAATCACCAGCGCCGAGAACGTGTCGCCGAGCGGACCCCAGCCGGTCGCGGCGGTCCGATCCGGGTGCTGGTAGTTCTCGTGGCCGATCTCGTCCGGCGGCGACAAGGTGGAGAACAGCGGAATCCAGGCCCCGTCCAGATCGACCAGCCTCAGCTGGCCGCGGTCGTCGACGATCACGTTGGCGTGCTGCAGGTCGCCGTGCGCGAAGTCGGCCGCCTGCATCGCGGCGACGAGGTCCCGCCACCGGTCAGCGAGTGTGCCGAGGGCGCTGGCGCGAGAGGTCTCCACCAGATAGGCGACGTATTCATCGAGGATCCGGCCCTCGATCCAGTCCATCTCGAGCACCGGCCAGCGGCGGTTGGCGAGCTCGATGCCTTCCTCATGCCAGATCACGTCGGCTACGTGCGCGGTGAGCTGGTTGTCGGCGACGTACCCGGCGAGCTGGGCGTAACGCTCCCGCGACGAGGCTTCTTGCCTGGTGTAGCAGCGCACCGCGCGGGTCGCGCCGTCCTTCAGCGTCGCCTGGAACACCACGGCGCTGCGGCCAGACGCGAGCACTGGCCCCCAGTCGTCCTGGGCGAACCGCGCCTCCCGCAGGCTCGGCAGCGTGAAGGCGGTGCTCGAGCGCTGGACGGCCGTGTGGTAGGCGCGGATGTCGGGATACTGGATGGTTACCGGCATATCAGCACCGCCGAAGGACGTTGGGCGACGAGGCGCACGCGAAGGAGCGTGACATCGTCGTTGACCATCCGGCCGAGCTGGCGCTCGGCCGCTATCAGTTCGTCAAACTCGGCCGGCCACATGGTCGCCAGCCGGCGCCAGAGGCCGGCCTGACGGTTCGCATGGCTGGCGATGATCCAGTGGGCAAGCGCGTCGGTGGCCGCGAACATCACGTCCCCGGACCTCAGGTCGCCGCGATCGAAGGCCAGGCGGCTGTCCATCCGCTCCAGGCTGGCCCGCATGGTATGCACGACCTCGGGCGTGGTGCCGAAGTCACCGGGCCCGAGCTTGGGGAAGACGCTGAGCAGCCGGTCGTTCCTGACATGGAAGAGCACGGTGTCGCCGAGCGCGACCGCGTTCCAGACTGGACTGGGACCGTCCAGTCCGGAGATCTCGCAGCCAAGCATCGTGGCGAAGGCGCCGTGCCGGCGGAGTTTCTCCCGCTCGATCGCATCGCCTGAGGCCGGTGCGCTCGCCAGCCACCGGTCCTGCATGGCCGCGAACCAGGTGTGCATCCCCTTCGGATCGAGCCTGGGCACGCGGCCTGACTTGGCGGAGCCGAGTCCCATGAACGCCTCGCTGAGCTGATCGACCCAGCGCCGGACGTCGTAGGCCTCGGTCGCGCCGTCGAGCACGATGAACCGGGCCAGGGACTGGGACGAATCCTGGCCCGTGATGACGCCGTCCTCCCACTCATCCGGCCCGTTGCCGTCCTTGTGGGTGGCGAAGGCCACCATCTGCACCTGCATCAGGGCGATCCGATCCGCCGCTCAGTCCCGCGCCAAGTCAAGCCGGGTGCCCACCTCGAGGAACTTGACCAGCATCTGCGAGTTGGCATTGAAACCGAAGCCGCGGGCGCCCGGCTGCGCCGGCACGCTGTGCGACCTCGCGCTGGTGACCATGCGCTCGGGCAGGGGGCTGCTGATCTTGAACAGCTCAGGTCCGGGAAAGGGCAGCCCGGACGAGGAGGCGGGGAACAGCAGGCCAGCGGCGCCGGTCGCGGGCGAGATGAAGATGTTGAATAGCAGCGTGTTGCCGTCGTTGGTCGCGATGCTGGTCAGCCGCTCGGCCCACTGGTCCAGGTTGGCGCCCTGGTAGGGGTTGTCGGTCACCATGCCGTCGGTGATGTTGATGACGATCGGCGGAAAGGAGTTCGGATTCACCGCCGCCCAGTCGTAGACGTGCGCGCCGGCTACGGCGATGGCCTGGCACATCGGCGTCTGGCGGCCGTGCATGGGCCTGACCCAGATCGGCAGCTTGCTCGGCGGTCCGCCGAGGTCTTCCGACGGCACCTCGCGGAAGGCGATCGGATTACTGCGCAGGTCAGGCAGGGGGACCAGCATCTTGCCGGCCAAGACGCCGTCGAAGGCCGGCGCGACCCCTTCCTCCTGGGAGCCTGGCTTGATGCCGTACCCGAAGATGCCGATGTCGAAGTAGTAGCGCGCCTTACCCGGCTCGACCTGCGAGCGCAGGCACAGCTCGAACAAAATGTCGTTCACCGCCGAGGCAGCACCCTCAGCCAGCGTTTGCTGCGACGCTCCCCACGTCTGCTTCATCGAGTCGGAGCGGTCGAGCAGGAAGACGATGCAGCCGCGGTTCTTGCGGCTGATGGGTTGTTCGTACACGCCGATGCCTTTCGTTATCTCCGCTTGGTGCGCAGCTTCGGCCGGACCTGAACCGGAGGCCAGGCGGTGCCGGGTCGCCAGGACCACTGGCAGTCGCAGGCGTAGCAATGGAACTTCCATGCCTGCGAACCCTGGTCGGCATCGAGTTCGAAGGCGCCGCACCTCGGGCACTGCGCGATGAAGGCCGCGTCCTGGTAGCGGTCAAGATCATGCGGGCGCAGGGCGTCCCGCTCGCCGGCCGGGCCCGGTCGCGGCTTGCCCGCGAGCTCCCACCAGGGAGAACTGGGGCCAGCCTGCCCCGCGATCGGCAGCACGAGCACCGGATCGCGCAACTCGCCTGGCCGCCTGGCCTGACCGCCGCCGTGCTGACCGCCGTGCTGACCGCCGTGCTGAGGAGCCGGGTTCGGCCCGGACTGCTGGCCGAACCCGGCTGAGGGTGCCTCGACCGCCATGCTCATCAGGCGGCGGAGCGCAATGAACGCGGTCACGCCCCCGATGACCACCGAGACCACGACGTCGACGCCGACCGGAACGCGTCCGTGATCGACGGCGACGCCCGCGAGGCCGCCGACGACCGACGCGAGAACGACGAGCGTTATCCAACCCAGGCCGCGTTGTGAGGTCATGAGGACCTCGACGGGGACGGCGACGAGGAACTCGGCGGACTAGTATTCGCTGGCCCGGGCTGGCCCGTCTGTTTGACGAATTCGAAGCTCATCGTCATCGGACCGGAGCCGACCTTGGCCGCTTCGCAGTCCCAGGACCCGTGCGGGAGCGCGTGAACCTTGGATAGGGCGATTCCATAGCTTTTCGGGACCTCTACGCACACCTGGTAAGAACCGGGCGGTACCTCGAGGCTGTAATGACCGTGGCTGTCAATCTTTCCCAGCCGGAACAGACTCAGCGACTGCCCATTAAGGATGGCTACCCGGTAACCGGACGCAGCCTTGGCGGACGCGAACGCCGTTACGCCCAGCGGGAAGCTGTGACCTGGTGTTTTCACAGACGGTGAGGCCTTCGGAGAGTGCGACGGCGCCGGGTGCGGTGAGCTGGAGCTATTGCCGAAAAGCAGGCCGAGAACCAGGACCGCCGCGAACGCTGCCACCTGGCCGCTCACCGGCGCGAGAACCCTAATACGGTCGTCCGGTTTCATGCCATTAATTCCCCCTCGGTGCCGACCCCGCCCAGCGAAAAATAACATAACTGCGAGTGCTTTCGCATATCTATGCGCGCACCACTAGATGGGATGGAACGCGGCCTTAAGGGAGGTTGGCGGCGCTATTACCAGCGCAGACTTCTTTGGGGATAGACAGGCAGCCCGGTACCATGACTGGTGATGGACTACCTGGCGTTGCACGACGGGATGCTGCAGCTCGTCACGACTGATGGCGACACGCTGGTGCCGCACGGCGAGCCTTTCCGCGAGCGCCCTGAGGTCGTGCGACGGTCCGGAGTACCGCTCGGCGTGGTCACGGCCGATCAGATCCCGAGCCGCTGCCGGTGCTCCTGGTCCTACACCGGCGGCAGGCTCACGCTGAAGTACTCCAACACCGCCTGCCCAGTCCTACGCGAGCACGTTCCCGCCTAGGCCTCCCCATGGGCTAGCACTAGCGCAGCTCGAAGTCCCAGAAGATCAGCATTGGGCTGCCGTTGTTGGCCGCGTAGTGGGCGGCTGGATACCAGCCGCGCAATGTCCAGATGTCCGATGGGTGCTCGGGCAGTACCCGCTCGGCCGGCGGCGCGTCGGCCGGGTCACGGTGCGGGACGCGCAGTTCCTCGCAGTGACGCACCTCGAAACCGAGCGGCAGCGCGGCGGTGAGGTATTCGCTGGTCATGCGGGGGTGGTGCGGCATGTAGCCGTAGCTGCCGTCGGGCAGCGCCTGGACCATCGCGTAATCCATCCGCGAGTCGGCGATCACCAGGTGCCCGCCCGGGCGCAGCACCCGCGCGAACTCCGCCATGACCGGAGCGAGTTCGGGCACGTGGGTGAGTGCCAGCGAGATCGTGACGAGGTCGACCGCGCAGTCCTGCACCGGCAACGCGCGCAGGTCGCCCAGGCGGAAGTCGACGCCATGGACCTTGGCCTTGGCGACGGCGAGCATCTGGGCTGATCTGTCCACCCCGATGACCGAGTGACCCTTCGACGCCAGGTAGGCCGCATGGCGGCCGGTGCCGCAGGCGGCGTCCAGGGCCGGACCGATCGGCCGGCGGTCGATGATTGGCCGGATGATCGGTTCCTCGAGGTCGAGCAGGTCATTCGGGCCGTCGTAGTGCTCGGCCCAGACGTCGTAGGCGTGCTCGGCGGTGATCGGGTGAACCGTCGCGCCCTCGCCGAACTCGTCGGCCGAATCCAGCATCGCGCGGATCTCGGCGATTCTGGCCTCGGTGAACTCGCGGTCGTACTCACCGTTGAACGCCCGCATCAGCGCGATGCCTTGCAGGCCGAGCAGATAGCCCAGGGGATGCTGGTAGATCACGGGACGATGCTAAAAGCCGCCGTAGCGGGCGGGCCACTGGATATCGGGGCTGGCGACGAGGATCGGGTAGGTCTCGATCTTGCGGAAGCCGGTGCTCTCCGCGACGGCGACCGAGGGCGTGTTCTCGGTCCAGGAGTCCCAGTGCGGAGTGATCTGGTGAGCGGCGCAGTGGGTGAGGAAGGCTTGGGTCGCCGCCGTGGCGAAGCCACGGCGGCGACACTCAGGTACCGTCTCGATTCCGATGCCGCACTGGCCCGCGCTGACGTACTCGGCCGTGCACCAGCAGGCGATCGAGTGGCTGTCGTGCACGCAGAACCCGAAGCCGGCTGTCCTGAAGTCCTCGATCGAAGTCCAGCAGGATCCGATCTCGGCTTCGACCTCCTCGAAGTTGCCCAGCGCACCGAGTTCGCCGAAGCTCGCGCCGATCTCGCTGATCGTGAACCCGGGCGGCAGTTGCGGCGGGTCGATCCGCTTGGCGGGCTGGTCCAGCCGGTACAGGACGCGTTCTCTGCGCTGGAGCGTATAGCCAGGCAGCCGCAGCGTCGGCTCGCAGGCCGCCGCCTCGCCGACGTAGAGCTTGATCAGGCTGGGA
This sequence comes from Streptosporangiaceae bacterium, assembly GCA_035606435.1. Classification (GTDB taxonomy): domain Bacteria; phylum Actinomycetota; class Actinomycetes; order Streptosporangiales; family Streptosporangiaceae; genus Chersky-822. The sequence continues at coordinate 28,490 of DATNFM010000067.1, read as the reverse complement.
GCCGACTGTTCGATCTGGTGCCTGAACACCTCCTGCCACTGGCCAGCCTTGTCGGCCTGGCCGGCCACGTAGACGCAGTGGGCGCCGTCCCAGATCAGCGCGGTTTCCGGAACCCGGCCATCCACCCAGATCCGGGCCGGGCTGTGGCCGGCGATCATCGCCTCGATCACGAACGACAGGTGTTCGGCCACGAACAACCGCCTGATCCGATGCGCGTCGGAGTTTGGCAGCGAAATCATGATTTAGACCATAGGCCGAGTCGGCCTTCCACATACGCCTAAACTCCGCGCAATGCGTTTCGCCATAAAAAATCTTTCCACCGCCCAGCCGGTCGCACGTGGACCGCCACTGCCTAATTTGGCTGCCGGCGATGCCCACGCGCTAGCGGAGGTCTTCGACCGATTCGGAACGGCGGTCTACGGCGCGGCCATGCGCATCATCGGGGACGCAACCAGCGCCCAGGACGTTGTACAAGACGTGTTCGTGGAACTGTGGAGCCGTCCTGATCGCTACGACCCGGACGCCGGACCGTTGCGCACCTGCCTGCTGATGCTGTCCAGGCACCGGGCCGTGGACCTGGTGCGAAGCGAACTGCGGCGGATCGCCCGCCAGGCACTGCACGGCCGCCTGGACCCGCAGGCCGATCTTGGTGCCGGCCTGTGCTGCGCGGGCTGGACGGGCAGTGCCTGATCGGTCATCTGATCGGCGTGGAACCCGACCTGGGCCTCAGTCTCCCGGCGATCTCGATGTGGCGCGGGCCGATCACACCGAGTCGACCTGGCCAACTGCGATCGCCCAGGCCGGCCGCCCCTTCAGCCAGACCAGGACCAACTGGCGGCACGCCGTGCTGGGTTCCGGTTCACTCTGCACTCGCTGTGATCGGCCGGCGATAGCGGCGACGTACTCATGGCGAAGCTGCGCGACTAGGGCGCAGCGTGCACGGAGGGGACCAAACATGAGCGTGCTAGTCATCGGGAAGTGCCCGTCCGCGTCGGCCTGCCGGGTGCCCGTCCGCGCGGGCCTGCCGGGTGCCCGTCCGCTTGGCACGCCGCCACTGGCACCGCCTCTGCCGGGCCTGTCGGGGCCACTCTTCCCGGGTTAGGGACGTCTTTTACCGACTTAGGACCACTCTTACCGGCTTAGGGCAAATTTCTGTACCAATTTGTCACAAATGTCGGTACGCAACCCGGTAAAAGACGTCCTAACCCGGGAAAAGACGTCCCTAACCCGGGAAGAGTGCCGGGCCTGGGCCAGGACGGGGCCGGCTGCCATCGCCTCGGCGGCGGAGCCTGGGCTGGGACTGGGCTGGGACTGGCTGGGCTGGGACTGGGCTGGGCTGGGACTGGCCTGGGGAACGGAGGAGCGGGCCTGCGCAATGCGTATCAAATGAAAGGGATTGAGTCCTTTGCCTGGGCTGGCATCGTCTGAGGGCCGGCTGTTGTTGTGGCGGTTCGGTGCGGCGAACGATCGTCTGCATGCACGCACCCCGAAGATGAGGCACGAAATCACGACGGCTGGAGACCGCATGGCTAAGGACTGGAATTCCAAGATCATCTCTGAGTTCCGGGAGAACGAGGGCAAGGTTGGCGGGCAGTTCGAGGGCTTCCCGCTGCTGCTCTTGCACACGACCGGCGCCAAGAGCGGAAACGAGCGCATTAACCCGGTCGCCTATCGGAGCGACGGGGACGCGCTGGTGGTGTTCGCGTCGAAGGCGGGAGCGCCGACGAACCCTGACTGGTATCACAACCTGCGGGCCAACCCGAAGGTCACCGTCGAAATCGGCGCGGACACGCGTGACATGGTTGCGCGGGTCGCCGAGGGCGACGAGCGGGAGCGGATCTGGACGGCGCAGAAGACCGAGTTCCCGGGTTTCGCGGAGTATGAGTCCAAGACCGACCGCCAGATCCCGGTGGTCATCCTCGACCCGGTGAGCGGCTGACCCGCGTGCGATGACGCACTGGCCCGGTCGCGTTTCTGGCGGCCGGGCCGGGCCGGGCTGCGTCTGCCGTGGCGGGTCCTCGTGCCAGTCGGCTGGTTAGTCGGCGACGGCGGGGACGGGCGTGCCGCTGTTCCAGACTGGCTGGCCGAGGTAGCCGCGGGCGACCATGGTCACGTACTGATAGACGGCATCTTCGGCGGGCGAGAGCGGGCCAGGTACCGCGTGCGGTGAGGACAGGCCGCGCTGGACGGACTCGCAGGCGGTCCAGTCCTGACGGTTGGTGAGGTCCCAGAAGTCGATCGCGTAGCTCGGGCTGAACCCCGGCCGGGCCATCGCCTCGGGCGCGAACGCCCAGCTGCACTCGATGACCGTGCGGTCCACGGCCAGGGGCATCAGCCGGTGCACCATGACGTAGTCCGGATGCAGGCTGATCAGCACATTGGGGAAGATATTTACGTAGATGACGGTGCGCAGGCCGTCGGCGTCCAGGCCGCGCAGCGGGGCACCGTGGCTTTCGCCGTCCAGCGACATGGTCGCCATGCCGTCGCGCAGGTCCATGGTGCCGCCTACCCAGGTGCCGGCCAGCTCGTAGTTATAGCCGCTCTTCGGCGGGCTGACCCGGCACAGTTCCGGGTGGATCGACGGGCAGTGGTAGCACTCGTGGTAGTTCTCGGTCAGGATCTTCCAGTTGGCGGCCGAGTCGTATTCGTGGGTGCCCGCCGTGACCAGCCTGCTCATCTCGTACGGGGCGACGAGCTTGTCGAGGGTTCCCAGCGCGTCATCGAGCGGCGCGGCCTTGGCCGAGCCGTCGACGAAGATCAGGCCGTTCCACTCCACCACCGGCAGCTCGCGCAGGCCCCACTGAGTCGAGTCGAATCCGGGCCGGTTCTTGAAGCCGGCGGCCGCCTTGAGGTCGCCGTCGAGGCCGAACGTCCAGGCGTGGTACGGGCAGATGATGACGCCCTGACTGGCGGAAGCGCCGCACGGCAGCAGCTCGTGGCCGCGATGCCGGCAGGTGTTGGCGAAGGCGTGCAGCCCGCCGTCTTCGTCCCTGGTCAGGAGCACGCTGCCGGTGCCGGTAGCTTCGGCGCGCTGGTCGCCGGGCCGCGACACCTGCTCACCGCGGCCGACGCAGAGCCAGCCGCCGCCGAAGAAGTGCTGTTGCTCCCACGCGAACACGGCCGGATCGGTGTATGCGGCCCGCGGCAGCATCCGGCTCTGGCCGAACGGGAGAAGGGACTGGGCTAGAGCGGCGGGGTCGATGGGCGCGGGTGGAGCAACAAGCTGACTGACCATACAGTCAATGGTAGGTCGCCGGTCAGAACGTGTCCAGATCTGACGCTGGCCTGGGCGTCCGCGCCTGTCAATGACCTGCCGCCAGTTGCTGCCGCCGTTGCCGCTGTCGCTGCCGTCTGCCGGCCGATCGCGCTGGCTTGCTCGAGGCCGGGCTGGGTAGCTTACGGCTCATGTCGACGAGGCTGACGGTGGCAGCCGGCGTGGTGGTGCGCGCCGACCGGGAGCAGGTATGGCGGCTGGCGACCGACTGGGCCAGGCAGCGCGAGTGGATCTGGGCGACCAGAACCAACGGCGGGCAGGGGGTAGGTGCCAACGTCACAGGGTGGACTGGGCTCGGGCCGGTCGGGTTCACCGATCCGATGGTGATCACCGAGTGGTTCCCGCCCCGGAGATGCACGGTCTCCCACCTCGGGAAGGTCGTGCGGGGCACCGGGGTGTTCGAGGTGCTGCCGCGAGTCAGGGACGGCGAGACCGAGTTCCGGTGGACGGAGATCATCGAACTGCCGTTGCCGCCGGTGATTGGCAGGCCGCTGGCGATCGGTCTCATCGGCCCGGTCGCCCGGATCGGACTCGGGTCGTCCCTGCGCCGGTTCGCCCGCGTGATCCGCGTCGGCCAGGCGTGACCGGTCAGTCGGCGCTGGCCGAGGCGGCCGTGGCGCTGGCCGAGGCGGCCGTGGCGCTGGCCATCGACCAGCAGCGGACGATGTCCCGCATCGAAAGCAGGCCGGTCACCTCGCCGCCGTCGACCACGACCAGGTGTCGGAACGAACCGGACACCATGGTCTTGGCCGCTTGATCGAGGGTCCAGTCCGGTGAGGCGAAGACGACGTCGTGCGTGCCATGGTTCGCGACCAGTTCGACATCCGGATCCTGATCGGCACCGATCGACTTGAGGATGTCCCGCTCGGTCAAGATGCCGATCCCCGAGCGGTCATGGTCGAGGACGACGGCGGCGCCGACATGCTGAGCGGCCATCATCTTGGCTGCATGCCGCAGCGTGTGGGCCGGCCCTACACTCAACACGACCTGGCTCATTCCATCCTTTACCTTCATAATTCCGACTCCCTCGCTGACCGACCGGTGCCGTTGTGCGGATCGAGGCTGTGCCTGTGCCTGATGCCTGTGCCTGATGCCTGTGCCGCGCAGCTTTACTCAGCGCGCGAATGTATTCGCCGACGCGCCTTGCGTCCTTAGCCGCCCGCGCTTCCTCGCGTCCGGGCACTGTGCGCGCTGACCCCGCGCGCCGTTGCGCTCCGCGCCTACACCGTGCCTGGGCTAGCCCTGCCAAGCTTGTGAACATGTGCCGCGCTAAGACCAGCATCCGTTATTGGCTGGCCTAGTTCAAGCGCCGGTTCAGATCTGCTGGACCTGACGGTCCGGGGTCTGACGGTCCGGGGTCTGACGGTCCGGGCAGGCCGCCAGCAACTCCAGGGCTTCTTCGTGCAGGGCACCGTTGCTGCACAGCACGCTGCCGCCATCGGGCCGGACATTGCCGGCCAGGTCGGTGAAGACACCGCCGGCCTCCTGGACCACGACCTGCAGCGCGGCCAGATCCCACAGGGACACTTCGGGCTCGGCCGAGATATCCACAGCTCCCTCGGCGACCAGCATGTGAGACCAGAAGTCGCCGTAGGCTCGGGTACGCCAGACTGACCTGCTCAGCTTGAGGAAGGGGTCTAGCCGCCCGGCCGCTTCCCAGCCCGACACGTCCGAATAAGAGAAGGAAGCATCCTCCATCGCGGTGACTTCGGAGACCCGGCACGCGGTCGCCTTGGTCAGCGACTTGCCGGTCCACGAACCGCCGTCCTGCGCCGCCCACCATCGCCGGCCTAGCGCCGGAGCCGACACCACGCCGACCGTGACCTCACCATCGGCCATCAGAGCGATCAGGGTCGCCCAGACCGGTACCCCGCGCACGAAGTTCTTGGTCCCGTCGATCGGGTCGATGATCCAGCACCGCGAACTCGAGCCGGTCTTGCCGTACTCCTCGCCGAGCATCGCATCTCGTGGCCGCGCCCGCTTCAGCACGTTGCGCAGCGACTCCTCGGTCGCGAGGTCGGCATCGGTGACCGGGGTCAGGTCGGGCTTGGCGTCGACCTTCAGATCGAGCGCGCGGAATCTGCGCATGGTGATGTCGTCCGCCGAGTCCGCTAGCACGTGGGCGAACCGCAGGTCGTCGTCGAAACCCGCCATGGCCGCACACGCTATCGCTAAAGGGGCTCGGGTGACTATGACCGGTCGCCCGATAACAGGTTGTCGCCGTCGATTCCGTCGGTGTCGACCGGGCTCGCGGCCGCCTCCGAGACGCCGGTTCCCGCGCCTGCGGCCCCGTCCTGGCCGACGTTTCCGTCCTGGCCGAAGTTTTCTTCCTGGCCGACGTTTCCTTCCAGGCTGCGCAGCAGGCGACGCAGCGAGTCGAGCCTGGCTGCGAGCGCTCCCTGCGTGCCGGCCGCCGCCTCCAGCGCGCAGTCCGGTATCCGGACGGTCGACCGGATACCGGACTGCTGGTGTTTGCCAATCGAGTCGGACCCCAGGTGATCGCAGCCCGGCGGGCAATCGGCCGTGGCCTCGATGAGGTCGGGAAAAGCCGCGACGACGTTCTCCGGTGACATGTGACCGAGCCCGAAGCTGCGCAGGCCGGGTGTGTCGATGAGCCAGCCGCCTCCGGGTACCCGCAGCGCGACCGCTGATGAGGAGGTGTGCCTGCCCCGCCCGGTCACCGGGCTTACCGTCCCCACCGCCCGGTCGGCATCTGGGATCAGGAGGTTGACCAGCGTGGACTTGCCTACGCCCGAGTGGCCGACAAACACGCTGATCTGGTCGATCAGCAACCCGCGCAGTTCCTCCACGGCGTCGGCTGGCATCGGCCGCCCGAGCACGACGTACCGAAGCCCGAGCGGCTCGTAGACCGGCAGGATCTCCTCTGGTCCGGCCAGATCAGCCTTGGTCAGGCACAGGACCGGCTCGAGCCCGGAATCGTAGGCGGCCACCAGGAACCGGTCGATAAGCCTCAGTCGCGGCGGCGGATCGGCCAGTGCGCACACAATCAGCAACTGGTCGGCGTTGGCGACGATGGCCCGCTCGACCGGGTCGGTGTCGTCGGCCGACCGGCGGAGCACGCTGCGGCGCGGCTCAACCCTGACCACCCGCGCCAACGTCCCCGGCGCCCCGCTCACGTCGCCGGCCAGGCTTACAGTGTCGCCGACCACGATGTTGCCGCGGCCAAGCTCACGCGCCTTCATCGCGGTCACGGTCCGGTCGTCGATGACGCAGCGGTACCGGCCGCGGTCCACTCCGGCTACGAACGCTTCGATCGCCTCGGCGTGCGCCGGCCGCCGCCTGGTGCGCGGCCGCGAGCTCCGGGCGGCCCTGACCCTGACATCGTCCTCGTCCGGGCCCGCGTTCCTGGGCGGACTCATGCAGCGAGCGTATCGGCTCAGACCCGGGCCGGCCGCTGCCGTGGCGAACCGGCATCCTGCGACCGCGGCGGCCGTCCGTGCTGTCGACTCGTGCTGCCCGTCCGTGCTTCCCGACCACCCTGCTCGGCTTCCGGAGGTTTGGGTTGCGCTCTGGTGGACGACTGAGTTGTTACGAGCCGGGTTGTTAGCCGTGTTGTAGCTTGCACGTTTGCCAATGTTTGGCGGTGCCTCGACGTGGCTATGAACAGCGTCAATCCGCAATTCGGATGGCCGGGTCACCAACAACGGCCCCGGTTTCTCTGGTTTACGCCGGTCGCGACGCTTCGCCCCGCTTCGGCGTGGACGAGAAGCCGTCCCCCGGGTGTACGAATACGCAGCGAAGGTGGTCACATGTGCGGCCGTTACGCGTCAGCGCGCTCGCGCATTGAGCTCCTCGAGGAGTTCGATGTGCAAGGCGATCGCGTCGATGAGTCGCTGAAGGCTGACTACAACGTCGCTCCGACTAAGCCGGTCTATGCCGTTATGACCAGGAAGCCGCGGGCTGAGACCGACGCCGCCCCGGCATCCGACGCCGCCCCGGCATCCGACGGCAAGGCATCCGAAGGCAAGGCGGCCGACGGGAACGTCGAGCGCCAGTTGCGGGTGGTGCGCTGGGGGCTGGTGCCCTACTGGGCCAAGGACATCTCGATCGGCAGCCGCCTGATTAACGCGCGGGCGGAGACGGTCAGCGAGAAGCCCGCGTTCCGGGCCGCGTTCGCCAAGCGAAGGTGCCTGCTTCCGGCCGACGGCTACTACGAGTGGCAAGCGCCACCGCCTGGCACCAAAGGCAGCAAGCAGCCGTACTTCATCTGCCGGCCCGATCACAGCGTGCTGGCCTTCGCTGGCCTGTACGAACTCTGGCGTGATCGGTCGCTGCCGCGCGAAGACCCGGCTGCGTGGCTTTGGACAGCCACGGTTATCACTACGTCCGCACCCGACGAACTTGGCGAGATCCATGACCGGATGCCGATGGTGATCGATCGGGCGAGCTGGACGGATTGGCTCGATCCCGGCAACACGGACGTGGCCGACGTGCAGGCGCTGCTCGCGCCCGCCGCTTCGACTGGGCTGATCTCTTACCCGGTCGCACAGTTGGTCAACTCCGTGCGAAACAACGGCCCTGAGCTGATCGAGCAGGCGGACCCGGTCGCACCGGGGATGGGCGGTAGGTCCGATGCCTGAGGCAACGGCTTACCGGAAGGGCACAGGAGGTGTGGGTCGGTTGAACAACGTAGCCGCTCGAAAGCGCCTTGAGGAGGTACGGGACGAGTTGGACAGGTCGGTTGCCGTACTGAACGGAGCGCACCAGTCAAATCCGCTGGTCTCCGAGTACCCGCAGGATCCCGCCGACGCGGGAACCAATCTGGCCGAATCCGATCGTGCCGAGGCAATTCTCACGGCGGCCAAGGCACGCCGCGCGCTCGTGCTCGAAGCCCTGAGTCGCATCGACGACGGCAGCTACGGGCTTTGCGTCGACTGCGGGCGTCCAGTTCCCGAAGGCCGGCTGGAAGCAAAACCCGAGGCCGCCCGGTGCGTGAACTGCCAGTCCAAACGAGACCGGCTGCGGCGCTGACCGTTTTGCCGGTTCAATCACTGCCTGTCCGGGTGCGCTGGCCGGGCGGAATGAAGCTAACCCCGGGTGCGTTGAAACGCGCGTGTCCATTGCTGGTAATTTCCGGTGCGACATAGCACCGCTCGACTCACGCAGGCGCCCCTCGGCGGAAACTGGGGTAGCCGCGCGGTCAGGGCGTGCGGTCGGCACGGTATCCTCCGCCCGAGGTTGTCGGCAGCCCGGCCTAGACGGACTGGGCATTGCGGAGGAGGTGGGTCCGGTACCTGAGACACTGCAGGGGCGTAATGAGCGCTTCGAGCGTGATGTCCTGCCGTACCTGGATCAGCTATACGCGGCGGCGATGCGAATGACCCGCAATCCGGCCGACGCTGAGGACCTGGTGCAGGAGACCTTCGCCAAGGCTTACGGCTCGTTCCACCAGTACACCGACGGGACGAACCTGAAGGCCTGGTTGTTCCGCATCCTCACCAACACCTTCATCAACACCTACCGCAAGCGGCAGCGCGAGCCGCAGCGGTCAGGCACCGAGGAGATCGAGGACTGGCAGCTTGCCCGCGCGGCCTCGCACACCTCAACGGGACTGAAATCGGCCGAGGCTGAGGCGCTTGAGGGCCTGCCTGACTCAGACATCAAGGAAGCGCTGCAGGCGCTGCCTGAGGAGTTCAGGATCGCCGTCTACCTGGCCGATGTCGAGGGATTCGCCTACAAGGAGATCGCCGACATCATGGGAACACCGATCGGAACGGTGATGTCGCGACTGCACCGAGGCCGCAAGCAGCTTCGAGACATGCTCGCCGACTACGCCGCCGAACTTGGCCTGGCCAGAGCCGCCGCCGCCGAAGGGACTTCTTCCGCGCAAGCGCCGAGGGGAGAGGCGAGATGAGCTGCGGGAACCCGCACGAGACGCCATGCAGCGAAGTGCTTGACGCGGTCTACACCTACCTCGACGGCGAGATGGACAAGGTGTCGTACGCGCAGGTGAAGGTCCATCTGGAGGAATGCGGGCCATGCCTGCGCGAGTACGGTCTCGAAGAGGCCGTCAAGCGACTGGTTCACAAGCACTGCGGCCATGACCCGGTCCCCGCCGATCTCCGCCAGAAAGTCTTGCTGCGGATCGAAGCGGTCAGGACCCAGCTCGAAGCCGGCTGACCGCCGCCCGCCCGCCCACCCGTCCAGGTCTCCGGCGGCATGCGATCGGTAGTCGCTCAGAAGTTCTTACTGCCACAATTTGGGTGTTATCTGGGTTGCCCTCTGCTGGCGCTAGCTGATGTCGTGTTGACCATGATCTGTTGGCAATGGGCTCAAGACCAGCACGGTTAGCCTTGATGGCGTTACTCTGAGTCGCGACAACGCCCGGGGAGTCGGCCCGGGCAATGGCAGCAAGGAGGAGACCAGGACGTGGCCAAACTGTCCGTTGCCTCCTGGGCTTACCTTGTCGCCGTTGTCGTTGCCGCTTGCGTGATCATCGCTATCACGCCATTCGGAACCGCCCATCTGGACTGGTGGCGAGCTTATGCCGTGCTCGCCTTGCTGTTCTTGATCTGCGATTCGACGCCCACTCCGCTCGCGGCCCGGCAGTCCGCCTGGTCGCCAAGTTCGGCCGCGACGCTTGCCGCGGTCGTATTGCTGCAGGGCGGTTTCGGCGCGGCGATGGTCGGGGCGGTCGCGGTGCTTACTCTGCGTCGTCAGGTGCCGCTCGTTGAGCGTCTGTTCAATGGCGCGATGTACGCGGTCGCGGGATATGCGGCGGGCGTCGCCTACCTAGCGGTCGGCCATCACGGCCACCTGACCCTTCATCACGCCGCCGGCAAGGTCAATCCGTTCCTGCCTCATCTGAGTTTCATGGGCGGGCCGCATTCGACGATGTTCGAGTCGCTGCTCGTGCCGTTCGCCGTCGCCGCGCTCGTGCACGTGCTGGTGAACCACGGACTGCTCTGGGGCATGCTGCTGCTCGACCAGCACAGCCGAGCCGCCGCGCGCCGGACAAGGTCGACCGCCGGACTGCCGCTGCTGCTCGCCTACGACGTGGGCTTCGCCGGGCTGGGCCTGGTGATCGCGGCGCTCTGGCCGGTCATCAACGCGTTCGCCGCCGCGATCGTGCTGGTGCCGCTCTATGTCGCGCGCTGGGCGATGGGCCAGTTCGCCGAGCAGCAGCGCGCTCACTCGGCAACCCTCGCCGCCCTGTGCCAGGCGGTAGAGACGAAGGACTTCTACACCCGAGGCCACAGTGACCGGGTATCGCGCGGCGCGGGCATGATCGGCCGTCAGATCAACATGCCGCCGAACCGGGTCGAAGCGGTCACGTTCGCCGGCATGCTGCACGATGTCGGCAAGCTCGGAGTGCCCACCAAGGTCCTGCAGAAGGACGGTGCGCTGACCGAGGAGGAGTACGCGGCGATCCAGCTGCATCCGATGCGCGGCCTGGAGATCGTCGGCGAGATCGGCTTCCTGACCGAGGCGCTGACCGGAATCATGCACCACCATGAGCGAATGGACGGCCGCGGCTACCCGATGGGCTTCGCCGGGGACGAGATCCCGCAGTTCGCGAAGATCATCGCGGTTGCCGATGCCTTCGACTCCATGACCTCTACCCGCTCCTACCGGAAGGCCAGGCGGATCGACGAGGCGGTCGCCGAGCTTCGCCGGGGAGCGGGATCGCAGTTCGACCCCAAGATCGTCGACGCCTTCATCAGCGCGCTCGACCGCGACGGCTGGAAGCTGCAGGAACCAGCCCAGCCCCGCGACTACGAGATCCTGACATCTCAGGACCACGACGACCCGATCGCCCCGCTGCGCGTAGTCGAGAGCCGGTGACTGGACATGGCGGCAACGCGGCAATCGCCTTATGGTGACGGCGATGTAGCGGTCAGGCCGGTCCCGCAGCGCTGGCAAGCCATGCAGTCGATCGACACGGCCAGGCTGATCCTGCTGGGTATCACCTCCGTGCTGGTCGCGATCTCCCTGGCCAGCCTGGTCCACCTCAATCACGCATCACAGCCGGCGATCGCGTTCGGCCTGTTCATCGCCTTCGGTGAGCTGCTCAGGCTGTCGCTGCCGGGGGGCAGGGAAGCCGCGCCGATCGCGATGACCGCCGCGCTCGCCTTCGCGATGTCGTTCGGCATCGCGAAGATCAACGGCGGGCACGTGCTGCATTTCTTTCCGACCCAGGTCGTGGCCGTAGCCGCGCTCGGCATGACGCTCGGTGCGCTGCCGCACATCGCCGCCGGACGCCCGGCCGGAGTCACCGGCATGTCGGCCCGGCTGCTCGCGGTGGCCTTCGTGGCCTTCATGTTCCGCCCGTTCGCGTCCGACATGCTGGCCGCCTCGCCAGGCATCGCGTTCTGCGCGATGGCGGTGCTGGTGATCCTCGCCTGGCTGCTCGAAACGGTGATCACGGCGGTGATCAGGGCCGAGGACCTGCGGGCCAAGTACTCGGTCACCCTCGCCGACGAACTGAGGGTCCAGTGGCGGCTGGGCCTGGCCGTCGGCGTGTCGGCGATCATCACGGTCTTCGGCGCCACCGTGATGGGCCTGCTCGAACTGGCGGTGTTCGCCGGGCCGCTGTTCGTCATCCAGCTCGCGTTCCGCCGGTACGCGGGGATCCGTGCCACCTACCTGCAGACCGTGCGGGCGCTGGCTCAGGTGACCGAGGTGGCCGGCTACGTGGACAGCGGGCACTCCCGCCGGGTCAGCAAGATCGCGCTCGCCGTCGGCCGGGAACTAGGCATGTCCGAGCCCGACCTGCTCAACCTCGAGTACGCGGCGCTCATGCACGACATCGGCCAGCTCTCCCTGATCGAGCCAATTCCGGCCGGAGCCACCGTCGACGTGTCGACGGCCATGGCCAGGCGGATCGCCGAGTTCGGGTCAGAGGTGATCAGCCAGACGGGCGTGCTCGACGCCGTCGCCGAGATCGTGCGCTGCCAGTGGCTGCCGTACCGGGGCGGCACGATCAAGCCGCCGATCGAGAGCCGGATCATCCGGGTCGTGAACGCCTTCGACGACCAGGTCGCCGGGTCCTCCGACCGGGACCGGATAACCTCGGCGATCGCCGCCATCCGCTCCCAGATGGAGCGCGAATACGACCCCGCCGTGGTAGCCGCCCTGGCCACCGTCACCGGCCGCCTCCCCGTCAGCCGCTTGTAACCCTTTCTGGGAAGAAAGATTTGCGCGGGCTCTCTTCCTGCCTTCCACAGGTCAGCCGCCGAGGTCCGGCTCGGGAGAGAGTGTGGCTGCGGGGGAGTGGGTGAGGGGCGGGGGCGATAGGGTGGCCGGCGTGCCAGATTCGGTATTGGTTGCGAACCGGGGCGAGATCGCCCGCCGCGTCATCAGGACCGCCCGCCGCCTAGGCGTCAGGGCGATCGCCGTCTATTCAGAAGCCGACGCCGACCTCCCGTACGTCAAAGAGGCTGACGAGTCAGTCCTCATCGGCCCCGCGGCGGCCAAGGACAGCTACCTGAACGTCCCGAACATCCTCGCCGCCGCCAAGCAAACCAGAGCCCACTCGATCCACCCCGGCTACGGTTTCCTCGCCGAAAGCGCCGACTTCGCCCAGCAGGTCATCGACGCGGGACTGACCTGGATCGGCCCCCCGCCACAAGCGATCGACCAGATGGGTGACAAGATCCGTGCGCGCAACCTCATGGCCAAAGCCGGCGTCCCGGTAGCCGCCGGCACCCAGGACCCGGTCCAGGACGTGGAGGAGGCCCTCCAAAAAGCGGAAGCCATCGGCTACCCGGTCATGATCAAGGCCGCCGCCGGCGGTGGCGGCATCGGCATGAGCGTGGCCGCCGATCCCGACCAGCTGCGCAAGGGATTCGAGACGGCGAGAACGCGGGCGGAGCGGTTCTTCTCCAGCCCGGCGATCCTTCTTGAGCGCTACATCAGCTCGGCCAGGCACGTCGAGATCCAGATCCTGGGCCTCGCCGACGGCCAGGTGATCGCGCTCGGCGAGCGCGACTGCTCGGTCCAGCGCCGCCACCAGAAGGTCGCCGAGGAGACACCGTCGCCCGGCGTCAGTCCAGAGCTGAGAAGCCGGATGTTCGAGGCGGCAAGAAAGGCCGGCGAGGCGGTCAATTACGCAGGCGCGGGAACGGTGGAGTGCCTGGTCGACACCCAGACCGGCGACTTCGTGTTCCTGGAGATGAATACCAGGCTCCAAGTCGAGCATCCGGTCACCGAGATGGTCACCGGCATCGACCTGGTAGAGCAACAACTTCTGATCGCTGATGGCCTCGCGGCGAACATTCCCGCGCAAAGCTTTCAACCTAATGGGTGTGCTCTTGAACTTAGGGTTTATGCCGAAGACCCAGTCCGCTTCCTGCCGAGCCCAGGCACGATCACCCAGTGGGACGAACCGGCCGGGCCGGGAGTGCGGGTAGACGCCGGGTACGCCGCCGGCAACGTGGTGACGCCGTATTACGACCCGCTGCTCGCGAAGCTGGTCATCCACGGGGCCACCCGCGACGAGGCGCTGGAGCGCGCGAGGCAAGCCGTCGCCGGGTTCACGATCACCGGGCTGAAGACGAATCTTCCATTCCACGCCGACCTGCTGAATAGCTCGCAGTTCGGCAGTGGAGACTATGACACGTCGGTCGTGAGTCACCTGCGCCCCTAACGGGCGCCGCAAAGCCAGGGAGGTGCGCGTGGCTGAGATCCGCGCGGAGATGGTCGCCAATGTGTGGAAGGTCGTCGCCGTGGAGGGCGACGCCGTGGCCGACGGCGACACGCTGGTGATTCTCGAGTCGATGAAGATGGAGATCCCGGTGCTCGCCGAGAGCAGCGGAAAGCTCACCAGGCTCGCGGTCGCCGAGGGCGACGTCATCCAGGAGGGCGACCTGATCGCGGTCATCGAATGAGTCCCGGCGCAGACTCCGGGCTGACCGTCGGCCTGCAGGCGACCGTCACCGCCGAGGTCGGCGAGGACGACACGGCGCTCGCGCTCGGCAGCGGTGACCTGCCGGTGCTGGGTACCCCCAGGCTGCTCGCCCTGGCCGAGGCCGCCTGCGTGGCCGCGGTCGCGCCGCAGCTTCCGGCGGGCCAGACGACGGTGGGCGCGGCCGTCTCGCTCGAGCACCGCAAGCCAAGTCCGCTCGGAACCCCGATCGAGGTCAGGGCCGAGCTGGTCGAGGTGACCGGACGCAAGTTGTTCTTCGGGTTCATCGCGTACGGGCCCGGCACCGATGATGAGGCCGTGATCGGGGCCGGGACCGTCCAGCGCGTGCTGGTCGACGCCGAGCAGTTCCTGCGGCGCGCCGGGGCCGGGCCAGCCGGGGCGGCCTAGACGCCGGTGGTCGACCTCGGGTACATGATCTTCGGGTCGGTCGCGACATTCACCAGGTACGGCACCCCGGCGTCGAACGCCCGCCGCAGCGCCGGCCCGATCTGGTCAGGCTTCGTCACCAGCTCACCGCCGCCGCCGAGCGCCGTCACCACCTGGTCGTAGCGACATTGCGGCTGCAGGTCGGCCGCTACGTCATAGCCGTACAACGCCTGCATCGGATGCTTCTCAAGGCCCCAGATGCCGTTGTTCCCGCAGATCATCACCACGGGCAGCCGGTGCCGGATCAAGGTGTCGACGTCCATCAGCGAGAACCCGCTGGCCCCGTCTCCCAGCAGCAGGACCACCTGCGCCGACGGCCGCGCGACCCGGGCCGCGATCGCGTATCCGAGCCCGGTTCCAAGGCACCCGTAAGGCCCAGGGTCGAGCCACCCGCCCGGCTGGCGCGGCTCGACGTACTTGCCCGCGTAGCTGACGAAGTCGCCCCCGTCGCCGATCACGACCGCGTCGTCGGCTAGCAGCGGCCCGAGTTCACCGTAAATCCGCATCGGGTGGATCGGATCGGCATCGCTGGACAGCAGGGTTTGGTCAGTGCTGATCGCCTGGTCGCGCGCGGCGGCCAGCTTCGGCAGCCAGTCGGTGCGCCAGGGTTTCTTGAGGTTGACGCTGTGCGTCGCGTTGACAAGCTTTTGGAAGAAAGCATTGAGGGGGCCTGCTGCCTGGCCGGCGAGGTCGACGTGGGTAGCGACCTGGTCCTGGGCGTCGGCGACGTGGACGACCTTGGCCTGCGGGGTGCCGTCCTTGCCGCCGAACTCGCCGTAACCCAGGCGGAAGTCGAGCGGGGTTCCGACGACGATGACCAGGTCCGCCTCGCCGAACGCGGTCGACCGTGCTCTGGTGACCAGGAGGTTGTGCCCGGCCGGGAGGATGCCGCGGCCCTGGCCGTTGGTGATGACCGGCAGGTCGAGTTCCTCGGCGGCCGCGCGGGCTTCGTGCTCGGCGCCGTCGATCCAGACGTCGGAGCCGAGGACGAGGACAGGTCGTTCGGCGCTCGCTAGAAGCTGGGCTATGCGGTTTAGCTGGTCTTCGTCCAGGGACTCAGGGGCCCCGCGGCCGTCGGTCGGCACTGGCTCGGGGCTCGGCGTGGGCGGCGCGCCGAACAGCGCCTCCAGGCTCACGTCCAGGAACACCGGTCCGCGATGCCTGGCGCTCGCCAGGTCGAACGCCTCGCTGACCGACTGCCCGACGTTGGCCAGGTCGTGCTCGGTCCAGGCCTTCTTCGTGATCGGCGCCAGCAACGCCGGATGGTCGAACTCCTGCAGGCTCCCGGCACCCCACCGGTAGTCCGGCGCCCGGCCGCCGAGCACCACCACGTTCGATCCGTTGAAGTGCGCGGTCGTGATCGCGCTGATCCCGTTGGTCACGCCCGGCCCGGCCGTCAGCACCGCCCAGCCCGGTGTCCTGGTCAGCCGGGCTGTCGCCTCGGCCGCGAACACCGCGGTTTGCTCGTGCCGGACGTCGAGGATCGGCATCGGCGGGTCGGCGTTGACCGCCCCGTCGTACACCGGAAAGATGTGCCCGCCGGACAGCGTGAACATGGTCTGAACGCCGTGGGCGCGAGCCGCGGCGACGGCCTGCGCGCCGCCGTGCGTGACGATCTTGCGCTCGGGGAGTGCGGTCATGCCGGCGACGTTACCAGGCAGTAGGCTCGTGCGAAATGTGCCAATGCCGGAGGGCGCGGCGCCGTCTGCAAGCTACACAGCGACCGGAGGCGACAAGCTAACACATGCCTACCCTGAATGACCTTGCCCGCCGGGCACGGATCGTGGCCGGGGACCTTGAGTGGCTGCACGCGCTGGTGTCGGACTGGGACCTGCTCTCTGACCTGTCCATCGCTGACCTGACGCTGTGGGCGGCGCTGCCCGACGAGGACTGCTGGATCGCGCTGGCCCAGGTCAGGCCGACAACCGGGCCGACCGCCTTCCCCGAGGACCGGGTCGGCAGCGTGATCGCGGCGGGCAAGCAACCGCTGCTCTCGGCCGCCGTCTCCGAAGGCCGCATCTGCCGGGAAGGCGACCCGGAGTGGCACCGCGGCGTTCCGGTCAGGCACGAGACGATCCCGGTCAGCCGGGTCGGCCGGGTGATCGCCGTCATCGAGCGGTCCACCAACCTGGAATCGGCGCGAGCGCTGTCGCGCATGGATCTGGCCTACCTGAAGTCGGCCGACGACCTGGCTCAGATGATCGCGACGGGGTTGTTCCCCGGGCCTGGCAGTTCTCCGGCCCACGTACAGTCGCCCCGGGTCAATGACGGCATGATCCGGCTCGGCCGCTCAGGCAAGGTCAGCTACGCGAGCCCGAACGCGCTGTCGGCGTACCGGCGGCTGGGCCTGACCGCCGACCTGACCGGGCGCGAACTAGGGCCGCTGACAGCCCGGCTGTGCGCTCCGACGAGTCCGATCGACGACTCGCTGATGCTCGCGGCCAGCGGCCGGGCGCACATGGAGACCGAGGTCGAGGCGAACGGAACCGTGGTCCAGCTGCGCACGATCCCGCTGATCGTGAACGGCGGCTCGGCGGGCGCGCTGATCCTGGTCAGGGACGTGACCGAGCTCCGGCACCGGGAACGGGAGCTGATCACCAAGGACGCCACGATCAGGGAGATCCATCACCGGGTGAAGAACAACCTGCAGACCGTGGCCGCGCTGCTGCGATTGCAGGCGCGCCGGATGCAGGTGCCTGAAGCGTCGTCGGCGCTGCAGGAGGCGGTCAGACGGGTCGGGTCGATCGCGCTCGTGCACGAGACGCTGTCGCAGGCAAGCGGTGAGATCGTGGAGTTCGACGACGTGGTCAGGCGGATCGCCGCGATGGCGGGCGAGCTGTCGGCCCCGGAAGCCAGGATCACGCCCGTGCTCACCGGGGAGTTCGGCGCGCTGTCCGCGCCGGTCGCGACGCCGCTCGCGCTCGTGCTCACCGAGTTGCTGCACAACGCCGTGCAGCACGGGCTGTCCAAGCCGGGCGGCCGCGCCACCGGGACGCTGGAACTGACCGCGATCAGGAACGGGGGGCAACTGGTAGTGACGGTGGCCGATAACGGCGTCGGCTTCCCGGTGGAGTTCGATCTGGAGTCGGCGACCAGTCTCGGCTTGCAGATAGTCCGTACGCTCGTCGTGAGCGAGCTCGGCGGGAAGCTGGATATCTCAAGACGATCAGAGGGCGGCACAGTAGTCCGGCTAGAACTACCCCTACCGCCAGCCGATCAGTGCTAGCCCGGGGGGACGACCCCCCGGAACCCCCCGCCGGGTCGGGGCGCCTTAGGCGCCGTCTTCCCTCCTCGCAAACGGCGCTCGTCAGTCCAGACGGCACCGCGCCCCGACCAGTGCCACCATCCGCTAGGACAGCGCCGAATCTCGCTAGCTAGCCGACTGCGACTCGGGTACGACGCTTCAGTGCACGCCGCTCGTCTTCGCTCAGGCCGCCCCATACTCCGGCGTCCTGGCCGCTCTCGAGTGCCCACTGCAGGCAAGCTTCTGCTACCTTGCAGCGTGCGCACACCTGCTTCGCCTCATCGATCTGGAGCAGCGCGGGACCAGTGTTCCCGATCGGGAAGAACAGTTCCGGATCGACGTCACGACAGGCGGCGTAATTACGCCAGTCCATGCGGTCCACTCCTCAATGAGGGCCGACAGGTCCGTCGGTGGACCCGCCGCCTCCGTCGCGCTTGTGAACGAATTCACGAGCTATACCGTATGTGAGGTCCGCCACGAAGCGAACCCTATTCACTGCAGCGGCCCTAACAGGCGAACCCGCCACTGTAATTCTCGCTGCCAGACCACGCCCCCGTGGACAGCGCCCGCGCAGACATCGCCCGCCTGGCCAGGGCGTGCGTGCTCACCGCTAGCCAGGAGCGTTACAACCCTCCCAAGTTATTCGATCAAGCGCAAGACCCTGAGGCAAAGGTTAGGGCGGATTTCGGTGTCAGATGAGTCACATCTCGGGCATGGCCTGTGCGCCTGGTACGGCGCCCAGACGGATCGGAGTATGGCTTTGACTGATTCGTCGCGACAACGACCTGAACGCGCGGTACAGATCGGTGCGAGCTGGGACGTTTCAGGCCACTACGCGGAGCGCCTCAGGGACCGATCTGAGCCGGACGAGCTCGCGTTCGCCGACGTACTCACCGTCGATCTGAAAGGCGACCGGTCGGTCGGCCCGCAGCGTCAAAGACGGCTGGTCGTGCATGGTCAGGATGCGGCGGCCGTGGAGTTCGCCGCCTTTCGTGGTGAGCATCTGGCTCAGCGCATGAAGGGTGCTGAATGATGACATGTTTCGCAAAGTGAAAACGTCGAGCCCGCGGTCGAACCGCGCCTGCGGGTTGGCGTTCACCTCACGGTCGCCCAGATAGGTCCACGGCGCCGCGTTGGAGACGATCACCAGGAAGACCGGTTCTCCCGACCGGTCATCCGGAGCGTCGACCTGGATCGCCGGGTGGCTGCGGTCGGTCTGCGCGTAGAACTGGCGGAGCGCCAGCCTGAGGTACAGCGAGGTCGAGGCCTGCCGCCCGTGCGCCCGCAGGCCCTGGACCGCGCGTACGACCTCGGCGTCCAGGCCGAGCCCGGAGTTGAACGTGAAGTACCGGCCATCGGCATTCCCGAGGCCGATCGTGCGTTCCCTGCCCTCTTCGAGGGCCTTCAGGATGTGACCGGTCGCGTCGATCGGGTCCCTGGGCAGCCCGAGCGCCCCGGCAAAGACGTTTCCGCTGCCGCCGGGGATCGGGGCTAGGGCCGGCAAATCGGCCGCCGACGGTCTTTCAGCGCCTGTCGGCTGGTCTATGCTCAGCATGCCGTTGACCGCCTCGTTGACGGTGCCGTCGCCGCCGAGGGTGAGCACCAGCCCGAAGCCCTCATCCCGCGCACTGGCCGCCAGGGCGCTGGCATGACCCCGGTAGCGTGTTTCTACGACTTCGAGCTTGACGGCGGACGCCAGGGCCGATGCGATGACATCCCGGCGTAGCCGGGTCGTGGAGGTAGCACGTGGGTTCACGATCAAAAGCGCGCGCACGCGCTCAGGCTAGCGCCGTCGCGGCCAAGCAAGTGAACGGGCGTCCGCCTGCAGCCGCTGTACGCCCGCCGACGCTGGTGGCCGCGGCCGTGGTTGAGGCGCTGCAAGTAGTCGGGATCCTGGTCGCTGCCGCAATCGCCGGCGTCGATACGTTCCAGGGCAAGTCGTATCAGAACGCTAGCGGGATCGCGATCACGCTGATCGGCATCGGGGTCGCCGTCGCCCTGGGCTTCGTGGCTTTTGGCCTGTCCAGGGCGCGGCGATGGAGCCGCACCCCGGCCCTGCTCACCCAGCTGTTCACCGGGATTGTCGGCATCTACCTGGTGCAGGGAGCGCGCTATGAGTGGGGAGTGCCCGCCCTGGTGCTGTCGGTCGCCGGCTTCGTCTTGCTGCTGGTCCCGCCCAGCACCAGGGCCTTTACGGCTCGGGGGGACGACCCACCGGAACCCCCCGCGAGGACTGGTCAGTCTTCCCCGGTCAGCCCCTCGCGCAGCTGAGTCAGGGTCCTGGCGAGCAGCCTGGACACGTGCATCTGGGAGATGCCGAGCTCGGTGGCAATCTGCGACTGGGTCATGTTGCCGAAGAACCGCAGCAGCAGGATCCGCTTCTCTCGCGGCGGCAGTCGCTCGAGCAGCGGCTTGAGCGACTCGCGATACTCCACGCCCTCCAGGGCCTCATCGACCATGCCGAGCGATTCGGCGACGGCTGGAGCATCCTCGTCGCCGGAGTCAGGCGCGTCCAGCGAGACCGTCGAGTAGGCGTTCGCCGACTCAAGGCCCTCGAGAACATCTTCCTCGCTCATCGACAGGTGCGCGGCTAGCTCGGCGACCGTCGGCGCCCGGCCGAGCCGCTGGGCCAGATCGCCGATCGCCTTCGTCAGCGCCAGCTTGAGTTCCTGGAGCCGGCGCGGCACCCGCACCGCCCAGCCCTTGTCCCTGAAGTGCCGCTTGATCTCGCCGACGATCGTCGGGGTCGCGTAGGTAGAGAACTCCACGCCCCGGCTGAGGTCGAACCGGTCGATGGACTTGATCAAGCCGATCGTCGCGACCTGGGTGAGGTCGTCGAGCCACTCCCCGCGATTGCGGAATCGCCTGGCCAGGTACTCGACCAGCGGAAGGTGCAACTCGACGAGTTCGCCGCGGATGCGCAGCCGCTCGGGATCGCCGTCGGGTAGCTCGCAGAGCCGCACGAACAGATCCCGGGCGTGGCCGCGATCACGCACCGCGTGCTGGATCCTGATCGCACCGGAGAGCTGCTCGGCGGGGGATCCTCCTTCGTCGAGCTCCTGACTGATCAGGCCAGCGACGGTCAGGACCTCGTCGGCGTCACCGATCCCTTTCCCCCCGGCGGGCTCAGCGGTCATCGTCTCGAACTCTTCGGTCAAAGCGACCTCAACTTCCCCCGTCATACCGACCTCGATGAGTCACGACACTTCCGCAGCACGATCGTGAGTACGTCACCAGGTCCGACCTGGGCATCTACGCTGCCGGCCAGAGCGGAGAGCACTGTCCACGCGAAGGTGTCGCCAGCGGGTACCCGAGGAGCCAGGCAACGGACAGAAACCGAGACAGTCATCTCATCCTGACCGAGATGGAACGCGCATTCAAGGTTGCTGCCGGGGATCGCCTGTGCAAGCAGCATCGCGCAGGCTTCGTCCACGGCGATGCGCATGTCTTCGATCTCATCGAGAGTGAAGTCGAGCCGCGCCGCCAGGCCGGCGGTCGCGGTCCGCAGTACGGACAGGTAGGCGCCGTCGGCCGGCATCTTGACCGTGACGTGGTCACTGGCTCGCTCTGGGGGCGGGGCAGCGAACACTGGGTCGGCCGCGATCACCTGATGCTGTCCAACCTGGCCCAGGTCACTTATTTCACTTATCCGGGAAGTAGTCCCTTTATCGGTCATGCCAGTGTCCGCCCCTCCAACAACGGCTGATACCTGTCTCTCGTCACTGCAGGAGTCCATGCCTCCTTGCAACTTATCTTGATCTGGGACCTATCCAGACTGTCCCACTCGCGGTGGCGGCCCCCCGCCCGTCTTGATCGCGTCAAAGGATATGGCTTTCTGGTCGTTGGCTCACGTTCCGCCGCCGTTAAGTCAGCGGCGTGGCGAGTTCCACCGAGGCCTCGGCCTCGACGGTCTCCACGGCCTCCTGGACCTTCTCTCGCGACAGGCCGCTGTAGACGGCCCAGTAGTAGATCGCGAGGCTGAAAATCGCGATCAGGCCCAGATCCCACCACTGGCCGATTCGCAGCGTCGGGTTCAGCGTGAGGTCGAACACGGTCGTCGTGCTCGAGGTGTACTGGCCCTGCCAGGAGATGATGCCAAGCCCAAGCAGCCAGGGTATGACCCAGTAGGCCGAGCGCCACTCGATGATGGTGCGACGGTGCCCGGGGATGGACATCTGGTAGATGCCGAAGACTCCGAACCCGAGCACGACGAACATGTACAGCCAGAACACGTTGCTCCAGCCGGCGAAGTACACGATGCAGTTCGCGAGGATGAACGCCAGCGGGCAGAGCACCCCGGCGAACGGCAGCCGGTACAGGCGCGGCCGGTCCGGGTCCGTGCGCCGCAGGCCCGCGAGCGAGAGCGGCGCCATCGCGTACATCAGCACCGTGGCCGAGGTCACCAGGCCGACGAGGCCGGCCCAGCTCGGGAACGGCAGGAAGGTCAGCATCCCGATCACGAAACAGATGATGATCGACACCAGCGGCACGCCGCGCCGGTTGACCTGGCTGATGGCCTTGGGGAAGTAGCCGTTCCGGCCGAGCCCGTAGGCCAGTCGCGACGACGTACCCAGATAGATCAGGCCGGTGCCCGCCGGCGAGACCACCGCGTCGATGATCAGCAGCGTAGACAGCCAGCCTAGGCCAGCATTCGAAGCCAAGGTCGCGTACGGCCCGAAGGCGCCGACGCCTTTGATCGGATCGGCCCAGCCACCGGCGAGATTCGCCGGGTCGAGCGCGCCGACGAAGGCGACCTCGAGCAGCAGGTAGATCGCCGTGCCGATCAGCATGGACCCGATCACCGCCCGCGGGATGTTCCGCTGCGGGTTCTCGGCCTCGCCGCCGACCTGGATCGCCTGTTCGAAACCTTCGAGCGCGAACACGATGCCGAGCGGCAGCGCGGCGAAGATTCCGTGGAATCCGTACGGGACGAAGCCGCCACCCGCGCTGAAGTTCGAGGTGTGGAACGTCGTGAAAAGCAGTGCGAAGATCGTGAGCGTCGGGATCAGGATCTTCCAGTAGGTGGCGATCGAGTTGCTCTCGGCCAGCCAGCGCACGCCCATGATGTTGATCACCGTGAACACCACCATGAAGCCCGCGCCCAGGGCAATCCCCTTGCCGTCGAGCGTGCCGTTGGCTTTCACCATGTCCAGGCTGGGATATTGCGAGTTCAGGTAGCCGATCGTCGCCTCGACCTCGATCGGCGCGATCGTCACCGCCTGAACCCACGCCATCCAGCCGCCGGTGAGCCCGCCGATCGCCCCGAAGATCATGTACGGGAATCGCGCGGTTCCGCCGGAGACCGGGTAAGTCGAGCCCAGCTCGGCGTGCACGAGGGCCAGCAAGGCCAGCACCCCGCCGGCCATGATCCACGACACGAGCGAGGCCGCCCCGGCGGCCGTTGCGGCCGTGAGCGCGCCGAGCAACCAGCCGGAACCGATGATCGAGCCCAGCGAGATCAACGTGAGCGCGCGCAACCCGATGGCACGATGCAGGTGATTCTGTCCTGCCGGTGGCGTGCCGCCAGAAACGGACGTGGCCATTACTTCCCCCCGAGAGTACTGACCTTGTGATCTGCCCCTAACAGACCATTAGTTCTGGCCTGGTGCGGGCCGTCAAGGCCCGCACCAAAGCCAAGACATTAACTTTGCTTCGTGGCGGTGAAGATCTCCGCGATCTCGTCGATCTTGGCCAGCAGTTCATCGGCCTTGGCCGGATCGGTGCTGCCTTTGGTCCCGCCCGCGCCCGCCAGCTTGGTGGCCTGGTTGAACAGTTCGTGCAGCTGCGGGTACTTCTCGAAGTGCGGAGGCTTGAAGTAGTCGGTCCAAAGCACCCACAGGTGATGCTTGACCAGCTCGGACCGCTCTTCCTTGATCTGCAGCGCCCGGGCGCGGAACTCCGGGTCGGTGTTCCCCTGGTACTTCTCGCAGATCGCCTTGACTGATTCGGCCTCTATCCTGGCCTGGGCCGGGTTGTAGACGCCGCACGGAAGGTCACAGTGCGCGAACGCGGTGGCCTTCGGCGCGAGAGCGCGGGCCAGCAGCCTCATGTTGTCCTTCTCTCGTGTCGGAGCATTGGAATCGGATTCAGACAGTACAGCTTTGCGGTATCACCAGTCCCGGAGGGGCGCATGCAGTGGCCAATCTGGCGAGTCGCGGTGGCCGAACGGTCGATGGAGCCGGCCTTGCGGCCGGGGGATTGGCTTCTGGTCTGGCGGGGCCTGCGAGCCAATCGCCCACTCCGGGTTCGCCCCGGCCAGATCGTGATCGCCAGTAATCCGCAGCTGCCCGGCATGCTGCTGGTGAAACGGGCCGCCAGGCAGGAGTCCGGCGGATGGTTCCTGAGCTCGGACAATCCGGGGGCGGGCGCGGTGGACAGTCGCCAGTTCGGCCCGGTCGGGCCGGAGGCGATCAAGGGCACGGTGCTTGTGCGTTATTACCGGACCGGCTGAATCGGTGCGCAAACGATGAGGCCCCGGCCCAATCGGGCCGGGGCCTCACGCACTCGCGGGGGGCGGAATACGGGATCAGGTGGCCGGGGTCTCCGCGGCTCCGCCGGCCTCTGTTACCTGCGCTTCCCAGTCCTCGGCGCCGCCGGCCTGGTCCGCGATGGCCGACTCCATCTCGGCCCGCGACAGGGTCGAGTTCAGGGCCCAGAAATAGATCGCCACGCTGAAGGCGGCGACCAGCAGCATGTCCCACCAGAACGGAATGTTGGACGTGTTGCCGGGACCAAACTGAC
The DNA here is from genome assembly GCA_035606435.1 of Streptosporangiaceae bacterium. Taxonomy (GTDB): domain Bacteria; phylum Actinomycetota; class Actinomycetes; order Streptosporangiales; family Streptosporangiaceae; genus Chersky-822. Next base: position 3,917 of record DATNFM010000067.1, on the reverse strand, counting down.
CCTGCCAGGAGATGATGCCCATGCCGAGCAGGTAGGCGCCAAGCCACGCCGAGTTCTTCCAGTTGATCTTCGGCGCGTGCGGGTTGTCGGAGAAGTGCATGCCGATCAGGATGTAGCCGAGGATGATGCAGACGCCCAGCTTCCAGAGGATCTCGAAGCCGGACCAGTAAATGATCAGGCCGGAGATGACGAAGGCGATCGGCCCGATGACCGCCGCGCCTGGCATCCTGTACGGCCGGCTGGCATCCGGGAGGATCTTGCGGAATGCACCCAGGGATAGCGGCGCGCCGGCGTACATCAGCACGCTCGCCGAGGTGACCAGCCCGACCAGCGCGTGCCAGCTCGGGAAGGGCAGCAGGAAGACCAGGCCGAACAGGAACGAGATCACCAGGCCGAACCAGGGGATGCCGTTCTTGTCGGTCCGGGTGAAGATCGACGGGAAGTACCGGTTCCTGGCCAGGCCGTAGCCGACCCGAGAGGTCGACGTCACGTAGATCTGGCCGGTTCCGTACGGGGAGATGAACGCGTCGAGCCGCAGGATGACCGCGAGCCAGGTCAGGCCGACGACTCCGGCCAGGCCAGCGAACGGCCCTTCGGCGATCGGGTTGGTTCCCGGAATTGATGCGAAGCCCAGGTGAGACTTGATCAGGCTCTCCGGGGTGGCGCCGATGAACACGACCTGGAGCAGCACGTAGATGACGGTGCCGATCAGGACCGCGCCGATGATCGCCAGCGGCAGGTTCTTCTGCGGGTTCTTGACCTCACCAGCGAGCTGGTCGGCCTGCTCGAAACCCAGGTAGGCGAAGACGATCGAGGCGACGGGGATCGCGTAGAAGAACGCGTGCCAGCCGACTCCTCCCGGCCCCGGGGCGCCGAACGCGTTGCCAGGGTTAAGGCCGCCCTGAACGCTGAAGTTGTGCGGGTGGAACTTGAACGCCAAGATGATGATCGCGAGGACCGGGATCGCGACCTTCCAGTACGTGAGGATGTTGTTGACCCGCGCGAAGGTCCGCATGGCCAGGAAGTTGACCGCGGTCATGGCCGCCATCAGCACAATGACGATCACGAAACCCAGGTGGGTCGCATTCCCGGTGACCGGGTCATAGATGTTGATCTTGGAGCTGTTAAACCAGTACTGGCCGTACTTGATGACGGCGTAGCACTCGATCGGTGCGACCGTGACCGCTTGCAGCCAGGAGAAGAAGCCGAACGAAATGCCGGCACCGCTGCCGAAGGCGAGGTGCGGGAACCGGGCGGTGCCGCCGGCTACCGGGAACATCCCGCCGAGTTCAGCGTGGACGAGCGCTAGGATAATAACGGCGATGCCGCCGACCATCCACGCCCAGATCGCCGACGGCCCGATGGCCTGAGCGGCGAAGAATGAGCCAAGCAGCCAGCCAGAGCCGATGATCGAGGTTTCCGACGCCCACATGGCGCCGATCAACCCCATCTCTCTCTTGAGGCCGACGTCGACCGGTCCCTTGGACACGGCCGTGGTGTCAGTTGCCATGAATCGAACCTTCTTTCGGTTCACCTAACAGGAGCGTAACGCCCGCGAGTAGGGCTCATGGTAATGATCATTGGGGGAAGTGAGAAGAAGCCCGAAGGTGTCGGTTCGGTAACGCAAGTGACATCGTTGGAGCTAAGAGGCGTGCGAATGCCTAGCTGGCGGCTGAGGCAACCGTACCGGTTGTCTCCTCGGCCAGTCCGGGCCGCTTTGATGGCAGCGAAGCGACGTTGGTTCTCGCGGCCGAATGGTCCGCGCAGTAACGCCGGGACTTGTTGCTGCTTCCGTCAATGAAGACCCGATCGCACGACGCGATCGCACAGATACCGAACCGCTCGGCGCCAAGCTGGCCGAACAGCAACGACAGGCTGATAACCGAGACGGCGGCGTACCTGTCGATGATCGAACCCGCGTCGGCCATGTGCAGGTGCCAGGGCTCGCCGTCGTGGGAGACCAGCATCGGCTGCACGGGATGAATCATCAGCAGGTCGTTGAGCCGGTCGACAGCTGCCTTCTCATTGCCGGCGACGGCGTTGGTAAATACGGTCGCGAGGTCGGCGCGAAGCAGCTTGAGCCGATCTAGATCGTGCTGCGTCACAGGGGCAGCCAGAAACGGACGGTCCGCTATGAAATCGCGGAACGCCTGACACGTGCGCAACGGGTCAGCTTCGGCATCACAAACGGTCGAGTTGACGAGGCGCACTGCTAGTTCGGCAAACGAGGCCAGATTCACGCCGGTCCTTACTGGGCTTTGGGGATCGGTACTAGCCTTTGCGGAGTATGCCACAGCGGACACCGCCCGCACCCAGACTTCAGCGATAACCGAAGCCAACGCCAAGCTTGATTGCGGCTAGGCGCTATGGTCCTGGCATGTTCGCAGTCACCGCAGCCAGGTTCAGCCCAGACGATCCGATCTCCGCCCTCGAGCTAGGCGAGCACGCCGAGCCGGTGCCGCCGCCGGGCTGGACCACCGTCACGGTCAAGGCGACCTCACTTAATCACCACGACGTCTGGACGCTGCGCGGCGTCGGCATCTCGGAGGACAAGCTCCCCATGGTGCTCGGCTGCGATGCGGCCGGCCTAGACGAAGACGGCAACGAGGTCGTCGTGCACGGCGTGGTCAGCGACCCCGCCGCCGGCGTAGCCGACGAGACGCTGGATCCCCGCCGTTCCCTGCTGTCCGAGCGGTACGACGGAACCTTCGCCGAGCGCGTGGCCGTGCCGCGCCGCAACCTGATCCCCAAGCCAGCCGGCATCTCGTTCGAGGCGGCCGCCTGCCTGCCGACCGCGTACCTGACCGCGTACAAGATGCTGTTCGGCAAGTCAGGGCTCGAGCCGGGCAGTACGATCCTGGTCCAGGGCGCCGGCGGCGGCGTGGCCACCGCCCTGATCCTGCTAGGCCGCGCCGGCGGCTACCGGATCTGGGTCACCAGCCGCAGCGAGGAAAAGCGCCAGCGCGCGATCGAACTAGGCGCCGACCAGGCCTTCCCCGTCGGCGCTAGGCTCCCGGAACGTGTCGATGCCGTCATGGAAACGGTCGGCGAGGCCACCTGGTCCCACTCGGTCAAGTCACTGCGCCCAGGCGGCCGCATCGTCATCTCCGGCGCGACCAGCGGCGCCATGCCCCCCGCCGACCTGACCAGGATCTTCTTCCTGCAACTGTCGGTAGTCGGCTCCACCATGGGCACCCGCGACCAACTCTCGCGACTGCTGAGCTTCTGTGACCAGACCGGCCTCCGCCCCCTGATCGACCGCACCATGCCACTCACCGACGCCAGGGACGGCATAGCCGCCATGATCAACGGCGACCTCTTCGGCAAGGTCGTCTTCACCCTCTAGCCGGCGCTCACCACGGGGGAAGTTCGTTGTGGCGCTGACCACAACGAACTTTCCCCGTGGTAGCAGCCACAGCCGGATCCCCGCGATCCCCGCGATTCCCAGAGAGTTTCGGCGCGAACAAAACCGTAACGACCACCGAGGCCGTTCAGCTTGCGCGTCGCGGACCCGCCTCCGCCCAGTCTTCCCTGCCCGCGAGGCCGCCGATCCCGCCCGCCCGCGCTGCGAACCATGGGGAAGCGGGCCGATACCTGGGGACTGCCCGGCCGCAACGCGAACCTGCCGGCCCGGCACGACCTTGCCGCTCCGCATCAGGTGAATGCGCGGTCGCACCGTGGAGTATTCATTCCAGAATAAATCGAGTTTGCGGCGCGTCGCGGGATTTCTCGGGCGATAGGGCCGGGACCCGTCCGTGACCTGGCTCAGGGGCCGGTGGGGCGGCGGCGTCCGGTGCCCGGCTGGCCCGCAGCGGCAGGCTTCATGATCGGGGAGACTTTCCGCCTGGTGGAGGGTTGACCGCGGAAAAGCGCGGCAAACACTCCACGACACGGCAACACTCCCCCGTAAACCGGCA
>DATNFM010000066.1:0-17167 GCA_035606435.1 Streptosporangiaceae bacterium | reverse complement strand
GTGCGCATGAGCGGCTCGGCGACCCTCAGGTAGTGATCGGCCAGATCGCCCTTGGTCTCGCCGGACCCGCTGAACAGCACCTTGCCGGGGTTACCGATCAAGTCCCTTGCCATCGCATCTCGCCCCTGGATCGACTCGCGCTAGTTAGTGAACGATGATTTACTAATTAGCTGGCGGTGCTTACCGCCGTACTTCAAGCTCCTGTTGTACCCGCAAGGATTGCAGACAAGGAGGACACCGTGTCGGAACAGACACCAGCAAGCAAGCCAGCAGCCAAGCCAGGCAGCAAGCCGCTGTCAGGCAAAGTCGCCCTCGTGGCCGGCGCTACCAGAGGCGCAGGCCGGGCCATCGCCGTCGAACTAGCCAGAGCCGGCGCCTTCGTCTACGCCACCGGCCGGAGCAGCCGGGCAACCGGGCCGTCGGAAATCGAGCGCCGCGAGACCATCGAGGAGACCGGCGAACTGATGGCGGCGGCAGGCTCGGGCGTCGCGCTCCGGGTCGATCATCTCGAACCCGATCAGGTCCAGGACCTCGTCGACCGGATCGCCTCCGAGCAAGGCCGGCTCGACATCTGCGTCAACGACATCTTCGGCGGCGACCGCTACGCGCAGTGGAACAAGAAACTATGGGAGCACGACCTCGCTGGCGGCCTGCGCATGCTCAGGATGGGCATCGACACCCACCTGATCACGGCCAGCAAGGCGATGCCGCTCATGCTCAACGGGCGCGGCGAGCGCGGCCTGGTCATCGAGATGACCGACGGCACCACCGAGTACAACAAGAACTACCGCGAGGTCGTCGGGTTCTACTACGACCTGGTCAAGGCCGCGGTCGAGCGGATCACGCTGGGCCTGACGGCCGAGCTGAAGGGCACGACGGTGACGGCGCTGGCGGTGACTCCGGGTTGGATGCGTTCTGAGGCCATGCTCGATCACTTCGGTATCACCGAGGAGACCTGGCGGGACGCGACCGCTCGCGAGCCGCACTTCTGCATCTCGGAGTCGCCGGCCTACGTCGGGCGCGGGATCGCGGCGCTGGCGGCGGACGAAGTCCTCGACCGGTACGCGGGCCGGGTCCTGACCAGCCACGACCTGGCCAAGACGTACAACGTGACCGACGTCGACGGCTCGCAGCCGGACTGCTGGCGCTACGTCGTGGAGATCCAGGACCCCGACAAGCCGGCCACCGAGGTCGGATACCGCTAGCTATCGGCGGGGCCGGGGCCGGGGCTCCGGGCGGCCGCGCCAGGACCCCGGGCGGCCGCGCCAGGACCCCGCCCGGCCAGCGCGGCCAGCACGGCGTCGATGTCGGCTTCGGCCCGGCTCACCAGCGACCCGACCGGCCGCACGCACCAGGTCAGCCTGGTGCCCTCGCAGGTGGCGAGCAAGATCCTGGCGACCTGCTCGGCGGTGTAGTCCGGGCCGAACTCACCGGCCGCAATCGCCTCGGCGGCCAGCTCACGCAGGTGCTCCTCCACGATCAGCCAGCCCCGCGCCAGCAGCTCGCTCATCTGCTCGTCCTGCAGGTCGAGGGCGAGCGTCGCGAGCTCGTTGGCCGTGTTGCCGGGCGAATCAAGATCATCGAACCCGCACAGCGCCGCCGCCCGCAGCCGCGCCAGCGGCGTCTGACGGCCGGCCTCGGCGGCCGCGAAGGTGGGCAGCAGCGAGTCGACCCAGCGCCGGTTCAGCGCCAGGAACAGTTCCTGCTTGGACCCGAACCGCTTGATGAACGTGGCGGCCGACACCCCAGCCCGCTCGGCCGCCCGCTGCAGCGTGAAGGTGGCGGGCCCGACCTCATACAGCACTTCGTGGGCGGCCGCCAGCAGCCGCTCGTCATCGATAACCCGAGGCCGCGCCATCATCGGAGTAAACCACTGAAACCCTTTTAGGCATAAAGCATGCGCCGGCTTCCTCGTCGCTCCCAGAGCGAACTCCACCCGTCCCGACTCAACCCGCCTGGCCCTAGAAGCCGATTGCTCCAGCGCTGCGGTCCAGGAACATCGACGTCAGGGTGCGACCACAGACCGCGTCGGGGATACTCGCCGGCCATCGCCGCCAGCAAGTCCGGCATGTCCACGGCACGCCATGGCCTCACACAAAGCTCTGGCCGTTCTCCCGCAGCGGCAACGTTCAGCAGTACAGTCATGTACCGCACAGCGCAGTGGGGCCGCGGCACCCGCAATCCGTTTTCCCGGCTGCCACCGCCGGGAGCAACGGCACAAGTGTCCGGAGTGGCTGTCGTGACCTGCGTGACCAGCATCCGCCTCCGCGTGGGACCCTTGCCGCTGCTCTGGCCCTGACTTCCGACCCCGCCGCGCTGACTTCCCGGCTGCGCCCACTTCCCACCGGCTGCGCCCACTTCCCACCGATTACGCTGACTACCCACCCGTTGCGCTGACTTCCCACCCGTTGCGCCGTATAATTGTCGATTATGCCCTAGTTTGCGACCGCCGAACGGGTGGGTAGTCGGCGCAACGGGTGGGAAGTCGCGCCCACCGGATGGGAACAGGCTGCCGAGACCGTTATGGGTGCCCGTTGACAACTAAGGCGTCCGTGAGCAGGCCAGACCTTGACTCTGATCGGCCCGGGCTAGGCGGGCCGAAGACTCGGCGGCGGGTCAGCCGGTCGGGGACAGCCCGCCAGGGTCAACCGGCCGGGGTGAGATCCGCGAAAGTACTGGACCGCCTCGGCGATGCCGATGATCGCGAAGATGGCGACGATACGGAAACTGGAGCTGCTGACTCTCCTCGGAACGACCTGCCGATAGATAACTAAAGTCAGTGCAACGGCAGCCAGGACAAAGCCGACAGCCATTAGCCGCCTCCAAAAGCGATTCAGGCCCGGCCATGTTAAATCCTGCTGGCTGACTTGTCGCCTCTTTATCGGCCAGCGACCAGCGAAGCCTGGCGGGCTTTCTCCTTCAGCTCGGCCAGTCCGCTCTTGATGCCGTTGGTCAGTACCCGCAGATCGGACTTGGATACAGCCCGGTAGTCGGCCGTAACTCCGAACGCGAAGTGGTCGAGGTAGGAAAAGACGGCCACCCCAGTCAGCAGTCGATCGCCGATCGGCACGTAGGGGTAGAGCTCGCGCAGCTTGCGCCCGAGCAGGTACAGCGGGAACCGCGGCCCGGGCACATTGGTCGTCACCGTCTGGACCAGCGGCTGGGGCAGCCGGAACGCGGCGCGGGAGCCCAGCGCCAGCAGCGATGGTGCCGCGAACCCGAGCAACCCGGTCAGGAATTCGGCCCCGACCGCCTGCCGGGTCCGCTTGAGATCTTCCATCTGGGAGTGAAGCAGTTCGAGCCGCCGCAACGGATCGGCCTCGCCGACGGGCAGGTTGGCGAGGATCGCCGAGATCTGATTGCTCACCGGATGCCGGTCATCAGCCCCGCGCAACGACACCGGCACCAGCGACCGCACAACGAGATCATCGGCCAGCTCGCCGCGCTCCCGCAGAAGTTCCCGGTACCCCGACGTGATCACCGCGAGCACCACGTCGTTGACAGTGACCCCCAGTGCCTGACGCACCCGCTTGACCTGCGACAGCTTGGCGGTCGTCCAGGTCCAGCGGCGGTGCGGGCTGATCGGGCCGTTCAGGGACGCAGCCGAAGGAGCGGTGAGCCGACGGGCGCTGCCGGTCAGCCCGCGGCCGAACTCCAGCACGTCGCTGGTCGACGGCAGCCGGTCGGTAACCAGCCCGGGAAGCTCGGCCAGCTGCCTGACCGGCCAGGTGAAGGCGTCGAGCGCCCCGCCGAGTACCAGCTCGGCCGTCGACGGCGACGGTCGCGGCTCCCAGCGCGCCGACCGCGACCCGACCGACCACTCCGCCCGGCCCGGGCCCGCTGCGTCCGGTGACAGATCGAACAGCTCGGCCAGCAGGTCAGAGCCGCCGATCCCGTCGACCATGCTGTGGTGCACCTTCATCAGGATCGCCCAGCGGCCGCGTTCGAGCCCGTCCAGGAACCAGGCCTCCCACAGCGGCCGATCCCGGTCGAGCCGCTGGGAGAACACCCGGCTGGCCAGCTCCCGCAGCTGCTCGGTCTTCCCTGGCGCCGGCACGACCGAATGCCGCAGGTGGTAGTCCAGCTCAAACTGCTGGTCATCGGCCCAGAACGGCCGGAAGACCTGCAGTGGCAGCGTCCGCACCACCTGCCGGTAACGCGGCACGCGCGGAATTTTCGACTCGAACAACGCCAACAGGTCGCCGTACTTCGGTGCGGGCCCGTCAAAGACCGCTAGCGACCCGATATGCATCGGCACATTCTGGTGTTCCACGAAGTAGAACCCAGCGTCCAGCGTGCTCAAGCGCTCCACGGCAGGCCCCCCGACTCCGCCGGCAACCGCTAACGGCAGGATCATTCCCCGCCCGCCCCGCCCTAGCCCGACCCGCCCGAGCCGAACCGCCCGAGCCGGACCCGCCCTAGCCCGACCCGACTGAGCCCGCGCCGACCTCGCGCACCGCGGTTATCAGCAAATGCGGCCCGATCCCCATCAACTCAGGCACCCGCTCGGTCGCTCGCGCCGCGTCGAACACGGCCTGCCGGTCCCTCGGCACTTCCAGCCGCTCGCCCAGATCGGTGAGGAGCGATGCCGCCCCTTCGACGCACACCAGGTCGGCCACAGCCAGCCCGGCCGCCCGTACCTCGGAACGCAGTTGCCCGGGCCGGTGGCAGTACGCGGTGAACGCCGCCGGATGCAGCGGCGCCATCCAGCCCTGGCGCTCCAGCCCGGGCAACGCCGACGTGCTGTGCGGGTACTTCTCGTACAGCCGCGAGCGCAGGTCGCCGTCCAGCCGGGGCGCCCAGCGTGAGATCGCCGCCGCGAAGATCGGCCCTCCCGGCGCCGCGATGCGCGCCGCCTCCCGCAGTGCCTTGATCCGGTCGGCCCGGCTCTTCAGGTGATAGAGCGGCCCGAGCAGCAGGACCGCGTCCACACTCGAATCCGGCAAGTCAAGGTCGAGTGCGTTGCCGAGCATCGTCCGCACGCGGGCGTTCTGGCCGACGGCGCCTCGCACCTGCTCCACGTGCAGCGGCATCAGATCGCGATGCTCGACTTGGTACCCCAGCCCGGCCAGCCACTGCGTATAGCGTCCAGGCCCGCCCCCGATGTCGGCTACCAGTGCCGGTGCGGGTGGCAGAGATCGCAGGATGATCTCTTTAGTGCGCTCGAATTCGATCATCGCGATAGGCCCGACGGCAAGCCGGTCGCGCTCCTCGCCCCGCAGGTAATAGGCCTCGATATCCGCCCGATCCTCAGCTCGCATCGCGCCAGCGTAAAAGACCCGGATCGGGGGGTGCTAGCCGATTTTCGGCCGCCCGCTATGACAAGCTCGGCACATGCAGGTACTAAAGACCCCGTCATCCCGATTCGAGAACCTCCCCGATTTCGGCTACGAGCCGCGCTTCGCCGACGTGGGAGGCCTGAACATGGCCTACGTCGAGGCCGGCCCGGCCGATGGTCAGCCGGTACTGCTCCTGCACGGCGAACCCACCTGGTCCTTCCTCTACCGCAAGATCATCCCGGTCTTGGCCGCCGCCGGCCTGCGCGCGATCGCGCCCGACCTGATCGGCTTCGGCCGCTCGGACAAGCCGGCGCAGATCACCGATCACAGCTACGCCCGGCACGTGGAGTGGGTGCGCGCGCTCGTGTTCGACGTGCTTGACTGCCGCGATCTCACGCTGGTCGGGCAGGATTGGGGAGGCCTGCTCGGACTTCGTCTTGTCGCTGAACATGGAGAAAAATTTGCGCGGGTCGTATGTGCCAACACAGGCCTGCCAACTGGGGACCTCCCCATGCCCGACGTCTGGCTGCAGTTCCGCGACATGGTGCTCGCCACGCCGGAGATCGACATTTCGCGGCTGATCGCCTCCGGTTGCTTGAACCCGCTCACCGACGAGGTGCGCGCTGCCTATGACGCTCCGTTCCCAGGCCCGCAGTACCAGGCCGGGCCGAAGGCGATGCCCCGCCTGGTGCCGACCACGCCCGATGATCCCGCGTCGGAAGCCAACCGGGCCGCCTGGGAGAAGCTGACGCAGTGGAGCAAGCCGTTCCTGGTCGCGTTCAGCGATTCCGACCCGATCACGGGCGGGATGGCGCCGATCTTCACCCAACTCGTGCCCGGCACCGCCGGATTCGAGCACCCCACGCTGACCGGCGCCGGCCACTTCCTTCAGGAGGACGCCGGCGAGCGGCTGGCCGAGGTGATAGTCGGCTTCATCGCCGCGAGCTAGCACTCTGGCCCCAATCATCCCCGTGGCGAGCGGAAAAGTGAGCCGACGTTGATTTCGATCGGTCGTTAAATCTCGCTCCAATTGCTAGCCTGGACTGATGACGGATTCCGAGGTGAGGGGCCATAAATCAGTCGATAGTAAATTGACCGATGCCAAAGCCGCGAATTACCACGTGTCTTTGCGTGCTCAAGTGACTTCCACCGATTCGCACCGTCGGCTCGGCCAGCTCGCGACCCGGCCGTTGCGGCTGATCACCTCGCGCCGCCGCAGCGCCTGGGACCGGCGTTCGCCCGCCGGGCTCGAGAAGGTGACGGCCGCGGTGCTGGCGGCGGCGACCGTCAGTCCCGGCAGCCAGGCGCTCGATATCGGCTGCGGAGCCGGGCCGCTGAGCTTGCCGCTAGCCGAGCAGGGCGCCAAGGTGCTCGCGATCGATGCCAGCCAGGTCATGATCGCAAAGCTGGAGGAACAGGCAGAGCAACGCAAGTTGCCCGGACTCGAATGTCTCGCGACTCCGATCGAGCGACTGTCGCTCCCGGCCGAGTGCGTGGACCTGATCGTCACCAGCTATGCCCTGCACTACCTGCGCGACCTGGATAAAGGCCGACTAGTGGCGGCCGCCTACTACTGGCTGAAACCCGGCGGCACCTTCATCCTGGCCGACATGATGTTCGGCCGGGGGGTGACCAGCCAGGACCGCGCGATCATCAAGACCAAGATCGGGGCGCTCGCCAAGAAGGGCATCGGCGGCTGGTGGAGGATCGCCAAGAACAGCTACCGGTACCTGATCAGGGCACAGGAACGGCCGGTGTCGATCAGTACCTGGGCGACGATGTTCGCCCGGGCCGGATTCAAGTCGATCACGGCCTCATCGATCGTCAACGAGGCCGGTCTGGTGACCGGCCGCCGGCCCCTCGCGGCGGGGGGTTCCGCGGGGTCGTCTCCCCGGGCTGGCACCGCGGGCGGCGCTGTGCAGGTGCCGCAGCAGGCCGGGCCAGCCGACTAGAGCTTGCCGATCGAGACTGGCGCGCCGAATGGCCGGAGTACCTCAGGAACGGCGATCTTGCCACCTTCGTCCTGGAAGTTTTCCATGATCGACAATAGCGCTCGCGCGGTCGCGCCCGTGCCATTCAGCGTGTGCGCGAATTCCAGCTTTCCGTCACGCCGGAATTTGATATTCAGGCGACGGGACTGATAATCCGTGGTGTTCGAGCAGGACGTGATCTCCCGGTACTTGCCCTGAGTCGGGAACCAGGCCTCGATGTCGTATTTCTTGGCCGCCGGAGCGCCGAGGTCTCCGACCGCGATGTTCATCACCCGGTACGGCAGGCCAAGTTCCTGGGCGATCTCCTCCTCGTAAGCCAGCAGCTCCTCATGGATCTTCTGTGACTGCTCAGGCACGCAGTAGACGTACATCTCGACCTTGTCGAACTGGTGCACCCGGATCATGCCGCGGGTGTCCTTGCCGGCCGCACCCGCCTCGCGCCTGAAGTTGGTGGTAAAGCCCACGTACTTGGCGGGAAGCTCGGCCTCCTCAAGCCGCTCTTCGGCGTGGATGCCGGCCAGCGCGACCTCGGAAGTCCCGGTGAGATACAGGTCGTCCCTCTCAAGCCGGTACAGGTTCGACTCTTCGGTCGGCAAGAACCCGGTGCCGTACATCGCCTTCTCGCCGACCAGGATCGGCGGCAGCACGAGCATGAACCCCCTGGCCCGGAGCTTGTGGATGACGAACTGGTACAGAGCCATCTCGGTGACGGCGACGTCGCCGATCCGGTAGGCGAACCTCGAGCCGGACAGGCGAGCACCTCTGGCCATGTCGATCCAGCCACGCGAGGAACCGAGCTCAAGATGGTCCTTGGGCTCGAACCCGAAGTGCGGCGGCTCGCCCCAGGTCCGCACCAGCTGGGCGTCCTCTTCGTCCATGCCGTCGGCGGCGGTCGGATCGGGGAGGTTCGGGATCAGGGCAAGAATCTCGTCCCGCTCCCTGGCCGCATCGGCCTGATCGGCTACCGCAATCTCGATCTTGGCGGACAATTCCTTCAGCTGGACGAGTTCTTCCGGGCTCGGCTTTCCCTTAGAGGCACGTTTCTGCTCGGCCCGCAGGCTTTCTGCCCGTTCCGTGTGCTCACGCCAGCTAAGGTCGGCGGCAAGCAATTTGTCGAAGTCTGCGGCGGCTCCGCGCCGCGCCAATGCAGCCCGGTAACCGTCCGGGTCTTGTCGTGCCGCCTTGAGATCAATCATTTGCGTGATTGTAGTGCAGCGTCTGCTAGCCGCCACCGGCGCTTCGCGCCTTTGCCGGAGAAGACAGCCCAGCCAGCGGCACGTACCGCCAGGCGGACGGCAAGCGTCAGCTCGTGCCGACCGCGTCAGCTTCAGCGGCTGTTGACGTACGGGTCTGCTCGCGAGCGCCGTTCGCGGGGACCTCCAGCGGCGGGTCGGCCGGGGCCGGGGTGCGGGCGGGCCTGGTCGCCAGGACCGAACCGACCAGGATCGTGGCGAAGGCCGCCAGCATGATCGGCGTGACCTTCTCACCGAGCACGGCGACGCCGAGCGAGACCGCGATCGCCGGGTTGATGTAGGTGATCACGCTGGCCCGGGCCGGTCCGGCCTCGGAGATCAACCCGAAGAACAACAGGAACGCCGCCGCCGTGCACACCACCGCCAGCCCCGCGATCGACAGCAGGACCCTGGCCGAAGGGACGTGCGCTGGCCAGCTCACCGCGGCGAGCGGGGCATAGACGACGGCGGCCAGCGCGAGGCAGGCGACCGTCATGGTGACCGAGGAGATGCCGTTGAGCTTGCGGTTGGCGATCTGCGGTCCGGCCGCGTAACAGAGGGAGACGAACAGGACCTCGCCGACCGACTTGGCCACCGCGGTGGTCGCGCCGGAGCCGAACAGGTTCGGGCCGGCCAGCAGGGCCACGCCGACCAGGCCGATGAGCAGGCCGGTCCACCGAACCGGGCTCAACCGGTCGCTGCTGCCGATCAGCAGCCCGATGACCGCCACCAAGATCGGAACGGAGGCGATGAGCAGTCCGGTGAGGGAGCTGGAGATCGAGCGTTCGGCCTCGGACAGGACTAGCCACGGAACGATGACCTCGACGAACGCGAACAACACCAGCCAGCGCCACGCCGGCTTGAGCGCGGCGAGCTGGCCCCGCCGCAATGCGAACGGCGCCAGCAATGCCGCGCCGATCGCCACCCTGGCGAGCACCAGCACCGGCGCGGAGACCCCGCCGACGGCGATCTTGATGAGCAAATAGGGCATGCCCCAGATCACGCTCATTGCTGCGAACAGCACCCATCCGCGCCGACTCACCCGACCTCCTTGCGATATCAACCAGTTCATACTCCCTGGGTGCGCTCGTTATTCCGGTGGCCGGGCTGACGGATACGCTCGCAAGAGCCAAGCCAGTTCGTCACCGACCAGCCGGAGTACCTGTTGCGCAGCATCTGGACCGAGGTCCGGCGCAATCACGCCTCATCCGCCGCGCCGACCGCTGTCGTCGCGGATCGGGTGCCGCTGGCTGGTCAGGCGAGGCAGCCCGATGACCGATTCCGTACCGGCTTTTCCCGGTGGTGGTCGGTTGGGCTGGCGGTGGTGGCCGGGCTGGCGCTCGCCGGGGCGTTTCCGCCGGTTGGCGTCTGGCCGCTGGCCATCGCCGGGCCCGCGCTGCTGACGGCGGCCCTCTGGCGCAAGCGACCGCTGATGGCCTTTGCCCTGGGCCTGATCTGCGGCGGCGTCTTCTTCTTCGCGTTGCTGGCCTGGCTGGTCAACGTGGCCTGGTACGCCTGGGCCGTCCTGGCCGTGCTCGAAACCCTGATCTTCGCGGCGCTGGCGGTCGCGCTGCCGTTGCTGATGCGGCTGCCGGGCTGGCCACTGGCCGTGGCAGGCTGGTGGGTGGCTCAAGAGGCGCTGCGCGACCGGTTCCCCTGGGGCGGGTTTCCTTGGGGGCGGCTGGCGATGAGCCAGGCGTCGGCGCCGACGGCCGGCTGGGCCACGGTGGGCGGCCTGCCCGTCCTGACGTTCTTGCTCGCCTTGTCCGGAGCTTGCCTGGCCTACCTGGTGATCACGATCCGGTCCGCCGATGCCCCAAGACGCACATCGTTCACGAGCATCGGCGCCCTGGGCCTGGCGGTATTCGCAGCACCGGTGGTGCTGGCCGGCAACCTGGCTCTCGTCTGGGTTCCTGGCCCGGGACCGAGCGCTACGGTCGCCACGATCCAGGGCAACGTGCCGCACTCACGCAATCTCCCCGACCAGCTCCGCGCGAGCACCGTGACCGCCAACCACGCGGCCGCGACGGCAGCGCTCGCGGACGCAGTGCACGCGGGCCGCCGCCCCGCACCCGACATCGTGATCTGGCCGGAGAACTCCACCGACATCGACCCGAGCCGGTCGCTGCCGACCTACGACACCATCTCGCTGGCCGTCGCCGCGATTGACCGGCCGGTGCTGGTCGGCGCCGTGCTCTCTGACCCGCAGCGCAACGCCGGGCAACTCTGGCGGCCAGGTCGCGGCCCGACGCAGCTCTACGTCAAGCGCAAGCTCGTGCCGTTCGGCGAGGTGATCCCCTACCGGCATTTCCTCGAGCTGTTCACCTCCCTGCCGAAGTTGCAGCCACATGACTTCACGCCTGGGCACAGTGCGGTGGTGTTCAAGGTCGGCAAGATCCGGCTTGGCGACGTGATCTGCTATGAGGTCGGATTCGACAACCTGGTCAGATCCGAGGTGACGGGCGGCGCCAACCTGCTCGCCGTGCAGACCAACGACGCGGACTTCGAACTCGACGGCCAGACCGGCGAGACCGAGCAGCAACTGGAGATGGCCAGGATGGACGCGATCACCACCGGCCGCTCGGTCGCGGTGGCGTCCACGATCGGGATCAGTGCCCTGATCGAACCCAACGGCTCGATCCTGGCTCAGACAAAGACCTGGCAGCGGGCCGAGCTTGATGCCCGGCTGCCGTTGGTGTCCGAACTGACCCCGGCCGATCGCGCGGGCGACTGGCCCGAGCTGGTCATCGCGGCGCTAGCCGCCGTGGCGCTGCTCTGGGCGGCAGCCAGCGCCATCGCCAGTCACCGGGCGGGCCGACGGCCGGCCGGCAGCGCTTAGGAGGCCGAGGAACCCGGTCATCCGGTCAGGTCCGACTACAAGCAGCCGGAGCCTGCTGAACGAAGGGCTCGGCGGCCGGCAAGCCGATCATCGCCGTGCCGTTTCCCAACCAGGCGCTGGCCAGCTGATCTACGATTCGGGCAGCGCGGCGTTGCCCTGGACCAGCCTCATCGACGCCGTCAGGCGACTGGGCCGAGCCTGCCGCCCGGTTAGGATCGGGCACTCGGCCGCCGCAAAACTTTCCGCGTAAAAAATCTTTGATTTTCAGAAAGATTTGCGCGGGTTCGTGACCAACTTTCCGGAGGCTGATGTGGCCACACGGCTCCAGTTCCTCTCGATCGACGCGGCCGATCCGCGTGCGCTCGCCGACTTCTGGGCCCGGATGCTGCACTCGGATGTAGTCGACGACGACGAAGCGACGGGGTTCTCCTGGCCGAGGGCGGACGACCTGTCGCTGGAGTTCGAGCTGACGACCGAGCCGAAGGCAGCAAAGAACCGGATCCATCTGGACCTGGCATCGGCCACGCTCGCCGAGCAGACGGCCAAGGTCGAGCGCGCGCTTTACCTCGGCGCGACCCACCTCGATATCGGCCAGGGCGACGTGCCCTGGGTCGTGCTCGCCGACCCGGAGGGTAACGAGTTCTGCGTGCTCGAGCCGCGCGAGGCCTACCGCGACACCGGGCCGGTCGCCGCCATCGTCATGGACTGCGTGGACCGGGAGGCGATGGCCGCGTTCTGGACGGTGGCGACGGGCTGGCCGGTTCAGCATGCGAACGATCACCTGGTCGCGCTGCGATCACCGGATGGCGGAGGCTCCTACCTTGAGCTGCTGACCGTCGGCGAGCCGAAGACGGTCAAGAACCGGGTGCGGCTGAACATCGGGCCGTGCCCGCAAGACGGCCAGCGCGCCGAGGCGGCAAGGCTTGCCGTGCTCGGCGCGAGGCTGGCCGATGTCGGGCCGGGCGACGCGTCCTGGATCGTGATGACCGACCCCGAGGGGCAGGAGTTCTGCGTGCTCACGCCGCGCTGAGCAAACAAGGCTCGCGGTCTCACGAGGTGCAGGCTGGCGCCAGAATGAAGCTATGCGCTTCTGGCGCGGATTCGCCCAGCCCGCTCGGTACGCGGCCCTGCTCGCCGGCGGGCTGCCGGTGCTGGCCTTCCCGGCCCCGAACCTTGAGTTTCTGGCCTGGTTCGGACTCCTGCCGGGCCTGTTCCTGCTGCGCGCGGCGCCGACCGGACGAGAGGCGGCGATGCGCGGCTGGTGGTTCGGCGCCGGCTACCTGCTTGCCGCCCTCTACTGGCTGACGCCCAACCTCGGGCCTGCCCTGCTTCTGGTAGTCATCGTGCTCGGCGCTCCGTGGGCGGGGGTTGGCTACGGCGCCTGGCGTTTGCTCAGGGGCCGAGCCGCGCCCGCCGACCTGCCGTCGGCCACCGAGCCGCCCAAGGCCAGCACGCCGACAGCCATTCCGACGGTCGCGACCGACCTGCTGCCCGCCCCGCCGCCTCCCTCGCCGACGACCCCGGGGACCCAGGCCACGCTGGCCCCAGACGCCACAGTGCTCGCCCGGGCACCAGTGACCCACCCCGCGTTTCCCCGGGGTCGCAAGCTGCTGCGGTCGCTGGCCGTACCTGGACCAAGCACTGGTCGGGCTCTCGCGGCCCTGCTGGTGCTGCCGAGCTGCTGGGTGGTGATCGACTGGCTCAGGTCGTGGCAGGGCATTGGCGGACCGTGGGCGGTCTTCGGGGCGAGCCAGTGGCAGCACCCGGTCGTGCTGGCGCTGGCTGCCGTGGGCGGGGTCTGGCTGATCAGCTTCACGCTGGTGGCGGCCAACACCGGCCTCATGATCGCGCTGACGTCGGCCCGCTGGCTGGGCCGGACGATCGGCCTGGCCGCGGCCGCGATCGCGATCGCGGCCGGGCCGACGGCATTCGCCCTGTCCGCCGCCGACTACGCGGCGCCGGCGGCCCGGCCCGTCACGCTCGACCTGGTCCAGCCGGGTCTGCGGGTCGGGCCAACAGCTCGGCTAGCGGCCGAAACCCGGATCACGCTGGGCTTGCGCGGCTCCGGAGCGCGCGGGCCGACCCTGATCGTGTGGGGCGAGAGCAGCGTCGGCTACGACCTTTACACCGATCACGGCGTGCTCCGCCGGCTGACGGGGCTGTCCCGCGAGGTCGGGACGCAGTTGCTGGTAAGCCAGGACGCCGTCGGCCCGTCGGGCGCCAAGTCCAAGGTCGCCGTGCTGATCGGGGCTCACGGCATCGAGGGCACCTACGTGAAGACCAGGCTCGTGCCGTTTGGCGAGTACATACCGTTCAGGTCGGCGCTTGGCTGGCTGGCGCAGATCAGCCGGGCCGCACCCACGAACATGATCTCCGGCAATGGCGCTCACGTGCTGCACGCCGAACTCCCCGGTGGGCAGCGGCTCACATTCGGCGTGCTGATCTGCTTCGAATCCTCGTTCCCTGACATGTCACGTTTCGACTCCAATCACGGCGCCCAGGTGCTCATCTACCAGACCTCTGATTCGACCTTCCAGAACAGCTGGGCCCTTCCCCAGCACGCGTCGCTGGCGGCCATTCGCGCGGCGGAGTCCGGCCGGCCAGCCGTTCAGGCCGCACTGACCGGTGACTCGGCCGCCTTCGACAGCCGGGGGCGGTTGCTGGCCTGGCAAGGCTCAGCGCAGCGGGGCGTGCTGCGAATCACCCTGCCGCTGCCTGCGGAGTCGGTGCGCACGCCGTTCTCCAGGTTCGGTGACTACGTGCCCTGGTTCGCCATCGCCGTGGTCGCGGTCTCCATTCTCGGCGCCACTGGGGCGGCCGGCCGAGTGCGGCGATTGATGCCCGACTAGCCCGTTGTCGCACGTTGTGCGTTGGCCGACTAACGCCAAAGCCGGATTAACCATGGCGACTACCCGGGCATACTGGGGATCTGCCGGGGTAGGCCCCCACGTCCGACCGACCAGGGTGGAGGACAACGTGCGACGCATGGAGGACATGTCACGGCGATTCCGGTTGCTGCCCCTCGTCATGGTCTGCGCGGCCGGGATGCTCGCCGCCGCCTGTCAGTCATCGGCCGGAACGCAGGCGTCCGGCAACGGGGGCGGCAATGGTTCGAGCGGGCCGTCCGGCGGCCCGACGAAGACGAGCAAGCCGAAGCCGCCGGACACCGGCCTGATCATCAGCCCCGCGACCGGCAGCACGAACGTCAACCCGGCGAACGGGATTACGGTCTCCTCCACCAAGGGGAAGATCAAGAGCGTCGTCGTGACCGGTGACGAGGTCACCGGGAAGCTGAATGGGACCGGCACCCAGTGGCACAGCGACTGGACGCTCCCCGTCGACGCGACCCTGCACGTGACGGCGACCGCGGTCAACACCTCGGGTCAGACGGTGCACCTGACGAGCACGTTCAAGACCCTGAACCCGTCCTCGACCTTCACCACCCAGATCTTCGAGGGCTTCCGGCAGACCTACGGCGTCGGCATGCCGATCATCTTGACCTTCAGCAAGCCGATCAAGAACAAGGCCGCGGTCGAGAAGTCGCTCGTCCTGACCTCGTCCAAGCCGGTCGTCGGGGGCTGGTACTGGGACACCGACCAGACGCTGGTCTTCCGTCCCAGGCAGTACTGGCCGCAGAACACGACGGTCAGCTTCACCGGTCACCTGAACGGCGTCGAGGGCGGACCCGGGCTGTACGGGTATCACACGCTGACCCAGCAGTTCAAGATCGGGCGCTCGCTGATCGTCGTCGCCAGCACGGCGTCGCACCACATGAAGCTGTACAAGGACGGGAAGCTGTACCGCACTTGGCCGATCAGCTCGGGGAAACCGGGCGACAACACTCCGAACGGCACTTATCTCACGATCGAGAAGGGCAACCCGGTCCTGATGAAGGGCCCGGGCTACCGCCTTGAGGTGCCGTGGTCGGTGCGGTTCACCTGGAGCGGCGACTACCTGCACGACGCTTTCTGGTCGGTCGGTGAGCAGGGATTCACCAACGTGAGCCACGGCTGCGTCAACATGGCTCCGGCCGATGCCGAGGCCTACTACAAGCTGGCGGTACCAGGTGATCCGGTCACGATCCTCGGCAGCCCGAGGCACGGCGTGTGGGACAACGGCTGGACCTACTGGTTCCTCACCTGGGAGCAGTTCGTGAAGGGCAGCGCCCTGCACATGGCGGTCGAGGTGAGTCCGCACGGCAGCACCTTCGTCGCGCCGACCGCGCTGACCGCGGCCAAGGGCTCGGCCCCGCTCACCCAGCCGTGGCCGAAGAACTCGTGGGCAAGCTGACCTGCTCGTTAATCCACAGCGATTACACACGGTCGTCACGTGGGTGACATCTGGCTTTGATCACGGTGACCGGCCTGGTGACATGGATCACTACGGGTAAATCGGAATGCAATCGTGTGAGGGTGACGTTACTTATCGTGACCCCCGCCGGGGAGACGGTCCAACCCCCTAACCGGACCGCGAACTTCCCGCTTGCTTAGGCCGGCCTGATCCGGGCGCACCCCCGCGTCCGTATCAAGCCGCCGCGCTGAACCAGCGAGGCGCCGCACCCCCGCAGGCGCCGAACCGCCAGCTTGGAACATCCGACGGCGAGAGCACCGGTCTCCTCAGCACGCCTTCCTACCCTGACCGGGCGGTGGCGGGTCAGCACGGAAGGATTCCATCTTGACCCGCATCCCCCGAGTGATACCCGTACTGCACGATCAGGCAAGTAAGCTCCCCGTCTACGCCGGGAACCTGCGCGAGCGCGTCAACGGTAAGTCCCTGGCCTATGTCGGTGCCGGGCTGGCGCTGGCAGGCACCGGAGCCGCCGCCGCGGCCGGCGGTTTCGCCGGATCCGCAGCCGGTCCGGTGAGCCAGGCGAACAGTATCAACCGGGCTACCGCACCCATCGCGGCCAGCCAGCATCCGGGCAAGCACGATGCCGCCGGGCACGAGCTGTCGCAGCACGCCGACGCGACCAAGCACCCAAAGCCGGTCGTCCATGGCAGCCCCAAGCCCAGGCACGCCGACTCCGAGCACAGCAGCACGGGCCACGGTGCTGCTAACCACGGTGCTGCTAACCACGGTGCTGCTAACCACGGTGCTGCTAACCACGGTGCTGCTAACCACGGGTCGGAGCACGCCTCCACTCACCAGCGCTCGGCCCATCGCATGACATTCCGCTGGAGTCGAGGCGGCGGACACCCGAAGACCTGGGACGCGATCGAGCGAGTCGTCGGCGGTCAGCCGGTATCGCATGCCAGCCACGGACCGCTGCCCGCGCAGGACCGGCTCACCCCAGTCGGCACCAGTGGCCCGCAGTCCTGGATGGCGATGACGCCGGACCGGTATGACAACGCCACCGCGATCGTGAAGCAGGTGATCGCCAAGAAGATGGGCCTGCGCTCTGCGGTCATCGCCGTCGCCACCGCGATGCAGGAGTCGACGCTCCTCAACATCAACTACGGCGACAGCGACTCGCTGGGCCTGTTCCAGCAGCGGCCTTCGATGGGCTGGGGCACCGCCGCGCAGATCCTGCACCCCTCCTACGCGGCCGATGCCTTCCTCAACGCCCTACGGTCGTACCAGGACCGCGACCCCAGCTGGAGCCAGCAGCCGCTGTGGCAGACCGCGCAGGGCGTGCAGGCCTCAGGCTTCCCGACGGCCTACGCCCGCTGGGAGTCTCAGGCCGCTGGCCTCGTCCATTCCATCGCCCGCCACCTCGTCTAGATAACACGACCACATCCGCAGCGGGCCGGTCCCCCGCCGGCCCGCTGCGGACCCACGGCCCCGCCTTCCCCCAAGGCGACCAGGCCGTATCCCGGGTGTGCCCCG
>DATNFM010000065.1:0-9972 GCA_035606435.1 Streptosporangiaceae bacterium | reverse complement strand
CGTATGGCGGCGACGTCACGAACAGTCCAATCTGGACGGTCGTCGGAGCGCCGCTCAGCTGGACGGTGCCAAGCGGCGTCCAACGGGTGCCGTCGCTTCCCTCGTACCCGGTGACGCTGTTGCCCTTGCGCTCCAGCTTGAGGTAGCGATCGGTGGTCGAGCCGGCCTTGTCCCCGGTGAAGTCGTACTGCATCCGTACGCCGTGACCGGGCGTGACGAGCATCGCCGCGTACGACGAGCCCTGCTTGGTGCTCGTCTTGACCATGATGCCGGCCTTCGCCCACGGAATCGTGAGCGGCGTCGAGTCGCCGTGCGAGTGCAGCTCGCCGGTGATCGACGCGACCCGGGCGGTGATCGTGCCGTCGCCGGTGAGCGGCTGGTGGACCCAGTAGAAGGTGTCGTTGACCGCCTCGCCGCCCGGTCCGATCGGGATGTGCGGCAGGCAGGCGCGGCCGGTCTTGGTCGGCCCGCAGCCGATCGTCGCGTTGGCGGTGAGCACGCCCAGGGCGAAGGTCACGATCGCGGCCAGCAGCATCCCGATCAGCCAGCCGCGCACGGTGCGGAACTTCGTCCACTCGGCGTGCAGCAGCGACCAGAAACCGGCGGCTGCGGGCGATCCCGGTTCCGGAGCCGAATGTTTGCGCGGGCTGGTCAGGGTCGAGGTCATCGCACGACCTCTTCCGCTCGGAACTCCACCGCTTCCCTGGTCAGCTCCAGGTAGGCCTGCTCCAGGGTCACCCGGTGCGCCGCGACCTCCCAGAACGGCACCCCGGCCGCGCCCAGCGCCGCCACCGCCGCCTGCGCGGCCAGCCCGGAGATCGTCAGCGTGTCGGAGGCGGTCAGCTCGACCGACGCGCCGGCCCGTTCGAGCACGTCGCTCGCCTGCTCGACGCTCGTCGTCCGCAGCGTGACCCGGTCTCCGGCGACCGCCGCGAGCAGGTCGGCCACGGTCGTGTCGGCGATCGTCTTGCCCCGGCCCACCACGACCAGGTGATCGGCGGTGTCCTGCAACTCGCTCATCAGGTGGCTGGACACCAGGACCGCCCGGCCTTCGCTTGCCAGCGACCGCAGGAATCCGCGCATCCACACGATGCCCTCGGGGTCCATGCCGTTGAACGGCTCGTCCAGCATGATCGCCTGCGGATCGGCGAGCATGGCCGCGGCGATGCCCAGCCGCTGTCGCATGCCGAGCGAGTATCCGCCCGCCCGGCGCTTGGCGACCGTGTCAAGACCGGCCTGCTCGATCACCTCGTCCACCCGGTGCCTGGTCAGGCCCTGGGAGTGGGCCAGCCACAGCAGGTGGTTTCTGGCCGAGCGGCTCGGCTGCAGCGCGCCCGCGTCGAGAAGCGAGCCGATGTAGCTCATCGGCTTGCGCAGGCTCGCGTACCGCTTGCCGCCGACCAGCGCGGTGCCCTGATCCGCGGCGTCGAGGCCGAGGATCACCCGCATCGTCGTGGACTTGCCGGCCCCGTTCGGGCCGACGAAACCGGTGACCTGACCCGGCTCGACGGTGAACGTCATGCCGTCCAGCGCCAGAGTCGGGCCGAATCGTTTGCGCAGCCCGGTTACTTCAATCGTTGCGCCCATCCCTACCTCCCTCAAACCACGGTTGACCTGGTTCTACGGGAGCGGCCATAACATGGGCCGCACGGTCGTTGTTATCTCGCTGTTAAGTGGGTGCGGGCATGCTGAAGACCATGAGAGTGCCGCGCCGATCGGTCCGGCTGAGGCTGGCCAGGCTCTACGGCATCCTGTTCTTCGTCTCGGGCGGACTGCTGCTGGCCGCCGTCGGCAGCGCCACGGTGTCGAGGTCGAGTTCCGTTGCCCGGGTTGGGGTGCGCCCGCCCGGGGCCGTGCCTCCGTTTCCGGCGAAGCCCGTGGATACCTCGACCTTGTCGCATCAGCTGATCCTCGCCTCGCTCATCGCGCTTGGCGTCATGACCGTCGTGTCGCTCGGGCTCGGCTGGCTGGTCGCCGGGCGGGCGCTGCGTCCGGTACAGGAGATGACCGAGGCCGCGCAGCGGATCTCCGAGCACAACCTGAACGAGCGGCTCGCGGTGACCGGCCCGAAGGACGAACTGAAGGAGCTGGGCGACACCTTTGACGGGCTGCTGCAGCGGCTGGAGACCGCGTTCAACGCCCAGCGGCGGTTCGTTGCCAATGCCTCGCACGAGCTGCGCACTCCGCTGACGACGATGCGGGCGTCTTTGGATGTCGCGCTGGCCAAGCCCGAGCCGGTGCCGCCGCAGACTGTGGCGCTGGCGGGCCGGCTGCGGACCGAGTTGGACCGGATCGACGGGCTGCTGGATGCGTTCCTGGTGCTGGCGCGCGCTCAGCATCGGGATCTGCCCGGGGTGGCCGTGCTGCCGCTGGATTACCTGGTCACCGCTGCTCTTGGGGACCAGGCCGCGAGGGTTGGCGCTAAGGGCCTGACCGTGCGGCACTCGGAGAGCCCGGACGGAGCCTGGGTGAGCGGAAATCAGGCTCTGCTCAGCCGGCTGGTCGAGAACGTGATCGACAACGCGGTCGGCCACAACGAGGAGGGCGGATGGATCGCGATCTCGGCGGACGCCGATAGTCGAACCGCCCGGCTTGTGGTCGAAAACGGCGGCCAGGTGCTTACCCAGCGCCAGGCGGACGAGCTGACCCAGCCGTTCCGGCGGTTCGGCGCGGACCGCACCGGTTCGGATAAGGGGTCCGGCCTCGGGCTGTCGATCGTCGCGGCGATCGCCGAGTCGCACGGCGGCACCGTTGACCTGCACGCGCGTAGTGGCGGCGGGTTGCGGGTGACGGTTGAGTTGCCGGTCGCCTTGATGACCGCCGCTGTCGGGGCAGGTCGGGCCGGTTCCGCCGGTCGGGCCGGTCCCGCCGCTCCCGGCGGTCCCGCCGGGGTGCGCAGGTGAGAGTGCTGGTGGTGGAGGACTCCGCCACGCTCGCGGACGTGCTGGTCGAGGGCCTGCGCGACCAGGGCATGGCGGTCGACTCCGCGCACGACGGCCTGGAGGCCGCCGCCAAGATCGGGGTCAACGCCTACGACGTGGTGGTACTCGACCGCGACCTGCCCGGGCTGCACGGCGACCTGCTGTGCCAGATGATCACCGGTTCTGACCAGCGGGCGATGGTGATCATGCTGACCGCCTCCGACGCGCCGCCCGACCGGGTCGCCGGGCTCGGCCTCGGGGCCGATGACTACCTGGGCAAGCCGTTCCACTTCCCTGAACTGGTGCTGCGGATCCGGGCGCTGGCGCGCCGCCAGCCCGGCGCCCGGGCCCGGGTGCTGCGGGCTGGCGGAGTCGAACTGGACCCGGTGCGTCGGACTGTTTTGCGGGATGGACGGCCGGTTGATTTGTCGGTGAAGGAGTTCGGGGTGCTGGAGGCCTTGCTGATGGCCAGTCCCGGGTTCCTGCGGGCTGAGGACTTGCTCGAACAAGTCTGGGATGAGCAGGCCGACCCGTTCACCAATACCGTGGCGGTCACCATCGGGCGGCTGCGCCGCAAGTTGGGCGATCCGCCGGTGATCACGACGACGCCTGGAGTCGGGTACCGGCTGTTTTGAGCGCTGTTTTGAGCACTGCTTGAGCACTGCTTGAGCACTGCTTGAGCACTGCCACTTTTCCCGGCGGGTAATTGGCATGAACCTTTTACCTGGGTTGCGCTGTCCATCAGGTGATGCCAGCGACCTATTCCGGAGACAAGGTGAATGCTGAAGGCGAGGATTTCGCCAGGTTCGTCGACCAGCGGCAGCGGTCACTGCTGCGGAGCGCCTGGCTGCTGACCGGCGACTGGGCCCTCGCCGAGGATCTCGTGCAGGCGGCGCTCGCGCGTACCTGGCTGCGGTGGGAGCGGATCACCCGGCGAGACGAGCCTGAGATCTACGTGCGCCGGGTTCTGGTGAGCACCTGGATCAACTGGAGCCGGCGCAAATGGCGCGGCGAACGCACCGGGATGGACTTGCCCGACGGTCCGGCTCCCGGCGACCTCGAAGACGAGGCGATCGTGCGGATGGCCGTGCGCGGCGCGCTCGGGTCGCTGACCGGTCGCCAGCGGGCCGTCATCGTGCTGCGCGTCTTCGATGACCTGACCGAGGCGCAGACCGCGCAGGTGCTCGGCTGCGCGGTCGGCACGGTCAAGAGCACGATGTCGCAGGCTCTCGCCCGGCTGCGGGAAGACCGTCGCCTGGCCGATCTACCTGAACGGGAAACACGGTGAATCACATGGAAGAAAGGAATCTTCGCGACATGCTCGAAATCGCGGCCGGTGAGCCGCCACGCTGGGTAAGTGTCGAATCGATCCGCCGGCGCGCGATGCGGCGCCGGGCGACGCAGGCGGGAGTGGCCGGACTCGCGGCCTTGCTCGCCGTGGGACTCGGGGCCACGCTGTCGGCCTACGCGGCCCGCCATGGATCGCCGATCACGGGCGGCACCAAGGCGCCTTCCGGGCCTCCCAAGTTCTACATTGAGGACCACTACCACCGCGGGGGGACAACTACCGTCGAGGTGCGCTCCAGGACCACCGGCAAGGTGATCTCCGTCGTCCGCAGCCCCCTGCCCAGGTTCAACTGCGGCGACGATCTCGCCGCCGGAGGAACCAATACGTTCTTCCTGACCTGCCACACCTGGACTAAGAAGCCAGGGTCGAAAAACTCTACGCTGCGGGATACTCGGATCTACCGGTTCGAGGTCAGTAACTCCGGCCACGCCACCACCCCAACGCTGCTCAAGGGCAGCATCCTGAAGGGACTGGACGGCGAGCAACTGGCGGCGTCGCCCGATGGCTCGCTGGTCGCGGTCCAGGTGATTCCGGTCAACCCCGACGGCAACCTCTACACCGACTCGATGCCGAGCGGAGTTGTCGTGATCAACACCAAGACCGGCAAGCGGGCGATCTGGCGGGTTGGTCGCTACGTCCCGGGCAAGATCGGCTACACCGGCACCCATAACATTTCTTTCACCGAAAACGGCAGCGAACTCGTGCTCTTGGAGTCGCGGTGCCACCGCACTCGCTATTTCGAGAAGTGCCAGCCGTCAGACGCCCAGGAGGTCAGGACCCTTGGCCCGGCGGATCGAGGCGGCTCGCTTCAAGGCGGTCAGGTGTTGCTGCGACGGTCGGCGTTCAAGGCGCCGAGAACCTCGCTGCCCTACGCGCTGATCACGCCTGATGGCACCGCACTGACCGTGGTGACACAGACCTGCCCGAGGGGCAGTTTCTGCACGATGACGGTACAGAGGATCGGGGTCACCGGCCGCAAGGCGAGGAAGGTGCTGTACCAGGTGACCGACAAGGCCAGTCCCAACGGCGCCTACCTGGAGGCATTCAAGACCGATCCGACCGGACGGTTCATGATCATTGTTGCCAACACCGCCACCACGAAACAGCCGGTCAACGGCTGGATCGATCACGGGCGGCTCGTGCCACTGACCCCAGCCGACGGGTTCGCCGCTGGCACCGAGGCCTGGTAGCAGGCCGGTAGCGGATTAGAGTCCCGGGTCGCGATTGCGCGGCCCGGGACTTTCTTTTGTGCCTCGACTCGGCCTGGCGCGCCGGAGATTGTCAGAGGGAGCGGTTAGCGTCGCCATATGCAGCGCGGTTTTGTTCCCGAGATCGACCCCGTGTCGCTTCAGTACGCGATCGCGGGTGGCAGTTACGCGCGGGGCGTGGAGTACCTGCGGCAGCAGCGGGTGGCCGGGATGTGGTGGGACCAATCGCGCCTCGCACTGGAGGGAAGGGTGCGCGGGCGGGACGGCGACTTCTACACCACGATCGCGTACTTCTCGCCCGGCGGGGCGGCGCTCGAGTTCGAGCACGGCGAGTGCAGCTGCCCGATGGTGCTGGATTGCAAGCACGTGGTGGCGCTGACGCTGGCGGGCGCGGCCAGCGGGAATCGGGCCGGCGGGGCGGGCGGGGCGGGCGGTTTGGGTGGACCGCAGGCCAAGCGCGCGGTCCGGCCGCCGGAGCCGCCGCAGGCACCGGCCTGGGAGCAGTCGCTGCGATCGCTGCTGCCCCAGGCGCCGGCCACCGCACGGGTCGGTCAGCTCACCGGGCCCTCGGTGGCCATCGAGCTGAGCCTCACTCATCCGGCCGCCACCTCTAGCGCGCGGGGGTCAGAAACAAGGCTGTCCGCCCGTCTGGTGCAGCCAGGCAAGAATGGCGGCTGGATCGCGGGCAACCTGAGCTGGGGGCGGCTTGACCTGCTGAGCTACTACGGCGACCACCGCGCCGATCACGTCCGGCTGCTCGGTGAGTTGTATGCGATCCACCGGTCGAACATCAACTCGTTCTACCTGTACGGCTCGGAGCGTTCGATCGACCTGACCGGCTTCGAATCCCGCCAGCTCTGGCCGCTGCTCGATGAGGCCGCCTCGATCGCGCTGCCGGTCATCTACGCCCGCAAGCTCGGGCCGGTGCCCGGCTACGACTACGCCGAGTTCTGCCTGGAGGTGTCAGGCGGGGCGGACGCCGGATCGCTGGTGATCACGCCGGCGATGCGGATGGAAGAGGCTCGGGGCGACGAGACGCTGCTGTGCTTTATCGGTACTGACGGCCACGGCCTGGTCTACACCGACGGAGTCGATCCGGACCGGTTCCGGCTGGCCCGGCTGGCCAGGCCCGTCCCGGCGGCGCTCCAGCGGATGATGCTGGCCGGGCAGCAGCTGGAGATCCCGGCGCAGGCGCGGAGCCGGTTCGCCGATGAGTACTACCTGCAGCTACGGCAGGCGGCCACGCTGGTCTGCACCGACGACTCGTTCACGCCGCCGGAGATCTCCGGGCCGGTGCTCGTACTGAGCGTCCGCTACGGAGACGGTCACCAAACCGAGGTCGGCTGGCACTGGGCCTATGAGATCGGCGAGAACCGGCTGACGATCCGGCCGGACTCAGCCGCCGATTCAGGCGCCGCCTACCGCGACCACGACGGCGAGCAGGCGCTGCTGGCCGAGCTCGACGCCGCCCTGGGTCAGTTCGGCCTCCGGCCGAGCGTCCCGCAGGTCAGGCTCGGCGGCTTCGACACCGTGCGTCTGACCACCGAGTTGCTGCCGCTGCTGGCCAGCCATCCGCAGGTCGAGCTCGAGATCACCGGTGAGCCCGTGGACTACCGGGAGGTCGGCGACTCGCTGGTGATCGGCGTGTCCGTCGACCAGGTAGCGGCCGAGAACGACTGGTTCGACCTCGGGATCACCATCTCGGTCGAGGGACGGCAGATCCCGTTCATCGACGTGTTCCTGGCGCTCAGCCGAGGCGAGACCTACCTGCTGCTCCCGGACGGCGCTTACTTCTCCTTGGAAAAGCCGCAGCTCCAGCAGCTGGCCCGGCTGATCGAGGAGGCTCGGGCGCTGCAGGATTCGCCGTCTGACCCGCTCAAGATCAGCCGGTACCAGGCGGCCCTGTGGGAGGAGCTAGCCGACCTGGGCGTGGTCAGTCACCAAGCGCAGGCCTGGCAGCAGCAGGTCCAGGGCCTGCTGTCGATCGGCACCGTCGAGACCGACGAGCAGCCGCCGGCGCTGAACGCGGTGCTGCGGCCCTACCAGCTGTCCGGCTTCGCCTGGCTGAAGTTCCTGTGGGAGCACCAGCTCGGCGGCATCCTGGCCGACGACATGGGACTCGGCAAGACCCTGCAGTCCCTCGCGCTGCTCGGCCATGCCCGGCAGGCCGACCCGGACGGCCCGCCGTTCCTGATCGTGGCCCCCACCAGCGTCGTCCCGAACTGGGCCGCCGAAGCGGCTCGGTTCGCACCGGATCTGAACGTGGTCGCGGTAACCGAGACCCAGGCCAAGCGCAAGAAGCTTCTCGGCGCGACCGTCGCCGGCGCCGACGTGGTGGTGACCTCGTACACGCTGCTGCGGATCGACTTCGACGCCTATGCCGGCCTGGCCTGGTCCGGACTGATCCTGGATGAGGCGCAGAACGCGAAGAACCACCAGTCGAAGATCTATCAGTGCGCGCGGCGGCTGCCGGCCCAGTTCAAGCTGGCCATCACCGGCACGCCGATGGAGAACAACCTGATGGAGCTGTGGTCGCTGCTGTCGATCACCGCGCCCGGGCTGTTCCCCCATCCGGCGCAGTTCCGCGAGTACTACGCCCGGCCGATCGAGAACCAGGGCAAGGACCACGCCGAGCTGCTGGCCCAGCTGCGGCGCCGGATCAAGCCGCTGGTCAGGCGACGCACTAAGGAGCAGGTCGCCGCTGACCTGCCGGCCAAGCAGGAGCAGGTGCTCGAGGTCGAGCTGCACCCGAGGCATCGCAAGCTGTACCAGACGCACCTCCAGCGAGAGCGGCAGAAGGTACTCGGCCTGATCGACGACCTGAACGCCAACCGGTTCACGATCTTGCGATCGCTGACGCTGCTGCGGCAGCTGAGCCTGCACGCCGGCTTGATCGATAGCTCGGTCACCGGGCCCGTCGACGGGCTGACCTACAGCGAGCCCGACCACGAGATACCGTCGGCCAAGATCGACACATTGCTCGACCACCTGCGTCCGGTGATCGGCACCAACCACCGGGCGCTGGTCTTCAGCCAGTTCACCGGCTTCCTGCGCGAGGTCCGCTACCGTCTCGACGCCGAGGGGATCCCGTACTGCTATCTCGACGGCAGCACCAGGGACCGGGCCGGAGTACTGCGGCGATTCAAGGAAGGCAGCGACCCGGTCTTCCTCATCAGCTTGAAGGCAGGCGGGTTCGGCCTGAATCTGACCGAAGCCGACTACTGCTTCCTGCTCGACCCCTGGTGGAATCCGGCGACCGAGGCCCAGGCCGTCGACCGAACCCACCGCATCGGCCAGACCCGTAACGTGATGGTCTACCGCCTGATCGCCAAGGACACCATCGAGGAGAAAGTCATGGCGCTGAAGGCCCGCAAGGCCAGCCTGTTCTCCAGCGTCCTAGACGACGGCAACGCCTTCGGCGCCACCCTAACCGCCGAAGACATCCGAGGCCTGTTCACCTAGACAAAGGAAAAGGAGAAGCGCGGGAAAGCGCGGCACGAGGAAGGCGCGGCCGACGCACGAGCGCGGCACGAGGCGCGGTGCTGTTCGCCGGGGCCGGGACGAGGCTGCTCGCCTATCCGCTGCGCGACCAGCCCCACCAACTGTGGGAAGACGCCGCCGACCTGGGTTTCTGGCACTGGTCGGTGCACCCGTCTGTCGTCATGATGGCGGCCGAACTTGAGCTCGCGGCCTGGACAAGGGACGGCACCAAGCTCTGGACGATGTTCGTCGAACCGCCCTGGTCCTACCAGGTCGACGGCGACCAGGTTCAGCTGGACGTAATGGGCAAGAAATCCGAGTTCCCGCTCAGCTCAGGACCAGAATGAGGCCAGGCTAGGCCTGAACGACAGCCACTTATCCCTGATTGGGGACGTCTTTTACCGGGTTAGGACGTCTTTTACCGGGTTAGGTCAGATTCATGACCCGCTTTACCCTAATTGTCCGTGCCGAACCCGGGAAAAGACCGCGCAATCCGGTAAAAGTGATCCCTAACCCGGTAAAAGACGTTCGCAACCCGGGAAAAGTGCGGGAGGGAGGTGCACCGAGCACCCGGGAGCAACGCGGAGCGGCACCCCGAGCGAGCCTTCGACTACATGGGGGTAGTGCCGCCGGCGCGGCGTTGGAGTCGGCGGCGGATCCAGGGCTCGACGTCCGGGACGGTGAGTATCAAGAGCGTCGCGGTCGAGGCGACGATCCTGGCCACTCCGTTGTCCCAGATATGCAGCATCCACAGCACCTGCACTCCCAGCGGCACGACGAACCACCGCGCCGAACTCATCGCCCGGCGGCGATCAGCTGGATCGGAAAACTGCCGCCACGACCTGAGTTCCCAGATCAGAAGCGTGACCGTGGCTGCGACAACAAGCGCCCTAGCGGGGAACTGAAGCGGGTTCGAGGCCTTGGCCGAATCGGTCATCAAGACGATCGCCAAGATCCACGTATTGGCCGCCATCAGCCTAATCTTCTGCCATTCCGCTGGCCGGTCCTCAGGCTT
>DATNFM010000064.1:0-10564 GCA_035606435.1 Streptosporangiaceae bacterium | reverse complement strand
ACCGGCGCCGTCGCAGCCAAGCACCCACCGGGCGCTCACCACATAGCCGTCTCCGGCCGGATCACTGACCTGGATCCGAACCAGGTCCGCTTCCTGCTCCAGGCCGGTCACCGCGTGACCGAACCGAAGGTCGACGCCGGGCCTGGCCGCCAGATGCGTTCGCAGCACGTCCTCGACGACCGGCTGGGGCACCTGCTGTCCAGGCTCGGCGAACAGTTGGCTGCGCCGCGTGGTCAGGCCAAACGCACCGTCGAAGTCGGTGATCCGGCGGCCGGCCAGCGACTCGCAGAACGTGACCCGCTGCGACCACGTGACCGCCAGCGGAGCGGCCTGCCTGAGCTGGCCGGCGATACCCCAGCGCCGCAGGTGCTCCATCGTCCTGATGCTGGTCGTCTTGGCCCGGGGACGCCGATGCGAGACCGCCGTCCTCGGCTCGATCACCACGCATCCGATGCCGTGCAAGCTCAGCTCGGCAGCGGCCGCCAGCCCGGCCGGCCCGCCGCCCGCGACGAGCACTGGCGTGTCCAATGAGTCCATCGCACCAACCGTTCGCTGGCCGCCGCTAACTCACGGCAGGCACTGACGATTGCCTCGCGAGCCTGATCCCGCAAGGCCGGCACATCACGCCGGGTGAGGCCCTTGGTCGCGAGCGGTGATCCAACCACGACGTGCACGGGGCCGCTTCGAATCGCCCGCCCCACCGCCGGCCACACCTTATTGGTCCCGCTGATAGCGACCGGCAGTACCGGCACCTGGTTCATCACCGCCAGCAGAAACGCGCCGTTCTTGAACTCACCGACCGACCCGTCCACGGAGATCTTCCCCTCGGGAAAAACCAGCAGCGAGTGCCCGGCTGCCAGCGCCTGCGCCGCCCCCTCGACGATCGCCCGAAGGCTCGGAGACGCCCGGTCCACCTCGATCATCCCGACCGTCCGCAGCGCCCGCCTGAACACCGGGATCTGGAACAGTTCCGTCATGGCCATGATGCGCAACGACAACGGCAGCGCCTTGAGCTGCGTAATCGGATCAAGGCCGGACTGGTGATTGGCCACCACGATGCACGGGCCGGCCAGCTCAAGACGCTCGGCGCCGTGCACTATCACCCGGGCCCCGTAAGCCCGAAGGCACGCGCCGGCCCACGACCGCAGCACCCGGTCCATGCCAGGCGTGTCCCGCCGGCTCCGGCCCATGCAGATGACCACCAAAGCGCTCGCGAACGTCATCGCGAACCCGCCGCCCAGCGCAGGCACCGTCCGCCACGTGACCGAGCGCTCGCTCCCGGAACGCTCGCTCCCGGAACGATCGTTCACGGAACGCTCGCTCACCGAGCGCCGGGCCAATCGGCCGACCGCATCCCGGCCAGGTGAATCTCCAGGAATCGCTGCCAGTCCGGCGGCGGTGCGTCCTTGGTCTCCTTGACCAGCCCCCGCATCGACGAGATCAGCGCGATGACATCCGCGGTAGTCACCGACTTACTCACCGTCCTGGCCGCGACCGCCCGGTCCGTCAGCTCCGCCATCGCCGCCCGAAGCTGCCGGGTCACGGCCGGGTCAGGCTGGCGGTCAAGCAGCAGATCCGCATAGTGCGCGTGGTCAGCGAAGGACCGCCCGAAGGCGCGCAGCAGGTATTCGAGCCCAGAACCGTCGGTCCGCGCCAGCGCCGACTCACTAGCGGTGATCAGCTCCGCGACCACCAGCCGAAGCAGCTCATCGATCAGCGCGTCCTTGCTGGAGAACCTCCGGTAGACGGTCCCGACGCCAACCCCGGCCCGGGCCGCGATGTCCTCCATGCACGTATCGGCCCCGGCCTCGCCAAACAGGTCGCGGGCCGCGTCCAGGATGCGCTCGTAGTTACGGAGGGCGTCATGCCGCACGGGCCTCCGCCTCCTTTAGTCGATCTCCTCGCCCACGACGGTACCGCCAACCACCATCGCCATCTCAGCGTGCTCCGGCTCGCCGGAATCGGCCGCGCCCCGGCGAACGGCGGCCGGGATCAGCAAGCCGGCCGCAGCGGCTAGCAATAGCCCGCACGCCATCACCGCGAACCCGGTCGTGTACCCGGCCTCCTTCGGCAGTCCGGTCGGCGCGAGCTGGGACGTGACGATCGAGGCCATCACCGCCGAGCCGATGCTGCCGCCGATCGTACGGATGTTGGCGTTCATGCCGCTGGCCACCCCGGTCTGCGACGGCGGCACCGCCGCCACGATCAGCGCCGACATCGCCGAGAACGCCAGCCCGAAGCCGACTCCCATCAGCGCGTTCGAGACGTAGATCTCCCACTGCGCGCTGTGCGCGAACGCGAGGATCAGCATCGCCCCGCAGCCGACGAGACAGCCGGTGACCACCAGGACCTTGCCGCCGAGCTTGCGTGTCAGCTGGCCGGTGAACATGCCCACGGCCATCATCGTGATCGCCGACGGCAGCAGCATCAGGCCAGATCGGGTAATGCTGGCCCCGAAGCCGTACCCGGCGATCGAAGGCGTCTGCACGAACTCGGGCAAGAACGCGAACGTCGCGTACATCCCGATCCCGATCAGCAGCGAGACCAGGTTGTTGGTCCACACCGCGGTCAGGCGCATCATCCGCATGTCGATCAGCGGCGTCGCCGCCCGCAGTTCGGCGAAAAGCCAGCCCGCGGCCAGTACCAGAGCGCCGGCGATCAGCCCGATCACGCGTCCGGATCCCCAGCCCCAGCTCGGGGCCTGGCTCAGCGCGAGCAGCAGCGCCACCAGCCAGCCGGACAGCAGGATCGCCGGGAGCCACGAAATCCGCCCCGGCGTCCGCACCGGAGACTCCGGGACGAACGCGATCGCCGTCACGGCCGCGATTACCGTAAAGATCAGCGGCAGCCAGAACAGCCAGTGATAGTCGAGCACGTCGACCAGCGGCCCGGCCAGCACGATGCCGAGACCGGCCCCGACGGCGGTCAGAGCGGCAATAGTCCCGACCGCTCCCGGCACTCGCTCGGCCGGGAACTCATCTCTGATGATCCCGAACGCGCATGGCAGCATGCCGCCCGCGAACCCCTGGATGACCCGCGCAATGATCATCACCGTGATCGACGACGCGACCGCCGCCAGCAGCGATCCGACCGCCAGCGCGATGAGCGTCGCCACGAAGATCCGCTTCTTGCCGGTCATGTCACCGACCCGGCCAAGGATCGGCGTCATGATCGAGGCCGACAGCAGGTAGGCGGTAAGCACCCAGGTGACCGCGCTCTGCGAGGTGTGCAGCTGGTGCTGGACGGTCGTCAGGACCGGAATCACCAGCGACTGCAGCAGCGCGAACGCTCCCACCCCCATCGCCAGCACGGCGAACGTCACCGTGGGTCGTGCGCGTACTGTCCGCCCGGTCATCGGCACCTCCTTGAGCCTCTCGCGCAGCGAACCGGAATCCGCATTCCGGTAAGAGCAAGCTATCAAACCGGAACGAGGGTTCCGCATCCAGCCGGCCAGAGGACACCCCAGCGCCGACGCCGACGCGTACGCTAATGCCCCAGATGCACACCCTGGAGGGGGCCAAAGATGATCAAAGCCGCCGCGCGCAGCCGTGCCCTAGCAATGGCAGCCGCCGCCGCGTCATTAATGGCAGGCGCGACGTTCACGGCCAGCACGGCGTCGGCGGCCAGCCCGCCGCCCCGATTCGCGCACGTGCTGGTCGTGGTGATGGAAAACAAGGACTACAACGCGATCATCGGCCGCCCCGATGAGGCGCCGTACCTCAACAGCCTGGCCTCCACCGGAGCCAGCTTCAGGAAGTCCTTCGCGGTCGGCCACCCGAGCGAGCCCAACTACCTGGCCTTGTTCTCCGGGTCCGCGCACGGCCTGACCAGCGACAAGTGCCCGGTGAACTTCGGCAAGGGGCCGAACCTCGGTGCCGAGTTGATTGCCGCGAAGCTGAGCTTCACCGCCTACTCGGAAGGCCTGCCGTCGGCCGGCTTCACCGGCGACTGCACCGAGGTCTCGCTCGGCTACACCCGGGTGCACAACCCGTGGGTCGACTACAGCAACGTCCCGGTCGCCGACGACCAGCCGTTCACAAAGTTCCCGTCGAGCTTCGCCAAGCTGCCGACTGTCTCGTTCGTCATCCCGAACCTGTGCCACGACATGCACTACTGCTCCCGCGACAGCGGAGACCACTGGATCAAGGCACACCTGTCCGGCTACGCGTCCTGGGCTCGCAAGCACAACAGCCTGCTGATCGTCACCTGGGATGAGGACGGTTCGCAATTCGGGGCCAGCGGCGACAATAACCAGATCCCGACGATCTTCTATGGCGCTCATATTCACGCCGGCACCTACTCCGAGAAGATCAATCATTACAACGTCCTGCGCACGATCGAGGACATGTACGGCCTGCCGCACCTCGGCGCCAGCGCGAAGGCGGCACCGATCACCAACGTCTGGAGGCCCTAGGGCGATTCACTAGGCAGGGCGGGTCCGGCTGTACAGGGACCGGGCCCACAGGTAGCCGATCGCGGTCAGCGCGACGCACCAGCCCACCGCCCACAACCCCGCGTGCCCGATCGGCGTGCCGGTCAGGAGCCCGCGAAGCGTATTGATGATCGGGGTGAACGGCTCGTTCGCCGCGAACCAGCGGGTACCGCCGCTCGCGATCGACCCGGACGGGATGAACGCGCTGCTGATGAACGGCAGGAAGGCGGGGATCAGCGCGAGGCTGTTGGCCCCGGCCGGCGTCTTGGCTAGGAGGCCGAACGCGACGGTCAGCCAGGTCAGCGCGATCGTCAGCATGATGAACACGCCGGCCGCCGCGACCCACTCGGTCGGGCCGGCCGTAGACCGGAACCCGATCAGCA
Source organism: Streptosporangiaceae bacterium (assembly GCA_035606435.1). Lineage (GTDB taxonomy): Bacteria > Actinomycetota > Actinomycetes > Streptosporangiales > Streptosporangiaceae > Chersky-822. The sequence continues at coordinate 5,749 of DATNFM010000064.1, read as the reverse complement.
TGGCAACCCCGACCACGAGGATCCCGCTGATCAAGGTCCTGGTTGTGCTCCCGATGACCTGACCGGTCAGCACCGAGGCCCTGGAGATGGCCATGGTACGGAACCGGGCGATGATGCCCTCGGTCATGTCGTTGCAGACGGCGATCGCCGTCGTCTCGGCGGAGAACCCGGCCGTCATCACCAAGATGCCGGGCGTGAGGAAGTCGATGTAGCTCGCGCTCCCGGCTGCAGAGCCAAGACCGATCCGCAGCGCGCGGCCGAATACTCCCTCGAACAGCAACAGCAGCAGAATAGGCAACAGCAGGCTGCTGACGGTCAGCATCGGGAACCGCTGGGCGTGCTTCAGGTCGCGGCGGAACATCGTGGCGGAGTCGCGCACCGCATAGGTCAACGTGCTCACAGCTCGCTGCTTTCTAGAGATTGGGCGGAAACTTGATCTTGGTCGGTTTCTCGATCGTGACCGGTAATGGCAAGGAAGACATCGTCGAGGTCGGGGGTGTGGACGGTGAGCGTCTCGACGGCGATCGCGCGGGAGTCGAGGAGGTCGAGCAACTCCTTCAGCGACCGGACGCCGCCGTCGCTCGGGATCTGGAGGGTCAGCGCCTCGTCGTCGCGGGCGGCGGCGGAGCCGAACAGCGCGGCCGCCTGATCCAGCGCGCTCTCTGCGCCGAACCGCAGCAGCACGTGGCCGCCGGCGATCAGCCGCTTGAGCTCGTCCGCCGTGCCCTGCGCGACGAGCTGGCCGTGGTCAAGCACGGCGATCTGGTCGGCGAGCTGGTCGGCTTCCTCCAGGTACTGGGTGGTCAGGAAGATCGTGACGCCGCTGGCCGCGAGACCGGCGATGATCTCCCACATGGTGCGCCTGCTGCGCGGGTCGAGGCCGGCGGTGGGCTCGTCGAGGAAGATCAGTCGGGGGTTGCCGACCAGCGTCATCGCCAGGTCGAGCCGGCGCCGCATGCCGCCCGAGTAGGTCAGCGCGATCTTCTTGCCTGCCTCGGCCAGGTCGAACTGGTCGAGCAGCTCGGCCGCGCGCCGCTTGCCCTGCGCCCGGCTCAGGTGGTGCAGGTCGGCCATCAGCAGGAGGTTCTCCTCGCCGGTGAGGTACCCGTCGACCGCGGAGAACTGGCCGGTGACGCCGATCGCGGCCCTGACCTTGCCGGGCTCGGCCGCGAGGTCATGACCGGCGACCTTGACCGCGCCGGCGTCGGCGGTGATCAGGGTCGACAGGATGCGGACGGTCGTGGTCTTGCCCGAGCCGTTGGGCCCGAGCAGCGCGAAGATCGTGCCCTCGGCGACGTCGAGATCGATGCCGTCGAGTACGAGGTGGTCGCCGAATGACTTGCGCAGCCCGCTGGCCGCGATGGCCGGCCGGGCGGCTGGACTGGCCTTGTGGCCGGGTCCGGTGGGGGCCTTGTGTATCGTCATGCGGCCATGCTGCAAGCCTGACGCCGCGTCAGGGTCAAGCCGGAATCTGAACTTAGTTTCCGTCGGCGGCCGGCCCGTCGAATAGTTCGGGCACCCAGGCATACTGAAACGCATGGGGAGCCAAGCCAGATGACCGATCGCAAGCCGGCCGGCCTGAGCTTCACTTCCTGGATCGATCAGCAGATCAGCGAGGCGGCCGAGCGGGGCGCCTTCGATGATCTGCCTGGCGCGGGCAAGCCGCTGCCGAAGGGGAATGACTTCGACGGCCAGGCCTGGCTGGCCGACTACGTACGTCGGCAGGGCGGCTCGATCGAGGACACCCTGCCCGCTCCCTTGCGCCTGCGGAAGCAACGAGAACTGCTGGCGGAGGCGGTGCCGAAGTTCCGGACCCAGGAGCAGGTGCGCGAGGCCGCCGCCGAACTCAACGAGCAGATCATGAAGTGGCGCAAGCTTCCGCAGGACCCGCCGATCTTCGTGCCGCTGGTGGACACCGAGGGCATGGTCAAGCTCTGGCTGACCGCCCGCGAAGCCGAGGAGGGCCAAGAACCGCCCGAGTCCCAGCCGCCGGTGCCCGAGGCCAGTCCGGCTTCCAGGTGGCTGCGCCGCCGCCAGCGCCGACGCGGCTAACGTGCGTGCCTTCGTCATCACCGGCCCCGGCCAGGCCGAGGTCCAAGACGTCCCGGAACCATCCGCCGGTCCCGGCCAGGTCGTAGTCCAGGTCGAGCGAGCCGGCGTCTGCGGCACGGACCTGGAGATCTACTCCGGGCACATGTCTTACCTGGAGACCGGCGAAGCTAGCTACCCGATCAGGATCGGCCACGAATGGTGCGGCGTCGTCACCAGCGCCGGCGAAGGCGTCGACCAGTCCTGGATCGGCCGCTGGGTCGCGGGCGACACGATGCTCGGCTGCGGCCATTGCGACCGCTGCCAGCGCGGCCGCCACTACCTTTGCGCCGACCGCTACGAGATCGGCATCAGGAACGGCTGGCCGGGCGCACTGGCCGAGTACCTGCTGGTCCCGGCCCGCGCACTGATCGCGCTGCCGGACGGGATCGACCCGATGAACGGGGCCATGGTCGAGCCCGGCGGCAACGCCCTGCGCGCGATCGACGGCGCGAACCTGACCCCCGGCGACCGGCTGCTCATCATCGGCCCGGGAACCATCGGCCTGCTGGCCGCCCTGTTCGCCCGGGCCCAGGGCAACGAAGTCCACCTGGTCGGAGCCGAGCCCCGCACCCTCGACTTCGCCCGCACCCTGGGCTTCGAGCACTGCTGGGCCGCGACCGACCTGCCCGAGCTGCCGTTCGACGCGGTGATCGACGCGTCCAATTCGGCCGACGTGCCCGCGCAGGCGGTTCGGCTCGTCGAACCCGGCGGGCGCCTCGTCCTGATCGGCCTGTCCACCGTCCCGAGCCTGGTCGACACGCGGGTACTCGCCCTGAAAGACGTCACCGCGGCCGGCGTTCTAGGCGGCTCCAATGGCCTGACCCGCGCCGCCCGCCTCTACGCCACCGGCGCCGTCGACCCAAGGCCTCTGGTAGCCGCCACCCTGCCCCTGGACCAAGCCTCAACAGCCCTGTCCGGCACCCGCCCGGCCGCCTGGCCCCCAGCCCCCAAGATCCACATCAACCCGCACCAATGACGAACCCGGGCAATTCGGTCAAATCCCCACCGCCGCCGCCGTTTTTCGCCGACGCCAACCGGGTGAATTTGCAGATTCACCCGGAAAAAACCCGGTGAATCTGCAGATTCACCCGATTCAATCTCGCGAGCAACCTGTCGCCCGATCGATTCGCAGGACGGACGAGGCGGATGTGGCTGATGTGACGAATGGCTGGCGGCAGCGGAGTGCCGCTTAACGGTCAGGTGCTGGAGTACGGAATTCGAGCATGGGATTGGTGACGACTTGGCGCCAGCGGTCGGCGTGGCCGTGGGCGCGGAGGCGGTAGTAGAGCGTTTCGCGGCGTTCGGACCCGGCCGGGCCGAAGTGGCCGCCGATGTTGTGGCCCAGGAGGTAGTGCGCGAACAGCACGCTGCCCGCCGGCCCGGTTGCCTGGACCGGAGAGCCGAGTTCGACATCCGGATAGGGACCGGGATTCATTTCCTCGACTCTGGTCAGCGCTTCGGCCCCGCGCTCGGCCAGGTACTGGCCGAGCCGAAGGTGAGTGCGAGGCCAGACCCACAGGTTGCCCTGGTCTACCTCCCTGTTGTCGGTCAGCCACGCGCCCGCGATCAGGCTGAACGTCCCCGGCCACCCTCCAGGCTCAGGGGGGGTGATGCCGTCTACATGCGGTCCGCCTGGTCGGTGCTTGTAGTGCGGGATCGTGAGCGCGACCTGCCCGGCGGCTGGCTCGTCGAGAGCCAGGTCGGCCCGCAAGAACTGGCTGGCGACCTCGGCCAGGCCGATCGACCGGTAGAACTCCAGCAGCGGATGCCCCTGCGGGCCGAATTGCGGCCACAGGAAATGGATGCCCACGTGCCCGTCAGGAATCGGTTCGTCCTCAAGGAGCGCCGCCACGATCGCGCGCCCCTCGGCGATCTGCCCGGCCCCCAGAACGCCGGGCACGACCACAAAACCCTGGTTAAGGAAGGCACTTAGCTGCGCGTCGCTGATTTGCGTCACGGCCCCCAAGCAGACCAGGCAGCCCGACCTTTCGCAACCAATTATCCCGATTGCCGGAGCGGCGCACCCATGCGAACCACGATCGTCGATTGGATGGGTTAAGAGTCGGCCAAGAGAGAGTCAGTTCTGGAAAAGGTAGCGAGCCGGCACAAAGCTTTCTGCCTCAAAATTACGTCAAGTAACCACCTTACTACTCACCGTTTCTTTGGGGGAGAATCACGTGCTAAGAACCGGGGAAGCGGTTTTCACCGCCGGGTTGGCTGCGGTCGCACTGGCGGCAATGACGGCCGGGTGCGGGAGCAGCACCACGACCCACATTCATGCGACATCGCCGCATACGCCGTCGGGCACGATCACGGTGTTCGCGGCGTCGTCGCTGCAGGGGGCGTTCACCACGATCGCCAGGCAGTTTGAGGCTCATCATCGGGGAACGACGGTCAAGTTCAGCTTCGGGCCGAGTTCGGGCCTGGCCGACCAGATCAAGTCCGGCTCGCCCGCCGATGTCTTCGCCTCGGCCAGCCCGCAGAACATGACCAAGGTCGTCTCGGCCGGCGATGCCACCATGCCGAAGACGTTCGCGAAGAACATCATGGAGGTCGCCGTCCCGCCGAAGAATCCGGCGCACGTCACCTCGGTCAAGAGCCTGTCCAAGTCCTCGGTAAAGACCGCCGTATGCAAGCCGCAGGTTCCGTGCGGCTTCGTGGCCAGGAAGGTGTTCAGCCTGAACAAGATCAGCGTTAAGCCGGTAACCATGCAGCCGGACGTGAGTTCGGTGCTGACCCAGGTTGAGCTCAACAACGTCGACGCTGGGATGGTCTATGCGACCGACGTGAAGGCAGCCGGGAGCAAGGTGAAGGGCATCAAGATCCCGGCCGCCGACAACGCCTCGACGTCCTACCCGATCGCCACGATCAAGAAATCGCCGAACATGGTGACGGCGGAGGCCTTTGCCTCCTACGTGCTGTCGCCGGCCGGCCAGAAGGTACTCGCCGACGACGGGTTCGAAATGCCATAGCCTCCGGCCTCGAGAAGGCAGCGGGCGCGGCTGGCGCGACCACTCGGCTGAGTGCCCGCGTCCGCCGCGCCGAACGTGGCGGCGGCTCTCGCCGCGCCCCGGTGTCCTTGCTGGCACCGGGACTGGTCGCGGTCCGGCCGTCGGCCATCACCGTCGGCCACCAGCGTCCGCAGGAGCAAAGTCCCAGGAACGTCTGGCCCGCGCGGATCACCGGCCTGACGATGCTGGCCGACCGGGTTCGCCTGGACCTGGCCGGAGAGCCGTCCGCCTTGGTGGACGTCACGGCGGCGGCGGTGGCTGACCTGTCGCTTCAGCCGGGCAGCGAGGTATGGCTGTCTGTGAAGGCGACCGATCTCGAGGTCTATCCGAGAGACCTGCATCCGAGGAACTCAGATTCGCCGCGCTGATGGCGAACCCGGGGCAGGCGCTGGTGGTTCGTCGCGGGGCGGTCGCAGTTAGCCGGGCCCGGTTCTCGATTCTCTAGGCTGTCCTTCATGAAGCCGATTCTGGACGGGACAGTGGCTCTGGTTACCGGGGCCTCAAGCGGGATAGGGGAGGCGGCGGCGAAGTCGCTCGCCGGTTACGGCGCGACGGTGGCGCTGGCGGCCAGGCGGGCCGACCGGCTGCACGCGGTCGCTCACGAGATTCGCGAAGCGGGCGGAACCGCGCTCGAGATCGAGGCGGAT
>DATNFM010000063.1:0-22488 GCA_035606435.1 Streptosporangiaceae bacterium | reverse complement strand
CCCCGCGGAGGCCGCCTGACCACCCGCCCCGCAACCCATAACCCATAACCCCGGCGCCCGCCCCACCACACTGACCCCGGCCACCAGCCAGGGGTCCGCTGCCGCGCGCCCCTGAACCACCCAATTACGTGTCAGTCAGCGTAACGAGTGGGAAGTCGCCGCCTAGGGATACCACCAGGCCGCGCCAGCGCGCCAACCAAGATCAACTTCAAGCTCAATGGCGTTGCGCGATCTTGGACACGGTGTGAGGTGGTGCCCGGGTTCTAGGTTGGCCGGGCCTAGCTTGGTTCGTCGCCTCCTGTCGTCCACAGGCTGATCTGGGGTTCCTGCGGCTCGTGCTGCTGTCCACAGTCTGGAATTAGGCCGCGCGCCCGTGGCCGTGTCGTTGCGATCTTAGGAGTACAGCACCCGGCGGCGGAGGCCGCCGGAGCGGCGGGCTCCGTGCGACGGGCGCGGTTGCAGCCGCCCAGCCTGGGAGGATCGCGAATGTACTTGAACGAGGCGCAGATTAGCTTGACCGGTTACGTGGCTACCCAGCCGCAAGTCAGGACGACGCCGTCCGGAGCGTTGAACGTGTCGATGCGGGTCGCGTGGACGCCTCGGCGCCAGGACCGCGCGACCGGAGAATGGGCCGACGGGAACACGTCCTACGTGACCGTGATCTGCTGGCGGAAGCTGGCCAGCAATGCCGGAGTCTGCCTGCGCAAGGGTGACCCGGTCGTGGTCAAGGGTCGGCTGTCGATCAGGGAGTTCGACGACAAGCAGGGCGTCCGGCGGACGGCGGTCGAGGTCGAGGCCAGCTCGGTCGGCCACGATCTGTCGAGGGGAGTCGCCCAGTTCCAGCGCGTCCGGCCGCAGACCGGGATGACTGCCGTCGAATACGCTGCCGCGCAGGCTAACGCAGATATCCCCGGAGGCACTGGGAATGGGGCTAACGGACTGGCGGCGGCCGACGGCTCGGCGGCAGCGAACGGGCAGCCGGCCAACGGCCTGACTGCCGGAGCGGATGACGTGCCGATGCTTGAGGTGACGGAGAACGGGTTCTCTGTGCCGCCGGAGCCACTGGATGACGGTTTCGAGCCGGACGGCGCGCGCCCCGAGCAGCTCGTGTCCGACGAATCCGTCGACCGGTTCCTGGGCGAGGCGGCGGAGGGCGAGCAGAGCCGCGACCTTGAGCCGGTCGGCGCCCCGTTCTAACCGACGCCTACGGACGGACCCCTCACCGAACGACCCTCTAGGCAGCCGCAGCCGTTGGATCGCCTGGACGAGCTGTGGCTGCCTCGGGTCCGCTCGCAAGGATCCGCGACGGGCGGCTGATGAGCCACGCATGGCCGGCTGCGATGCGGCCGTACGACGGATCGCGGCTCGGCATGCCGAAGGCGGCGGGTCCCGGTCTGGGCTGCGGTGGTGCGGCCGGTCGCGCGGTCTCGGGTGCGGAGGCGGGTCGCGCGGTTTGGGGTGCGGAGGCGGGTCGCGCGGTCTGGGCTGCGGAGGCGGGTTGCGCGGTCCAGTGCGCCGGAGGAGCGGAGAGAGGGTGGTGAAAACGGGCAGAGACTGGCGGGGTTAGCCAGCACTGTGCAAAGTGCGGGTGCTCTGCCCCTACGCTTGTGACATGCCCGAGTTCATCTATCAGATGCACGCCGTGCGCAAGGCGCATGGCGACAAGGTCATCCTCGACAACGTCACGCTTGCGTTCCTGCCAGGGGCGAAAATCGGCGTGGTGGGGCCGAACGGGACCGGTAAGTCGACGCTGCTGCGGATGATGGCGGGCGTTGAGCAGCCATCCAACGGTGAAGCCAGGCTCATGCCAGGTTTCTCGGTTGGCCTGCTCGACCAGGAGCCGAAGCTGGACGAGTCCAAGACCGTCCTCGGCAACGTCGAGGAGGGCGTCGCCGCCACCAAGGCGCTGCTCGACCGGTACAACGAGATCGCCGAGCAGATGGCGACCGACTACTCCGATGAGTTGCTCGAAGAGATGGGTCAGCTTCAGGAGCAGCTTGACCATCGCGACGCCTGGGACCTGGAGAGTCAGCTTGAGCAGGCGATGGACGCGCTGCGCTGCCCGCCGCCAGACTCCGAGGTCAGCGTGTTGTCCGGCGGTGAGAAGCGCCGGGTGGCGTTGTGCAAGCTGCTGCTGTCGGCGCCGGACCTGCTGTTGCTCGACGAGCCTACGAACCACCTGGACGCCGAGAGCGTCCAGTGGCTGGAGCAGCACCTGGAGAAGTACCCGGGCACGGTCGTAGCCGTCACCCACGACCGGTACTTCCTCGACAACGTCGCGGGCTGGATCCTTGAGCTTGACCGTGGTCGCGCCTACCCCTACGAGGGCAACTACTCCACCTACCTCGAGACGAAGGCATCCCGGATCAAGGTCGAGGGCCAGAAGGACGTCAAGCGCCGCAAGCGCCTGGAGGAAGAGCTGGAGTGGGTGCGGTCGAGCCCGCGTGCCCGGCAGGCGAAGAGCCGCTCCAGGCTGCAGCGATACGAGGAGATGGCGGCCGAGGCCGACCAGAACAAGAAGCTCGACTTCGAGGAGATCCAGATCCCGCCGGGCCCCAGGCTCGGCACCCTGGTGGTCGAGGTCGACAAGCTCAGCAAGGGCTTCGGCGACCGGATGCTGATCGAGGACCTCAGCTTCAGCCTGCCGCCGAACGGCATCGTCGGCATCATCGGCCCCAACGGGGTCGGCAAGACCACGCTGTTCAAGATGATCATTGGCGAGGAGGAGCCGGACAACGGCGCGATCAAGATCGGCGAGACCGTCCGGATCGCCTACGTCGACCAGAACCGGGCCAGGATCGACCCGGACAAGAACGTCTGGGAGGTCATCTCGGACGGCGAATCTTACATCAAGGCCGGCAAGTCCGAGATCCCGAGCCGGGCCTACGTCGCGGCCTTCGGATTCAAGGGCGGCGACCAGCAGAAGCTGGCCGGCGTCATGTCCGGTGGCGAGCGCAACCGGGTCAACCTGGCGCTCACCCTTAAGCAGGGCGGCAACCTGCTGCTGCTCGACGAGCCCACCAACGACCTGGACGTCGAGACGCTGTCCTCGCTGGAGAACGCCCTGCTCGAGTTCCCAGGCTGCGCCGTGATCACCAGCCACGACCGGTGGTTCCTGGACCGGATCGCCACCCACATCCTGGCCTGGGAGGGCGGGTCGAACTGGTTCTGGTTCGAAGGAAACTTCGAGTCCTACGAGAAGAACAAGATCGAGCGGCTCGGCGCCGAGGCGGCCAGGCCGCACCGGGTCACCTACCGCAAGCTCACCCGCGGTTAGCCGGCCGGTGGGGGTGGAGGAGCGGCTAGCGTCGGCGGAGGCGCGGGAACAGCCAGCGTCGGCGGAGGCGCGGGAACAGCCAGCGTCGGCGGAAGCGCGGAAACAGCCAGCGTCGGCGGAAGCGCGGGAACAGCCAGCGTCGGCGGAGGCGCAGGAACGGCTCGGCGTAGGTGCACGGCAGGCCCGGGCATTGCCGTCGCGGGCTCGGGTAGTCGTCGTCGGGGGCGGCGTTATCGGCACATCCGTCGCCTATCACCTGGCTCTGCTCGGCTGGTCGGACGTGCTGCTGCTGGAACGGGACCGGCTCACGTCGGGTACCACCTGGCACGCGGCCGGCCTGATGGCGACGTTCGGCTCGACCTCGCAGACCTCGACCGAGTTGCGCCGCTACACCTGGGACCTGTACTCGCGGCTGGAAGCCGAGACCGGGCAGGCCACCGGCCTCAAGCAATGCGGCCTGATCGAGCTGGCCACCGAGCCCGGCCGGCTGGAGGAGTACCGGCGCACGACGGTGTTCAACCGGCACTGCGGCGTCGAGGTGCACGAGATCTCCCCGCGCGAAGTGGCCGAAATGTGGCCGCTGGCCAAGACCGACGACGTGCTGGCCGGCTTCTACATCCCGGCCGACGGCCGGGTCAACCCGGTCGACGTGACGATGGCGCTGGCCAAGGGCGCGCGGATGCGCGGCGTCACGGTCATCGAGGGCGTGCCGGTCACCGGGTTCCTGCGCGAGCGGGGGACGGTCACCGGGGTGCGGACAACGCACGGCGATGTCGAGGCCGAGTACGTGGTCAACTGCGCGGGCATGTGGGCGCGTCAACTCGGCGAGCTGGCCGGGGTATCGATCCCGCTGCAGGCGGCCGAGCATTACTACCTGCTCACCGAGCCGATCGAGGGCGTCGACGGCTCGCTGCCGGTGCTTGAGGACCCGGGCTCCTACGGTTACTACCGCGAGGAGGGCGGCGGCCTGATGCTCGGCCTGTTCGAGCCGGTCTGCGCGCCGTGGCGGGTCGACGGGATCCCGCCGGACTTCTCATTCGGCGAGCTGCCGCCGGACTGGGACCGGATGGGGCCGTACCTGGAGAAGACCATGTCCAGGGTCCCGGTGACCGAACAGATCGGGATCAGGAAGTTCTTCTGCGGCCCGGAGAGCTTCACCCCCGACCTGCTGCCGATCGTGGGCGAGGCGCCCGAGCTGCGGAACTACTTCGTCGCGGCCGGCCTGAATTCGATCGGCATCCTCACCGGCGGCGGCATCGGCCGCACCGTCGCCCAGTGGATCATCGACGGTACGCCGGACGTGGACGTCACCGGCATCAACATTGACCGGCTGCACCCCTACCAGGCGAACCCGCAGTACCGGGCCACCAGGACCGTCGAGTCGCTCGGCCTGGTCTTCGCCGCCCACTACCCGAACCGGCCGACCAGGACCGCACGAGGCGCGCGGCTGTCGCCGATCCACGCTCGGCTGGAAGCGCAGCGAGCCTGCTTCCGCGACGTCAGCGGCTGGGAAGGCGCGGACTGGTACGCGCCCTCTGGGGTGGACCCAGATCCCGGCGAGCTGTCCTGGGGTCGCCCGCACTGGTTCGATTACTGGGCCGCCGAGCACCACGCGACCAGGAACGGCGTGATCCTCATGGACATGTCGTTCATGGCGAAGTTCGGTGTTCAGGGCCGGGACGCCGGCCGCGAGCTGGAGCGGATCTCGGCCAACCAGGTGGCGGCCGAGCCCGGCCGGATCACCTACACCCAGTGGCTGAACGAGCGTGGCACGCTGGAAGCCGACCTGACCGTGACCAAGCTCGACGACGAGCAGTTCTTTGTCGTCGCCTCGGATACGGCGCACCGGCACGCGGAGACCTGGATGCGGCGGAACTTCGGCGACAGCCACGCCTTCGTCACCGACGTGACCTCCGGTTACGCCCAGATCAACGTCCAGGGACCGCGTTCTCGCGAGTTGCTGGCGGCGGTCACCAGCACCGACATGTCCAACGAAGCGTTCCCGTTCCGCACCGCCCGCTACATCGACGTCGGGTACGCGCGGGTGCTCTGCATCCGGATCACCTACCTCGGCGAACTCGGCTACGAGCTGCACATCCCGGCCGAGCAGGCGGTAGCCGTCTACGACCGGCTGGTCGAGGCGGGGGAGCCGCTGGGTCTGCGGCACGCAGGCCTGAAGGCGCTGGCGAGCCTGCGGATGGAGAAGGCTTACCGCGACTACGGGCACGACATCGACAACACCGACTCGGTGCTCGAAGCCGGCCTCGGTTTCGCGGTCGCCCTGGACAAGCCGGGCGGCTTCATCGGCCGCGAGGCCGTGCTCGCCCAGAAGGCGAAGGGCCCGCTCACCCGGCGGCTGGTCCAGTTCCTGCTGGCCGACCCAGAACCGCTCCTGTTCCATGTGGAGACCGTCAGCCGGAACGGACAGGTAGCCGGATACCTGCGTTCTGCCTCCTACGGCTTCACCCTCGGGGGCGCGGTCGGGCTGGCGATGATCGACGCGGACGAGCCGATCACCCAGAAGTATCTGGACGCGGCCCAGTGGACGGTCCAGATCGGCGCCGAGAGCTACCCGGCGACCGCCTCCCTGCGACCCCTGTACGATCCGTCAAGCAAGCGGGTACAGCTGTAGCCGACCGCGACACCTGCTCCGGCCCAGCTCACCCGGCCCAGCTCGCCCGGCCCAGCTCACCTGGACCAGGTCACCGGCCCAGCTCTGACAAGGAGATCGCATGGCTGACCTCGCGGATTTCGAGGCGCTTGTTTCCGGCGAGCACGGCCTGGCCGTGATGACGGTCATCGGCCCGGACGGACGGATGCGGCCTTCGGTCGTCAACGTCGGCGTGCTTGATCATCCGCTGACCGGCGCCCGGGTGGTCGGAGCGGTCATCCAGGGCAGGGCGCGCAAGCTGGCGAACCTGCGGGAACGGCCCAGGATCAGCGTCGTGCTGCGAGCCGGCTGGCGATGGGCGGCCGTCGAGGGACCGGCTCAGATCATCGGGCCTGATGACCCGGCCGAGGGCATCGGGCCCGAGCGGCTGAGGCTGCTGCTCCGCGAGATCTTCATCTCCGCCGGCGGCACGCACGACGACTTCGAGGAGTACGACCGGGCGATGGCCGCCGAACGGCGCGCCGCCGTCCTGATCACTCCCGACCGGGTGTTCGGGTAAAACCCGGCTAGGCCGGGGACAGCCCCAAGTCGGGTCGCTGCTGGCCCCGATCAGGTCCGGCCGGCACCTCGGCATTGACCAGGCTGTGCGCCGCCATCACCAGGTACTGCCACAACTGCTCGTCATACTCCGGCTCAAGCGCGAGCTCATCGATCGCCGTGCGCATGTGCCGCAGCCAGGCGTCCCGCTCGGCTTCGGTGATAGTGAAGTGCCGGTGCCGCATCCGGAGCCGGGGGTGGCCGCGCAGGTCGTTGTAGGCGGACGGGCCGCCCCAGTACTGCATCAGGAACAGCCGCAAATGCTCCCGGGCCGGGCCGAGATCCTTGCTCGGATAGACCGCGCGCAGCTCCGCATCGTTCTCGACTTCGGCGTAGAACCGGTCGACCAGCCTGGTGAAGGTTTCCTCGCCACCGACAGCCTCATAGAAGCTGCGGGCGGCGCCTGCTTGCCCGTTCGTTGTGTTCTCCATGACGGGTTCAAGGGTACTTGCCGACCCAGACTCACCGTCGACACGCCGTGCCCGGAGCTCGCTGAGCTGGGATGTCATCAGTGATTTGCCTGTCGTTCGAGACAGCGAACACTACTAGGTGGCAATTTGGTGTTGGCGGTCAGGCCGCAGTCCGGTCACACTGGTCACGGACGCCCCGCAGCCAGCGGGCAGCTCAGCCTAGGAGGTGGGCCTTGCGCAGGGTATTGCTGCTCAACATCACGTATGAGCCGCTGACCACCGTCGGCCTGCACCGGGCAGTGGGTCTGGTCCTGGCTGAGAAGGCCGAGATCCTGCACAACGAGGCCTCGGGATCGGTGCTGCATTCAGCTTCCACCAAGCTGGCAGTTCCCTCGGTGATCCGGCTGCGCCGCTATGTCAAGGTGCCGCACCGCAACCGGGTGCCGCTCACCCGAGCCGCGCTGATGCGCCGGGACGCCTACATGTGCGCGTACTGCGGTGCGGCGGCCGACACGATCGACCACGTCATACCGCGCAGCCGGGGCGGAGCTCACGCCTGGGAGAACTGCGTCGCGTCCTGCACCAAGTGCAATCACCGCAAGGCGGACCGGCTGATCGAGGAACTCGGCTGGACGCTGCGCTGGGATCCGCTCGCGCCGCGCGGAACGCACTGGAGGCTGATCGGCGCGGCGCGAGACGGAGATCCGCAGTGGGCGACCTACCTCACCGCGGCCGCCTGACTGCGATAACCACCGATCACGACCGGGCCGCCTAGGTCGAGGTAGTCGCGCCGAACTCCCGCATCTCCCGCCGACAGAGCGCGGCCAGAACGGCGAGTCCAAGCGCGATTCCCGCGATCGGGAAGAACGCCACCGCGTTCAGGTGCTTGATAAGCAGGCCAGACAGCCAGACGGAGATCGGGTAGGTGCCCATCGCGGCCAGCGTCAGCAAGCTCATGACCCGGCCAAGCGACTGGCTCGGCGCGTTCTGCTGGATCAGCGTGTACAGCACGATGTTGCCGAAGCCGTTGCACAGGCCGGCCAGCAGGATCGCGGTGACGGCACCGGGAAGGCCACCCAGCAATGGCAGCGCGGACAGGAGCAGCGCCTCGATGACAAAGCCGCGGCAGGCAACCGCGAATGGCCGGCGCAGCGAACTCATCCGGGCGCCGGCCAGCGTCCCGATCAGCGACCCGGCGCCGAAGCAGGCGATCAGGCCGCCGAGGCCGGACGCGCCGTAGCGGGCGTGCGCCAGCGCGGGCAGGGCAACGTCAAAGGTGCCGGCCGCGGTCAGGTTGGCGACGACGGCTACCGCGAGGATGATACGGAGCACGGAGAACTCCCGCAGCAGCTGCCACGAACCCGGACCCTCGTCGACGGCGGCAGCGGCGGCGCTGGCCTCAGGCCGGGCGGCGCTGGCCTCAGGCCGGGCGGCACTGGCCTCAGGCCGGGCGGCAGCGGCCTTCACCCGGGCAGCGGCAGGCGCCGGAGAGGCGGGCTTGACCCTGATCAGGGCGAGCGCGACGGCCGAGATCCCGAACGAGGCCGCATCGACCGCGAAGGCCGGGGACGGTCCGGCCGGAGCAACCAGTAACCCGCCGAGCACCGGTCCGGCCAGCGAGCCGATCTGGATGGTGGCCGAGGCCAGGGCGTTGCCGGTGGGTAGCTGACCGGCGGGCAGCAACGTCGGCATGATCGACAACGAGGCCGGCAGGAACATGCCTTCGCAAGCGCCGAGCAGCAAGGCGATCGGCACGATTACGCCGAGAGCGTCAGCTGGCCTGGTGGCCAGGACGGCGAGCAGGCCCATGAGCACGAACCGGCTGGTGTCGGCGATCAGCATGAGCTTGCGCGGGCCGAGCCGGTCGGCGAGCACTCCGCCGATCGGGATGAGCAAGGTGCGCGGTATGCCGTAGCAGGCGAGCACGGCACCGAGCATGACCGTGCCGCCGTGACCCGAAAGGATTAACCAGGGCAGCGCTACCGCGTAGCAGTAATCGCCCACCGTGGAAGTGGACTGACCAAGGCTAAGCAGTCGGAAATTCCTGACGGCGAGAGGCCCGCTGCGGGCCGCCTCGGCCACGCGGGACGACCATTTGAAGCGCCCGATCCGGCTGTGTATGCGTGGTATACGCGGCGGTACCGAGTGTTCCGCACGACCCTTCAGCAGTACGGGACTTTCGACGATCTCTTGAACCACGTAGTGCTCCTTGGCTGGGGCAGAGGTGGAGTCGGGCCTTCGAGCCGGCCTACTCGTCCCTCTGACCCTCCCGCGGCGAACCACGGGACCTGCCGGGCGAACCACGGGAGCTGAACTCCACGAGCGTGCCGACTCGAATGTGCCCTACGGCTACTCGTGCGCGGGCAGCATCCGAAGCGAGCTTGATGTCGAAGACTTACTTGAGCAGGGTCAAGTGGAAGCCATCAGATACAGGAGGAGTTCGTAAGCGCCGCCATCTGCGTGCACCTGCGCCTCCTGCAGCTCGCCGGGATTTCGGCCTCGTTGTTCCCGATGATAGGCGCGCAGTTCACGACGCGCGGTCGAACGCTCTATCTAGTGACAAACAATCCCTGAGTGGCACAAGGTACTCAGGATCACAGTACTCAAGCTCACATGGCCTCGACGTACGCCGCCCGGTCCGACCGGCCCTGCTCTGACCCCAGGCTGGTCCAGTACTCCGCCGCCGCGGTGATCTTGCCGTCGATGACCGTCCAGAACGAGGCCGCCCGGAACGTCCCCATCGTGACGTGCTCCACCTCCACCTCGGAGGCGGCCTGGTCTCCCGAACCGATCACCCGCAGGATCCTGATTGTCCAGCCCTCGGGGTACTCCCGGTTCACCGCGACGTAGTTGGCCCGACCCGCGATGCGTTCCGAGGAGACCGGCCACTCGATCACGGCATCCTCGGCGACCAGGTCGCCGAACCCCTCCCAGTCCCTGGCCTGCGCCCGCGTCCACAGTTCGGTGACCACGCCAGTTGCGTCCATCTCGGTCTCCTTATCACCAGCGTCCTTTGTAAGGAACCCTGCCAGACGCTACTGACAGTGAGCCGGTCGCAGGTCTAGCCTGACCTCGTGACGACGAGGCATATGCGGCTGGTATCCGGTTTCGTGGCGATAGGGGTAATGATCGGCGGGCTGGTCACCGCCTCCGTGCCCGCAGCGGCAAGCCCCCGCAGCTCGCCAGTCGAGCAAGCTTGTCACGCCCCGGCGGGCAAGCCCGTTCAGGTCACCGGCCGTGGCGCGACCGGCAAGGTCAAGGACGCCAAGCCGGCCCCGGCCCAGGTCATCAGGGTCGACCAGGTCGGTTACCCGGTTGGCGGGGCGAAGCAGGCCGAGATCATGACCAGGTCGCGGCGGGGCCCGGTCCGCTGGGAGCTGATAGGCCGGTCCCGGCACGGCACCTGCTCGCTCTTTGGCGGTGGCGGCGCGACCATCAGCCTCGGTTCCTGGAGCAGTACCTATCGCGCCGTCTGGCCCGTTGATTTCGGCATTCTCCACACGCCGGGCACCTACCGGCTGTTCCTGCAGGACCACCCCAAGGTCGTCTCCCCGTGGTTCAGGGTCGCCAGGACGACCGACCTGTACCGCAAGCCCCTGGCCAACGCGCTGTCGTTCTACGAGAACGAGCGTGACGGCCCCGACTTCGTCAAGAGCAAGCTCCGCACCGCGCCGGCTCACCTGAACGATTCCCGCGCGATGACGTTCCTGGCCCCGAAGGTCGACGACAACGGCAGCTTCAAGGGCAGCCTGGCCAGATACGCGACCGGCCTGCGGATCAACGCCGCCGGCGGCTGGTTCGACGCGGGCGACTACCTGCACTTCACCGAGACGACGAGCTACACGGTCGCGATGATGCTCCAGGCCATCGAGTCGTTCCCGGCCCAGGTAGGAAGGCACTCGCCGGTCAGCTTCGATAACGAGGCGATGTTCGGCCTGAACTTCCTGCGCAAGATGTGGAACGAGCGCACCAGGACGCTCTACCTGCAGGTCGGCACCGGCGAGGCGAACAACACCTTCGTCGCCGACCACGACATCTGGCGGCTGCCCCAGGCCGACGACCACTACCAGGGCAGCAACAGCCATGACCAGTACATCAGGCACCCGCCGGTGTTCCTCGCGGGCAAGCCGGGCTCGCTGATCAGCCCGAACCTGGCCGGCAAGCTCGCCGCCGACTTCGCGCTGTGCTACCGGGTCTACCGCACCACCCACCCGAGCACGGCTAACAGTTGCCTGCGCTCGGCCGAGACGATCTTCTCGATGGCCTCGCTGCACTGGAAGGGCCCGCTCGAAACCGTGCTGCCGGAAGACTTCTACCCGGAGACCTCCTGGCACGACGACCTGATGCTCGGCGGCACCGAGCTGGCGCTGGCCCTGCACGACGCAAGGCGCCTCCCCGCTGGCCTCCCGGTCCGGTCGGCGACGACGTACCTGCGCGACGCCGCCCACTGGGCCAGCACCCTGGTCGCCGGAAAGCAAGCCAGCTACGACACGCTGAACCTCTACGACGTCAGCGGCCTCGCCGACTACGAGCTGTACCGGGCGCTCGGCGCAATGCCCGCCGACGGCCTGGCGATCACCAAGTCCAAGCTGCTCGCTAACCTGCGCGCCCAGCTCACGAGCGCGACCGCGATCGGCGCCCGCGAGCCGTTCGGCTACGGCTTCGCCTGGAACCAGTGGGACACGACCACCCACGGCCTGGGCCTGTCGGTGATGGCGAACGAGTACGACGCCCTGGTCGGCCGCCCGGTCTACGCGGCCTGGGGCCAGCGCCAGCTCGATGACCTGCTGGGCGCCAACGCCTGGGGAGTCTCACTCATCGTCGGCGACGGAACGGCCTTCCCCGACTGCATGCAGCACCAGGTCGCGAACATCGCCGGCTCGGACAACGGCTCGCCGCCGATCCTGGCCGGAGCTGTCGTCGAGGGCCCGAACAGTTTCTCCGCCACCGGCTGGGTTCCCAACATGCGGTCGTGCCGCACGAATGCCACCGGCAACGTGCCGTACCGGGCCTACGACGGGCACGGGGCGGTGTTCGCCGACAACGTGCAGTCCTATGACACGGTTGAGCCGGCCATCGACCTGACCGCGATGTCCCCGCTCGCATTCGCGTGGCAGGAGGCGGGTAGTAGTCACGCGGGTTTCTGATGCTTCAAGATCACAGAAATTAATTAGGCGGAAAGCATTGCGGTGGTTAGTTTCCTAGCGTGCAGACTGACTCTGGCCGGGACGACTCACCCTGGATCGTGAGCACGGGGGAGCAGGCGCCCGAGGTCGTAGCGGCCCTGCTCAAGACCGTGCCTGAGTGGTTCGGGATCGAGGAATCCAACACCGCCTACGTCGAGGCGGCCCGGCACCTGCCGACCTACCTGGCCCGGCCCCGCGTGCCTGAGGGACTCGCCCCCGGGGCCAGTCCAGGGGCCGCTCCAGTCGGCGTCCTCCTCGCTCAACGCCATTTCCCGGGCGCAGCCGAGATCCACCTGATGGCCGTCGCCCGCTCCCACCACCGCCGCGGCGTCGGCCGCGCTCTGATCACCACCCTGGAGCGCGACCTGGTCGCCGACGGCGTCACCCTGCTCCAGGTCAAGACCTCGGGCCCGTCCTTCGAGGACGCCGGCTACGCCAAGACCAGGTTGTTCTACGAGGCCATGGGCTTTGCCCCGCTCGAGGAACTCCTCGATCTCTGGCCGACCAACCCGTGCCTGATCATGGTCAAGGTGCTGCGCTGACCGGCCTCGGGCTGGAGGGAAACAGACCCGCGCCATGCTTTCTGCTAAATGATTGTTCTTTAAAGCCCGAACATAAGCTCGGCCTGCTCGACGATGACGGTGGCGTGCTCACCGTGCACGGTCATGGCACGACGCCGCGCTCTACAGCATCCTCCGCGCCGAGGCCGGCCTAAGCGACCCGAATCCCTCTAGCTATTACAGAGCTGCGCCAGTCGGGCGCTAGGCTGTCATAAGGCAGACTGAAGGAGCGCCGCCATGTCGCAGGCCGAAAACGGAGTCGATCGGGAACTGGTGATTCCGGAAGGTGGGTTCTGGCCGGCACCGGAGATCCCGAGGCCGAACATCTACCCGATGGAGTGGCGGGTCGAGACCGAGAAGCTGGCCTCCATCTACCAGAAGTCCAAGCTCACGCTGTGGAACCCGGCCGAGCTGCCCTGGGAGGGCCTGCGGCCGGAGGACTTCACCGTCGAGCAGCGCCTGGGCATCATGTACTGGTTCTCTGTGCTGGCCAACTTCGACGCGTCCGGTCCGGCCGTGTTCGCTCGGGCCACGATCCGAGCGTTCGAACAGCACGAGGAGGACCCGGTCCGCAAGTGCTTCTTCTCGATCACCCGCGATGAGATGAACCACGAGGAGTGCTGCCAGCGGGCGATCGCCTGCCTGTGGCCGGGCGGCCCACTGAACTGGACGCCCACCACCGACCTCGAGCGGGCCGCGCACAACAACATCGCCTGGCTCTACCACAATGGCGGCCGCTACTGGAACGGCTATAACAAGGCGGTCGACCGCTACACCCTGCCGGTCCTGTTCACCAGCTTCATGATGGGCGAGATGGCGGCGTCAACTCTGTTCAGGGGAATGGCGACCGGCACCAAGCACCCGGTCTTCTCCGAAATGTTCCACAAGATCGGCCGCGACGAGTCCCGGCACCTCCAGATCTGCATGACCATCCTGGAGAACGAATGGCCCGGCCTCACCGACGAGGTCCGTGTCACGATCACCAGGCAACTGCGGGCCGGCTTCATCTTCCTGTCGATGATCTTGTGGGAGCCCCCTGAGGGCTTCTGGGACCTGCCGCCCTACTTCCTGCAGAACCACCGCGTGCTCATGGACCACGCCCGCGACGCCGGCCTCGGAGTCCTCTCCTACGAAGAGCAAGCCGATAACTGGCGCAGCGCCATCGCCAAGATCCGCGTGATCGTCCAGCGCTGGGGCATCGAGTTCCCCGCCATGCCAGAACTGGACATCGAGGGCGTCGACGTCTCAGCCGACATAAGCGCCGAAGACATAATCCCCGTCTTCTGACCGCTCCCGCCCAGGCCTGGCCCGGCCGCCCCGGCCCCGCCCGCGCCGGCCGCCTCCCAGGGCTGTCCACACCACGCTGTGGATGACGTCGGTGGAAAACCCGGCAGGTTGTGGGTAACTGGCGGTATTCGGTGGACAGAGCGGTGGACAGTAAAGAATCTTGAAATTAGTGGTCAGAAGGTCTTGTGCTGCTTGGGCCAGGGGAGTAGAAATCTCTCTACCAGCGAAAACGGGTGTCACCCGGAGGGGACTTAAGGGAAACCTTAGGAATCTTCAGGGACTCTTTAGAGCGTTCTTTAGGGGATTCTTTAGAGAGCAGAGAATGACCGGGTAACCGAGATTTTTCTGGGCGTCCTGGCCGGTGGTAGGACGGACTGAGCAGCGGAACGCTGATTGCCCCAGCGATCCAGGCTCGTCGGGGCAATCGGCGAGTTTGCACTGACCGGCCAAAGCGAGGCCCCTGCATCTCATACATGCGGGGGCCTTCGTTTTGTTGCGGGGCCGGCGGGACCGTTGTTTCGTTGCGGCGAGTCCCTGAAACTGTCCGCGCCGCTCTCTTCCGCCGCTCTCTTCCGCGCCGACCCGGATGACGACCCGGTGAATCTGCATATTCACCCGTGAAAAACCCGGTGAATCCGCATATTCACCCGGATGCGCTCGGTCGGCGGGGTGTTGCTTCCTGAACGTTCTCTGGAGCGACCGGCGGAGGCCGAGGCTGTGGATGGGGGCGGTGGATAACTTGTTGCTCTGTGGACAACTTGGGGTTAACGGTGGATGGATCGGTGGATAGTTAAAGAATCTTGAAATTAGTGGTCAGAGGGTCTTGTACTTGCTTGGGCGCAGGAGTAGAAATCTCTCTACCAGCGAAAACGGGTACCGCCCCGGAGGCAACTCAGGGGAACGCGGCGGGACTGGACAGCTAGAGCGACCGGGCAACTAGAGGGACTGGGCAACCAGAAACTCTGGGTGAGCGGAAACACTGACTGACCGGAACACTGCGGGTGTCCTGGACCGGTGGTGGACGGACTGAGCAAGGGAACGCTGATTGCCCCAGCGGACCAGCTCGCCGGGGCAATCGGCGAGTTTGCACTAACCGGCCGAGCGAGGCCCCTGCATCTCATACATGCGGGGGCCTCGTTTTTTTTGCTGGTTTTTGGGGCGCGGCAATTGGGGAAGATAACGGTGTAACGCTTTGGCTAGCTCGAACGCTTACTAATTGAACGCAGGCGGCGTGGGTACCCCCGAGCCCACGCCGCCTGGTTTTATCTCAGCCGGGTGGCGATTCCGGCGGTGCAGAGCCAGACCTCGTCTGAGGCCGCCGCCAGGCGGGTATTGAGCCAGCCGAGTTCGTCGCGGAAGCGGCGGTTGGTGGTCGAATCGGGTTCGACGCCCCAGCCGACTTCGTTGCTGACGGCGACTACGTGGCGGTGGGTCGCGCGCCAGGATTGAAGCAGTTCTTCCAGGCGGCGTTCCAGTTCAGCATCGGCGCCGTCTATTTCCTCCATGATTCCGCTATCGATCATGGCCTGGGACAGCCAGGTGGCAAGGCAGTCGATGAGGACTGGGGTGCTGACCTCGGCGGCGGCCAGCACGTCGATCAGGTCCGGGTTCTCCGAGGTGGTCACATGCTGGACCGTTTCGTGGCCGTCCAGCATCGCCTGGGCCGCGACCGACTTGCCTGAGCGGGCGCCGCCGAGCACGAGCAAGCGCCGGCCTGGCTGGACCGGTGCCGTCTCATCGAGGGCCAGGGTCTCGGCGCGTGCGACCGTAGCGGCGGCGACCGGCGGCGGGGAGTCTTGCGGGGTGACGCACCAGATCCTGGCCTGCTCGGCGTCGAAGGCCAGGGCGGCGTTCACCGACTGGTGATCCGAGCAGGCGAAGACCAGCCAGGCGTCGGCCAGGTCGCGGGCCTGGTACTGACGGTTGGCTACCTCGATGAGTCCCTGGGCGGCCAGTTCGGTGAGCGGCCTGATCTGCGTCGGAGCGACGACGCGGACCAGAGCGCCCGAGGAGCGCAGGGCCGTGACCATCTGGGTGGCTGTGGTTCCGCCTCCGACGACGAGCACCTTGCGGCCGCGCAGCGGCAGCGTCAGCGGGAAACCGGGATCTGGTCCGGCTGAGGTGCTGGCCAGGACCCCCGTTGGGTCAGGACCGGATTGCGGTGACACCGGATCAGTCTTTCGTATCAGCAGGCCCCCAGCGATGACGAATCGGTCATCTCGCGAGTTTGGAGCCTTGCTTGCGTTACTTGACCAGGCCGTCCAGAGTAGCGTTCGGACTATGAGTGAATCAGTCAGCACAGGAAGCGGAACTTCCTCTTACACGCCGCCGCCATTCGGGCGGCTGCTTACCGCGATGGTCACGCCGATGACTAGCGACGGGGCCGTGGACTACGACGGCGCGGCCCAGTTGGCCGAGTACCTGGTCAACCAGATGAGCAACGACGGCATCGTGGTCAGCGGCACCACGGGTGAGTCGCCCACCACCTCGGATGAGGAGAAGGACCGGCTGCTGCGGACCGTGGTCGAAGCGGTCGGTGACCGGGTGCATGTCGTGGCCGGGGTCGGTACGTACAACACCGAGCACTCCATCCACCTGGCCAAGCAGGCCAAGGCCGCCGGTGCGGACGGCCTTCTGGTCGTCACGCCGTACTACAACAAGCCGCCGCAATCCGGCCTGGTCGCGCACTTCACCGCCGTGGCCGACGCGACCGACCTGCCGGTCCTGCTCTACGACATCCCCGGCCGGACCGGGATTCCGATCAAGACCGAGACGATGATCCAGTTGGCCGAGCACCCGAACATCGTCGGGGTCAAGGACGCCAAGCAGGACTTCGGCGAGGGCACGAAGGTGATGCTCGCCACCGACCTGGCGTTCTACTCCGGCGACGACGTCGTGAACCTGCCCTGGCTGTCGATCGGCGCGGTGGGCTGCATCAGCGTGATCGCGCACGTCGTGGGCGACCGGATCGCCGAGATGATCGACGCGTACGTGGCCGGCGACGTCGCGACCGCGACGCGGGTGCACCGTGAGCTGATGCCGGTGGTCACCGGCCTGATGACCAGGACGCAGGGGGCGATCTCCGCGAAGGCCGCGCTGGCGCTGGTCGGCCTGCCCAAGTGGTCGAACCGGCTGCCGCTGGTGGACGCGACGCCGGCCGAGATCGAGCTGTTCCGCGCCGACCTAGTCGCTGGCGGTGTCAAGCTCAAGTGAGTCATCCCCACCCAGAACTAGGACCGCCGCCACCGCTGCCATCAGGCGGCTTGCGCATAGTCGCGCTTGGCGGCCTCGGTGAAGTCGGCCGGAACATGACCGTCTTCGAGCACGAAGGCCGGTTGCTGCTGGTCGACTGCGGGGTGCTGTTCCCCGACCCGGACACCCCGGGCATCGACCTGATCCTGCCCGACTTCACCGCGATCGATGACCGGCTGGACGAAATCGACGCGCTCGTGCTCACCCACGCGCACGAAGATCACATCGGGGCCGTGCCTTACCTGCTGCGGCGGCGCGAGGACATTGTGCTGGTCGGCTCGAAGCTGACGCTGGCACTGGTCCGCAGCAAGCTTCTTGAGCACCGGATAACTCCGCAGACCCTGGAAGTTGACGCAGACTCCCGCGAAACTTTCGGCCCCTTCGCCCTTGAATTTTTTGCCGTTAATCACTCGATCCCAGATGCGCTGGCCGTGGCCATCAAGACCGATGCGGGCACGGTCCTGCACACCGGCGACTTCAAAATGGACCAGCTGCCGCTTGACGGGCGGCTGACCGATCTCGGCGGGTTCGCGCGGCTCGGGCGCGAGGGCGTGGACCTGCTCATGTCGGATTCCACGAATGCCGAGGTCCCTGGCATCGTGACCAGCGAGCGGGCGATCGCGTCGGTGCTGTCTGACGTGTTCGGCGCGGCCGAGCAGCGGATCATCGTGTCGTGCTTCGCGAGCCATGTGCACCGCGTCCAGCAGGTGCTCGAGGTGGCCGCCGAGCATGGGCGGAAGGTCGCGATGGTCGGCCGGTCCATGGTGCGCAACATGGGCGTGGCCAGAGAGCTCGGCTACCTGCACGTTCCCCAGGTGCCCGGTGGGCTGCTGGTCGAGATGAAGGAAGCCGAGGATCTGCCGCCGGATCGGATCGTGCTGATCTCGACCGGATCGCAGGGCGAGCCCATGTCCGCGCTGGCCCGGATGGCCGGGCGGGATCACCAGATCAGGATCGCGCGCGGCGACACCGTGATCCTGGCGTCCTCGCTCGTGCCCGGCAACGAGACCGCTGTGTCGCGGGTGATCAACAACCTGACCAGGCTCGGGGCCAAGGTCGTGCACAAGGGCAACGCGCTCGTGCACGTGTCCGGGCACGCGCCGGCCGGCGAACTGCTGTACGTGCTGAACATGGTCAGGCCGTCGAACTTCATGCCCGTGCACGGAGAGTGGCGGCACCTGGCGGCGCACGCCGACCTGGCCCGGCAGACCGGGGTGCCGGACGAGAACATCGTGCTGGCCGACGACGGGGTCGTGGTCGATCTTGTCGGAGGCAAGGCGTCGGTGACGGGCAAGGTGCACTGCGGGTATGTGTTCGTCGACGGGCTGTCAGTCGGTGAGGTAACCGAGAGCTCGCTGAAGGACCGGTTGATCCTCGGCGAAGAAGGCTTCATCTCGGTGGTGGTCGTCGTGGACTCGACCAACGGGAAGCTGGTGGCCGGGCCCGAGATCTACGCACGCGGGGCTGGCATCGACGATTCCGGGCTGCATGAGGTGCTGCCGCTTCTGGAGGAGGCGCTGGACCGGGCGGCGGATGAGATCGTTGATGACACTTACCAGCTCGGGCAGATCATCCGGCGCACGCTCGGTAGATGGGTGAACAACAACTACCGGCGGCGGCCGATGATCATTCCCGTGGTGCTGGAGGTCTGATCGGGCTGGGTTGGTCCGGCGGTGCGGCCCGGGTGGGCGGCCCGGGTGGGCGGCCCGGGTGGGCGGTGCGGGTGGGCGGTGCGGCCCGGGTGGCGCTGAAAACCCAGGTGCTTGGGCCCGGGTTGGCTGGCCATACTGGCTTGGCATGGAGCCATCAGGACGGGATCTGCTCGGGCGGATAGTCGAACAAGCCGGTGGCCAGGCGGTCCTGGAGGCGCTGGCCGAGCAGCTATCCGGCGCAGACCTTACGTCGCTGCTGCTTGAGGTGATGCGGCGGCGGGCGGAGCGGGTCACTCCGGCCGACGTCCTGCGACGGTACACGGGCGACCGGTTCGTCCGGCCCTCGGACCTTGACCTGCGGGAGTTGCGGCGGGTCGAGGATGCGATGTTCGGCGCGCTGCCTGCTGAATTCGACGTGCTGACGCTGGCGCCGGTGGTGCCGCTCGGCACGCATTCTTCGGTGGCGACGGTCGACCCGCGCAAGGTCATCGCGACCGTGCGGCGGACCGAGGTCGCCGCCGATCCGACTAACGCGCTGGCGCTGGAGGCGGCTGTCCGGCGGCGGCGGTTGGTTTCCACCTCGCCTCTTGAGCGGCCGGAGATTGTGGTGCGGCTGGCGACCAGCCAGCGGGTGACCCGGGCGGCGCTGTTCAGCGGGCCGGTGAGTTTCTCCCACTTTCAGTTGTTCGGGCTGGTCACGGCCGGGCGTGATATCGGCGGGCACTGGTTCGAGCGGCGGGCGTTGCTTGAGCATCTGCGGATCGGGGCCGTCGGGCTGCGCGCGGCCGGGGCTGATTCGATCACGCTGGCTATGACGTCCCTCGATGGGGTCGGTGAGCGGTGGCTCGCTGACGTGCGACAGGAGTTCTCTGACTGGCCTTGTGTGACGGTGGTCGATGCGCCGGAGCGGGAGGCGGGGCGGGGGTACTACCAGCGCGTGTGCTTCAAGATCTTCGCTGGGTTCGGTGAGGGCGAGCCAATGGAGATCGCCGATGGCGGGTTCGTCGACTGGACCGCGCAGTTGCTCGGCAGCCGCAAGGAGCGGCTGCTGATCAGCGGCCACGGCCTGGACCGCCTCGCGATCATGACGCGTCAGCGCCCGGGTGGGTGAACGCCGGCGGATGATCATGAACGGGCCGCAACGGGGAAAGTTCGTTGTGGTCAGAGCAACTACGAACTTCCCCCGTTGTGGTCGCCGGGCGCTGGTGGCGCTCGTTTAGGGCGGGCGGCGGAGTCAGGCGGGCGGCGGAGTCAGGCGGGCTGGGTGCGGAGCTTGAAGCGCTGGAGCTTGCCGGTGTTGGTGCGGGGGAGCGCCGCGACGAACTCGATCGAGCGCGGGTACTTGTAGGGCGCGATCTTGGCCTTGACGAATTCCTGAAGCTCGGTCACGAGGTCGGACCCGGCGGACCCGGCGGACCCGGCGGACCCGGCGGTCGCTGCGGCGGCGTCATCGGTCAGCACGATGAACGCCTTGACGATCTGACCCCTGGTTTCGTCAGGGACTCCCACTACGCCGCACTCGGCAACGGCCGGGTGCCCGAGCAGGATCTCCTCGACCTCGGGGCCGGCGATGTTGTAGCCCGCCGACACGATCATGTCGTCGGACCTGGCCTGGTACCAGAAGTAGCCGGCGGCGTCCCTGATGTAGGTGTCGCCGGTGAAGTTCCAGCCGTCGCTGCCGACATAGCCGCGCTGGCGGTCATCGGCCAGGTACTTGCAGCCGGTCGGGCCTTTGACCGCAAGCCGCCCGGGCTGGCCGTCCGGGACAGGCTCTCCGTTCTCGTCCAGGATCAGGGCCCGGTAGCCGGGGACCGGCAGGCCGGTCGATCCCGGCTCGATGTCGTCGTCGGCGGCGGCGATGAAGATGTGCAGGAGTTCGGTGCTGCCGATGCCGTCGATGATCTTGACTCCGGTCGCGTCGTAGAACGCCTGCCAGACCGACCCTGGCAGCGTTTCCCCGGCCGAGACCGGGCGGCGAAGCCCGCGCAGCTGATCGGACTTACCGGATGCGAGCATCGCCCGGTAGGCGGTCGGGGCGGTGGAGCAGATGGTCACGCCGCGGGCGGCGATGTGATCGGCCAGTTCGGCCGGGGTCGCCCGCTCGATCAGCAGCGTCGCCGCTCCGGCCCGGATCGGGAAGATCAGCATCGCGCCCAGGCCGAAGGTGAACGCCAGCGGGGGAGTGCCGGTGAAGACGTCGTCGGGCTCCGGCTTGAGCACCAGCGCCGAGAACGTGTCGGCGACCGCCAGGATCTCCCGGTGGAAATGCATCGCGGCCTTCGGCCGGCCGGTGGTGCCGGAGGTGAACGCCACGATCGCCACGTCGTCGGCGGCGGTCTGGACCGGCCTGAAGGAGCCGGGGGAGCCAGGCTTCGCCGCGGCCAGCGCGTTCAGGCTTCCCTCCGGCCCTGGCCCGGGCCCGCGCCCCGGTCCCGACTCGCCCCCAGGCCCGGGCCCGCGCCCCGGCCCCGACCCGCTGGCCCGGAACGCAACAGTCCGCAGCCCAGGCACCTGGGCCGCCTCCAGATCGGTGGTGAACCGGTCGTCGCACAGCGCCAGCCGCACCTGGGCGATCTCGCAGATCGTGGCCAGCTCGGCCGAGCGCAGCAGCGGCATCGTGGCGACCACGACGCCGCCGGCCAGCACGACTGCGAACCAGCAGGCGACCATCCAGGGGTTGTTCGGCCCGCGCAGCAGCACGCGGTTGCCGGGCACTAGGCGCAGGTCCTCGGTGAGCACGGCCGCGATCTGGCTGGCGGTCGCGGCCAGGTCGCCGTAACTCCAGGTCGGCTCGGTGGGATCCTGCGGCAGCAGGCACGGCCGGTCAGGGCCGAGCCTGGCGATCGTTCCGTTCAGCAGGGCGTCCGCGCAGTTGAGCCGGTCCGGATAGGACAGCTCAGGCAGCGTGAACTCGAGCTCGGGCCATTGATCGGCTGGCGGCAGATGGTCGCGGCAGAAGGTATCGATGTGGGCGGACGGCGTGAGCGGCATCGGCCAGGCCCTCCTCGAACTGGGCAGATGTGTGCTCAGTATTCCCCTACGGCCCAGATTCCCCTAGAGCCGAGGCTCACGCGATGACCGCGAACCCCTGGATCTCGACGAGCGCGGCCGCGTCCCACAGCCGGCTGACGCCGATCGCCGCCATGGCCGGATACCCGCGCCCGATCAGCTTGCGCCACACGGCACCGATCTCCTTCCCATGCGCGCGGTAGTCCTCAAGGTCGGTCGCGTAGATCGTAAGGCTGGTCAACTGCTCCGGAGTGCCGCCCGCCGCCCGCAGCGCGGTCAGCAGGTTGGCCAGCGCCAGTTCGAACTGCTCGACGACGTTCGTCCCCACCACCGCACCACTCGGATCGATCGCGGTCTGGCCGGCCAGGAACACGACCCGGCCCTCCGCCACGACCGCATGCGAGAAACCCGACGGCTTAGCAAGCTCAGGCGGTTTGACCGGCTCAATCGTCATCTGTCGACATCCTGGAGTTGGAGGTGGAGGTGGAGGTGGAGGTGGAGGTGGCGGTGGGAGTGGAGGTGGAGGTGGGAGTGGGGGTCGCGGTGGGAGTCGGGGTCGCGGTGAGCGTGGGCGCGGCGGGCTGATCTGGACGCCAGCGGGCGTGCTTAGTCCCGCCCGAGCCGGCCGCCAGGTCGCGGATCAGCTG
>DATNFM010000062.1:0-28982 GCA_035606435.1 Streptosporangiaceae bacterium | reverse complement strand
CCTGACCATGGAGCTCAATCCGCTCAGCCCGGCGCAGTGCGCCGAGCTGGTAGCCGAACTGGCCGGGCGCGAAGAGGTGACCGCGCACCAGCAGGAAGCGATCTGCGAACGGGTCGCGGCCGAGTGCGAGGGCAACCCGCTGTTCGCCGAGCTGATGCTCGACCTGCTGGCCGAGACCACGCCCGGCGCGCGCGTGCCGCCGACGATCTCGGCATTGCTGACCGCGCGGCTCGACCAGCTTCCGCCCGACGACCGACGGCTGCTCGAATTCGCCGCGGTGATCGGCCGGGACTTCACCAGTGACGCCCTGGCCGCATTGCTGACGACCGAGAACCTGCCGGCCGATCAGGCCAGTGAGATTCTGACTCGCCTGGTCAGACGGCGGATCCTGATCAAGGTCGGCCCGGACACCTATAGGTTCGGGCAGCAGCTGATGCGCGACAACGCCTATCAGCTCTCGCCGAAGTCCAAGCGCGAGCGCAGGCACCAGCTGCTCGCCGACTGGCTGGCCGCTTTGATCAGCGACGGCGACACGGGCTCGTCCGGGCAAGAGCAGCTGGCTCTTGTCGACCACGTCGAGGCGGCCTGCCTGCTGCATCGTGAGCTGCAGCCGGGCAGCACCGACCTTCCCGACCTGGCCCCGCAGGCTGCGGCGATCTTGATCAATGAAGGCACGAAGGCGCTGCACCGCATGGACTTCGGTGGCGCCGCCACGCTGCTCGGCCGGGGTCGCGGCCTCATTCCGGCCGATGACGAGCGGCAGATTCAGCTGATGCTCTATATCTCCGATTGCCGGCTGGCGCTGCTCGAGTCGGGCCGGGCCATTGACGAGCTGCCCAGCGAGCACCCCGATCCTCGCGTCAACATCGTCGCCCAGATTCAGCGCAGCGTGATCGAGCTGCAGATCGGGTCCGCCGGACCCGACGCCATCGGCAAGGTCGCCGACCAGATCGAGGGCGAATTGCTCGCGAGCGCCGGCGCGCAGGATCGGGCCTGGTGCCGCCTGTACCGGCTGAAGGCACTGGTTGACCTGAAGCTGGAGCGCACCGCCGACGCCGAGCCGAAGCTGAGACTGGCGCTGGAGCGGGCCAGGGCACTTCGCGATGAGTACGAGGAAGACTGGTGCCTCGCGGCGATCTGCGAGATCGCGCAGTGGTCGCAGATGGATGTCGAATCGGGCCTGCGACTCTGCGCGGAGATGTCTGAGCGGTTCGCGACGAACCGCGCGATGCTCGTGCCGGTGCTGCTGACCAAGGCTCGGCTAGCCGCGGTCGGCGGCGACCTGAGCTTGGCGCGGGCGGCACTCGCCGAGGCCACCGCCCACACCAGCGACCTGCACCTGCAGACCGACGTGATCGACGTACTGATAACGGCGATCACAGCCCTCGTGGACTCGCTGGCCGGCGACCACAAGCTCGCTGCCGCCGGCTATCGCCGGGCCAGAGATCATCTGCTTGAGATGAACAGAGCGCCCGACGCAGCCTCCTACGCGGCCTATGCGGCGCGTGAGCTCTTCGAACAGGGCGAGCTGGCCGACGCCGAGCTGGCGCTGCATCAGCTCACGAGCGGCGCCGACGAACTTGACCCGCGCACCGTGGTGCTGACCACCTCGCTGGAGGCCAGGCTGGCCGCCTGCGCCGGACGGCTGACGGAGGCCGTCGAGCTGGCGAGCAACTCGGCCGTCATGAGCGAGCGGGCCGATGATCTGTGCCTGCAGGGCAGCACCTATCTCGATCTGGCGATCGTCGCCCGGCAGGCCGGCCAGGCCGACGTGGCCAACCGAGCCACGGCCACGGCGATCGGCCGATACGAGGCCAAGGGTGCCATCGGCCTGATCAGGCGAGCACATAACCTGCTGGGAAACGGTGAGAGCGGAGCGTGATGTGACGGCGGCGGATTCTCGCCTGATGACCGATTTCGAGCCCCCCTGGCGCCGGCCGCCGCGGACCCACTTTCCCGGCATTCCGGCCTGGGGCGCGTCGACCGAGAGCCTGCAGCAGGAGAAGTTCGCGGTCAGCGAACTCGACCGGATTAGTCCGGACTGGGCCTGGGGCGGCGCGGGTGGCGCGGGCGTACGGGTCGCGGTGCTGGACAGCGGCGTCGACGGCGCGCATCCAATGATCGGCCAGCTGGAACGATCGGTCGGCATCGTCGCGGGCGAAGACGGCGACTTCAGCATCGAGGACTGCGAACCGGTCGACAACGCGGGCCACGGAACCGCCTGCGCGGGCGTGATCAGCTCAATCGCCCCCGAGGCGAAGCTCACCTCGGTCCGGGTACTCACTAACGGCAAGAACGGCACGGGGGCCGGGCTGCTGGCCGGGCTTGAGTGGGCCATAGATCAAGGCTTCGACGTCATCAATCTGAGCCTGTCGACCGGAAAGCAGCAATTCTGCCTCGCTCTGCATGACCTGGCGGACCGGGCTTATTTCCGCCGCTGCGTGCTCGTCGCGTCGGCGCACAATATGCCAGTCCGAAGTTTTCCTTGGCCTTTCTCCTCGGTGATCTCGGTTGCCAGCCACGACGAAGCCGATCCTTCTATCTACTACTACAATCCGTCGCCGCCAGTTGACTTCTTTGCCCGCGGCGTCCGGGTTGAAGTCGCCTGGCCTGGCGGTAGAAAGATTCGCAGTACGGGAAATAGTTTTGCCGCACCGCACATCTCCGGCATCTGTGCGCGTATTCTCAGCAAGCACCCGATGCTGACGCCATTTCAGCTGAAGTCCGTTCTCTATCTGGCAGCCAGCAATGTTTCCCATCGCCCGGGAGGCGACCATGCGAGCCAGTAATGCGTCCGATATCACCGAGCGAGGCCTGCTTCAGTCCATAGTCGAGGTCGCGCGCAGCGTCTTCAGTGCCGCCGCCGCGTCGGTTTTCCTGCTCGACGACGAAACCGATGAGCTTGTCTTCGAAGCGGTCGCCGGAGAGGGCGAGGACACCCTGGTGGGCACTCGCTTTCCGAGCGACACCGGCCTGGCCGGCTGGGTCGTGATGAGCGGCCAGCCGCTGCTGGTAGACGACGTCAACGAGAGCCCGCAGTTCGCCAGGGACGCCGCCGAGTCCACCGGCTATGTGCCGAACAGCATCATGGCCGCCCCGCTGATCCGCAATGGCGAGTGCATTGGCGTGCTCTCGGTACTCGATCGCGGCAGCAGGCCACGCGGCGACATGTCCGATGTCGACTTGATCGGCATGCTGGCCACCGAGGTCGCACTCGGCCTTGACCTGCTCACCCGGTTGCGCTGGCGCAGCGGCGAGGATGGCGCGGCCTCCTCCGGCCCGTCCAATGACGACCTCAACGTGTTGCGCCGGGTCGCCCAGCGGCTGCCGCTCGCCAGCGAGCCGGTCGCGTCGACGGTCAGCCGGCTGCTCGCGACTGCCGATGATCTGCTGGCAGCCCAGGCGACCGACGCCTCGGACGTGCTGCGCTGAGCGAGCCTGCGCCCCCGTTCGGCTGGGAGCTCGGCGGCAAAGGCTACGTGCTGGATCTACGGACGGCTCCTGGACTGACAAGCACCGCGAAACGGGCGCCCAGCCTCGACTCGGTCAGCCGGGGAGAACCGGACGTTCCGCTGCCGTGCGTTCTGCTGGTCAGCCGCGCCGCCGACCGGGAATTCGCGCTGGTCAGCCGGCTGCTGGCGAGAATCGGCATCCCGGCCGCCCGGCTGAACGCCGAGACCGCCGCCAGGCACGGCCTGCTGGCCGATCTGGACCAGGGCGCAGTGCGGATCGGCGGTCGCTGGATCAACCCGACCGTCACCTGGGTCAGGCACTTCTCCCCGCAGGCGATGCCGGCCAGGCGCACCGCCTTGCCCACGGCGTTCGCCGCGGATTCCTGGCTGGCCCTTGCTGGCCAGCTCGGCTCGCTGTCCGCCGAGCTGATTCCCGGCACCGGGCTCGAGCTGATCGATCAGCTGGCCGCCGCCCGGGCGGCGGGCATCGCGGTACCGCGAACGGTAGTGAGCACCGATCCGATCGCGGCCGCCAGGCTGATCGGCGGCCAGAAGGTAATCATCAAGGCGCTGCACCAGCACTTCGTCGAGGCAAAGCCGGGCCTGCTCAGCGGTGTCTTCCCCGAGATCGTCGAAGCCGGCTCGATCGCGCGGTCCGGCCGTCCGCGCGGTATCCCTGTCGTCGTCCAGGAATACCTGGCTCACCAGGCCGAGATCCGCTGCTACTACGTGGGCGGCGACATCGCGACGTTCTCAGTCGATAAATCGAATCCCGCCGAGCCCTGGCTGAACCCGAAGGCGGTCAAAGCCGAGCAAGTCGATCCCCCGCCGACGATCGCCGCGGCCGCCTCAGCTCTCGCCAGCGTCCTGTCGGTCCGCTATGGCGCGTTCGATTTCCTGCTGGCCGACGGTAAGCCGATCTTTCTCGAACTGAACTGGGCCGGTGACTGGCGCTGGATCGAAACGCGAGCGCGGGTCGGGTCGGTGACGACTGCGGTTACCTCGATGTTGCGCGACCTGCACCTCAAGACGGCAAGAAACTCTTTTTCCGCCCATTCTGCGAATCAGGCGCGAAGGAACCATTTTGACCTCATTGGGTTCTTGTCCGGTGGTCACGCCGAGACTAGTTGACAAATGTGATTTACTCTTAACAAGACGGCTAACGGCAGTGGCGTCGCGACAACCTTTCTGAGGCAATGGTGTCCGATCACGTCGCTGGCGACAGCACAAACGATCCTGCCGACGACGGCAGGCCCGCTCAACCGGATCTGGCTGCGCTCAAAGGCGTCGCTCCGGATCCCATACTCAGCGCGCTTGAGTACGTCAAGACTTTGTCGAATCGTGAAATCGCCGTCTTTGAGCTACTTGGCAACGGCTATAGCAACCGTGACATCGCTCACGACCTGAAACTTAGCGAACGAACTGTAAAGCGGCACGTGAGCGCACTGCTCAGCAAGCTGAACGTCGAATCGAGGTTGCAGGCCGGCCTGGTCGCCCAGCTGGCCCGGCTGCTTCGATGCGGTTTCTTCGATTAGGCCCGGTCTGGCCCTAAAGTCGCATTTACCGACTCGGGCGCACCGACGACACTGTATGCAAGCTCGCCTCCTGGTAGCTGAGGGGCTTGTCCCAAAGGAGTCCGCATGCCATTCGACGCACTGGCCGCCCTGCGCGCCGCCGGCAATCCGGTTGACCTGCTGAGCAACGAGCAGCGAGACGTGTTCGCCTCGCTGACCGAAGAAGAGGTCGCGGTGCTGAACTCGGTGCGGCGGCGCCTCGACGCCCTCGAAGACCCCGAGGTCACCGGGCACGACCTCAAGTTCACCTGACCGCTACCGCTGGGTCTCGCCGGCCACCACCAGGCCGGATTCATAGGCGAGGATGACCGCCTGCACGCGGTCCCGCAGGCCGAGCTTGAGCAGGATCGAGCTGACGTGGGACTTCACCGTCTGCTCGGCCAGGTACAGCTGACCGGCGATCTCGGCGTTGGTCAGGCCGCCGGCGAGCAGCAGAAGCACCTCACGCTCGCGCGCGGTCAGCCGGTCCAGTTCGGCCGGCACGGTCAGCTTGGCCCTGGACGCGAACTCGGCGATCAGCCTGCGGGTCACCGACGGCGCGAGCAGTGCCTCGCCGGACCCGACCACGCGCACGGCCGCGAGGATCTGCTCGGGGGTGGCGTCCTTCAGGAGGAATCCGCTCGCGCCCGCCCGCAACGCGTCGTAGACGTAGTCGTCGAGGTCGAACGTGGTGAGCACGAGCACCCTGGGCGGGGCTTGGGTCGCCTGCAACTGCCTGGTGGCCTCGATGCCGTCGAGCACCGGCATCCTGATGTCCATCAGGACAACGTCCGGGTGGAGCTCCCTGGCCAGGCCGACCGCCTGGCGGCCATCGGCGGCGGCGCCGACGACGGTCATGTCCGGCTGAGAATCGAGCATGGCGGTGAAGCCGATCCTGACCACGGCCTGATCATCGGCGACCAGGAGGCGCAGCGGCCTCTCGTCGGCCAGCCCGGTCATCGACTGGCCTTCGGACAGGCGGGTTGCACCGGTAGTTCCGCGTGCACGGTGAATCCGCCCGTGCCATCTGGGCTGGCCCTGAAGGTGCCGTGCAGCATCGCTACCCGTTCTCGCAGTCCGGTCAGCCCGAAGCCGCGCTGGCTAGCCGGCCGCGGGCCAGCGGATGCCGCCGAATTGGTGATCATGCAACTGAGCGATTCCTTCCGGTAGGTCACGGTCACGCGGACCTTGCTGCCGCGAGCGTGCCGCCCGGCGTTCGTCAGCGCCTCCTGGACGATCCGGTAGCAGCACAGCTCCGTCGAGCCGGGCAGCGCTCGGACCGGCCCGGCCACGGCCAGCGTCACGTCCATGCCCGCGCTTGTCATCCGGTTGACCAGGCAGGTGAGGTCGGCGATCCTTGGCTGCGGCGCCGACCTTGACGCGGGGGGTTCCGGGCCATCGGGGGCACGGGGGTGTCCCCCGGCTAGCGGAGTGTCCCCCCGGGCCAGCACCGTCGATCCATCGGGTGAGCGGAGCACGCCGAGCACGACCCGGAGTTCGGTGAGCGCGGTCCGCGCCTCATCGGCGATCTCGTCGAACACGGCTCGTCCAGGTTCACCGAGATCGGGCACGGAGAACTGGGCGGTCGCCGCCCGCACCGCGATCATCGAGACGTGGTGCGCGACCACGTCGTGCAGTTCACGGGCAATGCCGGCTCGTTCTCGCGCGACAACATCTCGTTCGCGCAGGTAGCGAACCTGTTCGGCGACCGCGGCTTGCTCGGCCGCGCTCTGCCGCCTCGCCCTGACCATCTCGCCCGCGCCCCAGGCGGCCAGTACCGCGAGCGCCTCGGCCGCGGTCGCGTCCCACGGCGTCACGTTGCCCCTCAGCCCGACCACCCCGAGCAGCACCGCGACCTCTGTCAGCGCGATCGCCCCCACCGCCCACCGCCTCGGCCATCCGACCGGGCAGGCTGCGAGCGTGAACAGCCAGCCCGCGACCGCCGCGACCGACCAGGACAGTCGTCCGAACATCACGAAGGCAGCGTTCGCGGCGAGCACGAGGCTGATCGACAGGTACGGGTAGCGCCTGATCACCGCGATCGGGGCGGTGGCGAACACGCCGAGGGTGACCGCGATCACCGGGCTGAGCGGCCCGACCGACCGGTTTGACTCGAGCACGGCGGCCGTCGTCAGCACGGCCGCGATCACTACCGGGCCAAGCGGCCTGCGGTAGTCCGCCACCAGCATCCCGAACACGCGCTCCATGACGGCGCCCGGCCACGACGCGCCGCCATAGCTCTTGTGAGTCGCAGTCGTCATTCCACCAGCATGCACGCTCCGGCCGGGTGCCGGCCTACCTCGCGCGGGCGAACGTCTCCCCTACCTGAGTATCAGCCGTAAAAGACGCGCTCCATGACCGCCCTGGCCCGCCGGGCGGCCCGCCGCCAGTCCTGGACGAGTTGCCGGGATTCGTCGGGCGGATAGCCGAGCAGCCGGGCCGTCGCGGCCAGGTCGGGCTGGCTGGTCGGCACCACATCACCGGCGCGGCCGGTGACGAGCATGACCGCGTTCCTGATCCGGGTGGCCAGCGTCCAGGACGCGGAGAGCGCGGCCTCATCGGCGACGGCGAGCAGCCCGGCATCCCGCGCGGCCGCGAGAGCTTGTCTTGTCTGCGTGGTCCGCAGTGCGGGGACTCCGCCCGCATGGCGCAGGGTGAGCAGCTGAGCCACCCACTCGGTGTCGCTGAGTCCGCCCGGGCCGAGCTTGAGGTGGAGCACGGGGTCAAGACCCCGCGGCATTCTTTCTGCCTCCATCCTTGCTTTTATTCTTTTGATTTCCCTGACCGACAGCTCGTCCAGGCCGCCCTCTGGATAGCGGATCTCGTCGGCTAGTTCGGTGAAGGCCGCCGCCAGGCTGGGTTCGCCGGCAATCGGATCGGCCCGCAGCAGCGCCTGGACCTCCCACGGCACGGCCCAGCGCCGGTAGTAGGTGCGGTAGGCGGCGAGGGTCCGCACCAGCGGTCCCTGCTTGCCTTCTGGCCGCAGGTCGGCATCGATCCGCAGCGACGGGTCAGGGCCGGGGCGGCCGAGCACCCGGCGCAGGCCGTCGGCGACCGTCTGGGCGGCCCTGGTCGCCGCTTCCTCATCGGCGCCGGGCAGCGGCTGGTGCACGAACAGCACGTCGGCGTCGCTGCCGTAGCCCATCTCACGGCCGCCGAACCGGCCCATCGCGACCACGCACATCGCGGTCGGGAGCGGGGCACCGACCGCCTGCTCGGCTTCCCGGCAGGCCACGGCCAGCGCGCCCGCGATGGTCACCGCCGTGATCGAACTCAGCGCACCGGCTACCTGGTCTTGATCGGCTAGTTCGAGCACGTCGGCGGCGGCCGTCCGCAGCAACTCGGCCCGGCGCAGCGCGAGCAGGCCAGCCACCGCATCGGCCTGATCGGCCTGGTCATGGCGGCGCAGCACCGCGTCGGCCTGGGCACGCAGTTCGACGGGCTCGCGCGGGGTGAGCAGCTTGTCGTCGGCCAGCATCGCGACCGCCGACGGCGCGCGCATCAGCAGGTCGGTCGGATACCGGCCGCAGGCGAGCAGCCTCGCCATCCGCCAGGCCACGTTGGTGTCGTCCCGAAGCAGCCGCAGGTACCAGGACGAGTTACCCAGCGCCTCGCTGACCTGGCGGAACGCCAGCAGGCCAGAATCCGGCCTCGGGGCGTCGGCGAACCAGCCGAGCAGGGCCGGAAGCAGCGTGCGCTGGATCGCGGCCTTGCGGGAATGGCCCGTGGTGAGCGCCTCGATGTGCCGCAGCGCACCGGCCGGGTCGACGTAGCCGAGCGCTTCGAGCCGGTCCTTGGCGGCCTGCGAGGTCAGCCTGATCACATCGCCGGGCAGCCGGGCAACGGCGTCAAGCAGCGGCCGGTAGAACAGCTTCTCGTGCAGTTGCCTGGCCACGGTCGCATGCCGTCGCCAGGCGTGGGTGAGTTCGGTGGCCGGATCGACCGGGCCCGTCGAGTCCTGCGGCTCGAGGTAGCCGAGCCGCCTGAGCGCCCGGCCGAGCTGGCGCAGCATCTCGGGGTCGGACGGCAGCGAGTGGGTCCGGCGGAGCTGGCGGAGCTGGAGCAGGTGTTCGACCGCGCGCAGGAATCGGTACGAGTCGGCCAGGTTGGCCCCGTCGATCCGGCCGACGTAGCCGCCGGCTGCCAGCGCCTCCAGCGCCGGCAGCGTGGCCGGGTCGCGCAGCGTCTCGTCCGCCCGGCCGTGCACCAGCTGAAGCAACTGGACGGCGAACTCGATATCCCGCAGCCCGCCCGGCCCGAGCTTGATCTCGCGATCGACCTCGCTGGCGGGCAGACTCGCGATCACGCGACGGCGCATCGCCTGCGTGTCGGCCACGAAGTCATCCCGCTGAGCCGCCTGCCACACGAGCCGGGTGACGGCCTGGAGATAGTCCTGGCCGAGTTCGGCGTCTCCGGCGACCGGCCTTGCCTTGAGCAGCGCCTGGAACTCCCAGGTCTTAGCCCAGCGCTGGTAGTAGGCCAGATGGCTGGCGACCGTCCTGACCAGGGGGCCGTTGCGGCCTTCGGGACGGAGGTTAGCGTCGACCGGGAACATGGCGCCTTCGGCCCCGCGCTCGGAGCAGATCCTGATCATGGCGCTGGCGAGCTGGGTAGCCGCGCGCAGGGCGACCGTCTCGTCGACGTCCGCGGCCGGCCGGTCCGCTACGAAGATCACGTCGATGTCGCTGGCGTAGTTGAGCTCGCGGGCGCCGCACTTGCCCATCGCGATCACCGCCAGCCTGGTCTGGACGGCGACGGCCGGCACCTGGCTGGCGGCGATCGCCAGCGCGGCCTGGAGCACGGCGGCGCTCAGGTCGGCCAGCTCGGCCATTACCTCATCGAGGCCGGCCGCCCCGGTGAGATCCCTGGCCGCGAGCAGCAGGAGCCTGCGCCGGTAGGCGGCCCGCAATGCGTCGGCCCGGGCGCCACTCGGCCGACTCTGGTCCTCGATAGCGGCGCCCAGTTCGTCGCTGAGCTCATCTGCCGTTGGCGCCGCGTCGGCGTTCGGAGAGGCCAGCAGACGCCAGTCCCCGCGATGCCTGCGCAGGTGGTCCGCGAGGGCGGCGCTCACCCCGAGCACGGCCACCAGCCGGTCCCGCAATCCCTGGTCCGCCCGCAGGGCCTCGACTAGCTCCTGGTCGTCACCGAGCGCCGCGAGCCTGATGAGCGCCTGATCCGGGTCGGCGGCCGCGGCCAGGGCGACCACCAGGTCGGCGTCCGCACCGTCAGCGTCGAGCTTCAGCTGGTCCGTGAGAACCCGCCGCGCCCCGTCCGTGTCGGCAAAACCAAGCGCCGCCAGCCGCCCGGCTAGCGTCTCCCGAGGCCCCATCCTCACCCGAGAACGTTAACCCGCCCGACTCCCCCGGCGCCTGTGACCCTCCACCCGTCCCACCCTCGCCGCTCCAGGCCGACATCTCACCTCGGCCCGGTCGCCCAGCACGACACCAGTCCCGCGCCGTCGACCGGGAGCGCTGATGTCCCGGCCGGCGGATCACTACAGCAGCGCGGACCCCTTGCCGTAGTTCCGTCCTGGGAAGACACCGGTGCCTATCTGATGTCGTTCCGCGTAGGTACTTCGCAAACACCAAGAACTAGGGCTAGTCGATGATCTTGGTGACTACGGCGGTGCTGACGAAGGATTCGTTGCCGGAGCCGATCTCGATGGCCTTGCCGGGGATCGGAACCTTGAAGGGCAGGGCGCGGGGCTGGGTGCCGCCGTCGCCGAGCTGGCCGGCGTTGTCGTCGCCCCAGGCATAGACCTTGCCTGCCCTGGACAGGGCCAGGCAGTGGCCGCGGCCAGAGGAGATCGCCACGATCCGCACGTTGGCCGGCAGGTGCGCGAACACCGGAACCTGGCTGCGCTTGAACGTGCCGTTGCCCAGCTCGCCGCCCTCGTTGACGCCCCACGTCAGCACCCGGCCCGTCGAGGTCAGCGCCATGCTGTCCATCAGTCCGGCGGAGGCGGCGATCACCTTGACGCCCTTGGGAATCAGCACCGGTGCCGGAAGCAGCGGATTCGCCTTCTTGGCGGTACCCAGGACGCCGCCGCCCCAGGCCAGCAGGCCGCCCGTGGTGGTGATCGCGTAACGGCTGTCGACGCCGGCCGCGACGCCCTTGATCTGCGCGCCCTTGGGCAGCTTCGCCTGGACCGGCTTGCAGGAGAACTTACGCGTCCCGCCGGTGCCAAGGTCACCCGCGAAGTTCGCTCCCCAGGTCAGTACCGTTCCGGTCGAGGTCAAGGCGACAACGCCGGTCGCTCCGGCGGCAAGCTGCACGACTTTTGTTCCGGGCTTCAGTGCCGCGAAGACCGGTACATCGCTCGGCTTGCACTTGCCGGTACCGAGATCACCGGCCAAGCCATCACCCCAGGTCAGCACCCGTCCGTCGGTCGTGACCGCGGCCGCGAACGCGAAGCCGACGCGCACCATCTTGACCTTGACGCCCTTGGGGAGCTTGACGGCGACCGGGCGGTGCCTGGTCTTTCTCGCGCCGTTCCCGAGTTCCCCGCTCGTGCCGCGACCCCAGGCCCAGACCTGCCCGCTAGCCGTGACCGCCACCGCGAACGCGGCCGCCCGCGCCGAGACCACGCGCAGGTCGTGCGGCGGATTCACGGCGACCGGCCCGGTGACGGGGTTGGTATTGCCGACGCCAAGCTCGCCGAACTGGTTGTCACCCCAGGCCAGCAGCGGACCCGCGTGACTAGCCCGCGCGGCCGCTGGCTGCGCCGCATACGCGGGCAAGCTCAGCAACGGCCCGGCGGCAATCGCCACCCAGGCCCCTGCAGAAATACCCCCAATAATGCCGCTTCTCATTCGAGCCTCCCGTATGAAGCAGCTACCACGAACCCGCTGACTCTCCATTAGGTACGCCGCCGGGCTCGGAGCCGGTTCAATGGTCAGCTCAGCAGCAGCACCGCGTAGGCCGCCAGCCAGTGTTCGACCATGTAGTGACTGCCGACCACGTGCGGGAGCGCCGCCCTGGCGTGTCGACGGGCGGCGTCCAGAGCCGGCTCGATTCGCTCATCGCCGGGCGGCAGGCTCTCGGCCAGGCGCCGCCAGCACCAGGCTCGGCTGGCGTTCAGCCCGTGCAGGTGCGCGATGTGGCCGTCGGCCGGGTCAGAGACCACCGCCGGGTTGAAGATCGCGGACGGCTCGCCGGAGGCGATCCGCGGCAGGAATCCTGTGAGCCAGGCGGAGAACTGGTCGGCCGGCAGCAGCAGCGTCATCAACTCGGCCTCGGTCAGCGCGGCCGACAGGAAGTCAGAGCCCGAGGGCTCCCATCCGGCC
The DNA here is from genome assembly GCA_035606435.1 of Streptosporangiaceae bacterium. GTDB lineage: Bacteria > Actinomycetota > Actinomycetes > Streptosporangiales > Streptosporangiaceae > Chersky-822. The sequence continues at coordinate 16,691 of DATNFM010000062.1, read as the reverse complement.
GGATAGTCCTTGTCGGTCGCGAACCAGCGCCGGGCGGCGGACCTGATCGCCTCGGCCAGCCGGCCGTCCCCGGCCGCCGTTCGCTCCTGCGCATAGGGCAGCGCCCGGCCGAGCCCGAACGCGCTGTTCTGGTGCACCCCGTACCGCACCGGATACGTCGCCTTGGGCAGCCAGTCCAGGAAGCAGCCGGCTAGCGCGGTGCCCAGCGGTTCCAGCGCCGCCAGCCACTGCCTGGCGCTCTCCCCCAGCGCCGCGTGCGCTGACCCTTCCGGCTGCCCGCCGGCCAGCTCTCTCGCCAGCAGTTCGACCTCGTGCACCAGCGTGAGCGCCCAGCCCCAGCCGTAGGGGCGTTCGCCGAAACCGTCGGGACCAGCCATAAACGCCGCCTCCGCGGCTAGCTTCTCGGCGGTGAACTGCCCGTCCAGCGTCGCCTTGATCTCGGCGACCGGCACTGTTTCCGGCACCTTACGAAGGAGCCGTACCAGCAGCCAGTGCATCTCCACGCACGAGTGCCAGTCGAAGCTGCCGTAGAACACGGGGGTCAGGTCGCTGGCCCGGTCCGGCAGCTCACCGGGCCCGTTCATCACGTAGTAGGCGCCCACCGGGAATTCCCGGCCGATGTTCTCGATCGCGACCTGGGCGTAGGCGGCGGCGTTCCGCTGAAGGATCTCGTTCCATTCCTGCACGAACTAGACGTTAGCCATCCTCAGCCGGCGATCAAGAGACCGGGGGTGGCGGCCGGTGGCCGGCCCGGCTGACGGCGCCTTTGACGAGGTGCTCGATCAACGTCCGCAGATCGCCTCGATCGACCAGCGTCGGCTGGGTTTTGCCGTCGACTCGCACCTGGACGAAGCCGCACGACAAGATCATCACGACCAGCTCCCTGGCCTTGGCCGATGCGGGCTCGAAGATTACCTGGTTACGGAACGGGGCGTTGAGCGGGCAGCTGGTCGAATTGTTTCCGGCCGTGCCGCAGCCGGCGAGAACACCGGCCGCGGCCAGGAGACCAGCCATGAACCCGGCCGCCATCGCAGATCCCGACCGGCCCACGGCGCCCTCCAAGACTGGCTGGCACGACGCCGCGCCTCTCGGAAACCAGACCTAGGCCGGCGCCAATACTTTCCGCCAATTAAGACGTCCCTAAACCATGGACCGGTTCCGTCTTGAAGAGCCGAATTAGCGCATTACTGGGAGACCGAGTACCTTGCGGAGCTTGGCCTTCTCCTGCCGTGCGGCGGACGTGTCCAGCGGGCCGATGATCCCGGCGTCAGCCCTGTGAGGCTCCTGCGGTCCCAGAAGGTAATTTCGAGCAGTCTAAGGGCAAGACCCTCACAAAACGTAGTATCCCGACCGCGCGATTTCGGTGCTTTTGCTAGTCCTGTGGCAGGCTCCGACTATGAGGATGCGGCAGGGCTGGGATTCCGAGGCCGACAACTGGACGAAGATCGCACGAACACCTGGCTTCGACTACGCCTACGAGACGATCAATCTGCCGACGCTCCTGGCATTTGTGCCAGCAGCCGGTCGGATGACCCTTGACCTGGGCTGCGGCGAAGGGCGGATCAGCCGGGTACTGCGCCAGCTCGGCCATCAGGTCATCGGCGTCGACGCGTCGCCGAGGATGGTGGGGTATGCGGTCTCGCATCCGGACAGTGTGCCGGCTGTAACGGGCGATGGGGCGGCGCTGCCGTTCGGCGATGGCATGTTCGACCTGGTCGTCGCTCACCTGTGCCTGCAGGACTTCGACGAGCTGCCGCAGGCCGTGGCCGAGGCCAGCCGCGTGCTCATGCCCGGGGGGCGGCTCTACCTGGCAATCACGCACCCGATCAGCACGGCAGGCTCGTTCCAGGGCCGCCGCGAGCCAGACGCCCCGTTCGTGATCGCCGGCTCGTACCTGGACCCGAGGCCGACGCAGGATCAGTTCGCCCGAGACGACGTGCCCATGATCTTCTACAGCGAGCACCGCCCGCTGGAGTCCTACACCCGGGCGCTGGAGTCGGCCGGCCTGCTCATCGAGGCACTCCGGGAGGTCCCGGCCAGCGCCGCCGCCGTCGAACTCCACCCGAGCGACCGCCGCTGGCAGCGAATCCCCATGTTCCTCCACCTGCGCGCCCTCAAGCTCTCCTAGCCGCCTGAATGCAACGCCGGCCCGGCGCTGCTGCCTGAGTGACAGCGCGGGGCCGGCGTTGCTGCCCAACCAGAGGAAAGCTAGGGCTTGACCGGGTGCGGGATCGGGTGGATACCGGCCTTCAGGTGCTCGGGGCGAAGGTGGAGCATGTGGAGGATGATGCCCTCGACGTTGCCGCCGTCGACCAGGGCGGGCTGCCAGTGGCGGCCGACCTTGACGTCGATCGACAGGCAGCCGTCGGGCGAGATCAGCACCTTCGCCTGAAGTCCGACCGGGTGGAACCTCAGCGTGTAGGTGGTGTCGATCTCAGGGCAGCCCACAAACTCGATTCCTGGGGCGGCCTCCGCCGAGTTGAGCACCTTGGTCAGCCGGTCGATGATCGCCTTCTGCTTGAACGTGCGGGTGACCCGATGCGGCTTCTGGTTGTACCGGTAGACGCTGGCGGTCACCGACCTGAAGTGGCTCGCGATCAGGTGCTCGGCGGCCGACCGGCGCGGAAACCAGGTGAGGTGAAGATCGACCCGGATCCAGGAATGGCCGTGGTGCGGTACGACCGCGACCTGCATGTCGACGTAGTCGTCCCCCGCCGGCAGTCGACGTAGAGAGAAGGCAACGTCCCGCTCGAAGTAGACCTTCTTGCCGTGCACCACCTTGTCGGAAGAACCGTAGCCCTCCGACTCCCAGCCTTTCGGGTGCTGCGCGCTCACAAACTTATACGCGCGGTTCAGTGCCTCCCGGTCCCAGAACACCTTGAAGATGTCGACGCTGTGCTTGGCCGATGCCGTCCGGGTCGAATGCGGCGGCGTGCCGTTCTCGGCGGTGTGAGTGAGCGGCTTGAGCGCCCCCAGGCCGGGCGCGGCATCGGCGGTGCCGGCCACCCCGGCCAGCGTCACGGCCGCCAGGCCGACTACGACCAGGCCGCTGTAGGCCATGGCGGCCAGGCCGCGCGACGTCTGGCCTGCGCCGGGCTCGTCGCTTCCGTGATCATCACTCATCAGTACCTCGCCTGAACGCCGGGGAAAGCAGACAGCTACGGGGTATGACGCGAAAGGCGGGTAAACGGTTCCAGATTGGCCAGCACGCCCTTGAGCCGGGACAGCTAGAGCATGGAAAGGTAGCGGTCCAGCTCGAACTCGGAGACGTGACGGCGGTACTCCTGCCACTCCTCGCGCTTGTTACGCAGGAAGAAGTCGAACACGTGCTCCCCCAGCGTCTCGGCGACCAGCTCGGACGTCTGCATGACGTTGCAGGCGTCGGACAGGCTCTGCGGCAGCGGATCGATGCCCAGCGCGCGCCGCTCGGAGTGAGTCAGCGCCCACACGTCGTCCTCGGCTCCGGGGGCGAGCGCGTAGTCCTCTTCGATCCCCTTCAGCCCGGCCGCCAGGATCACGGCGAAGGCCAGGTAGGGGTTACAGGCCGGGTCGATCGAACGGAACTCGATCCTGGTCGCGTTGCCCTTCTTCGGCTTGTACATGGGCACCCTGATGAGGGCCGACCGGTTGTTGTGCCCCCAGCAGATGTAGGCCGGGGCCTCGCCGCCGGCCCCGGCGATCCGCTCGGCGCCGCCCCACAGCCGCTTGTAGGAGTTCACCCACTGATTGGTGACGGCGGTGATCTCGGCCGCGTGCCTGAGCAGGCCGGCGATGAACGAACGGCCGACCTTGGAGAGCTGGAACTCACCACCCGGGTCGTAGAACACGTTGCGGTCGCCTTCGAACAGCGACATGTGCGTGTGCATGCCAGAGCCCGGATGCTCGGTGAACGGCTTCGGCATGAAAGTCGCGTAGACCCCCTGGTCCAGGGCGACCTCCTTCATGGCGAGCCGGAAGCTCATGATGTTGTCGGCCGTGCTCAGGGCGTCGGCGTAGCGCAGGTCGATCTCCTGCTGGCCCGGTGCCCCCTCGTGATGGCTGAACTCCACCGAGATCCCCATCGCCTCCAGCATCGTGATCGCTGACTTCCGGAAGTCGCGGGCGATGCTGTGCGGGGTGTGGTCGAAGTACCCGCCCTGGTCGATCGGCCGGGGCTTGGCGCCAGGCTCGGGCCGCTCGCGCAGCAGGAAGAACTCGATCTCGGGGTGGGTGTAGAAGGTGAAGCCCAGCCCGGCGGCCTTGGCCAGCGCCCGCTTCAGTACGTTCCGAGGGTCGGCGTGCGACGGCGTCCCGTCCGGCAGCAGGATGTCGCAGAACATCCGCCCCACTCCGGCCGAGCCGTCCGGCAGCGGCATCAACTGGAACGTCGAGGGATCCGGCCTGGCGATCATGTCCGCCTCGTAGACCCGGGAGAACCCCTCGATCGATGCCCCGTCGAACCCGATTCCCTCGGCGAACGCGCCCTCAAGTTCGGCCGGGGCCACCGCGACCGACTTCAGCTGCCCGAGCACATCGGTGAACCAGAGCCGGACAAACCGGATGTTCCGCTCCTCGAGTGTGCGCAGCACATACTCTTCCTGCCTATCCACGGAGTCAGTCTGCCCGGTGAGTGTTTCCTTGATGTAACGGGGCCTGCCGCAGGCCAGGGCCCGGGTCAGGCTGGCCCGCCGGGCGACGCGCCTCTGGCATCGCGGAAGGGAGGCGCCGCAATGCGTTATCCCCGGATCTAAGCTGTTGTGGTGTCTGAGATACGCATCGCGCTAGCCCAGGTAAATTCCACCGTCGGTGATCTGGACGCCAACGCCCAGGCCGTGATCGATCAGGCCGGCCGTGCCGTTGCCGCCGGGGCCCGGGTAGTGGTGTTCCCGGAGATGATGCTGACCGGCTATCCGATCGAGGACCTGGCACTGCGAGCGTCGTTCGTTGACGCGGCGATCGCGGCGCTTGAGCGGACCGCCGAGCGGCTAAGCGAGGCCGGGCTCGGCGACATCGCGGTCGTGGTCGGCTACCTGGACCGCAAGGCCGGCCTGCGGCCCCGGGTCGGGCTGCCGCACGGCGCACCGCTGGATGCCGCCGCCGTGCTGCACGGAGGCAAGGTCGTGGTCCGGTCGGCGAAGCATCACCTGCCGAACTACGGGGTCTTCGACGAATTCAGGTACTTCGTGCCGGGCGATGTGCTGCCGGTGCTCAGAGTCACCGCGAACTCCGGGGAGCCGGTGGATGTGGCCGTCGCGATCTGCGAGGACCTCTGGCAAGACGGCGGTCCTATTTTGGTGGCGAAAAACTCTGCCGCAGGTCTGGTAGTAGTGCCGAACGCATCACCTTACGAGCGGGGCAAGGGCACCGAGCGGGTCGAGCTTTGCCTGCACAGGGCGGCCGAGGCGGGGGCGGCGCTGGCCTACGTGAACATGGTCGGCGGCCAGGACGAGCTGGTGTTTGACGGGGACTCGATCGTCGTCGACTCGGCCGGTGCGGTGATCGCACGCGGGCCGCAGTTCGAGCAGGCGCTGGTCGTGGTGGATCTTGACCTGCCGCCCGCGGACCTGAGCGTGGGCGACGGGGACACTCCAGTCGATGCTGGCGACGGCACGACGATGACGATCCGGCGGGTGACGCTGCCGGCCGTTACGTCGTCGGGGCCGGTCGAGACGACCGATGTCGAACGGGACGAGCCCGCCGAGCCCGCCGAGCCGGCCGAGATCAGGGCGCTCTGGCCAAGGCTCGACGATCTGGCCGAGGTGTACGGGGCGCTGGTGCTCGGGACGCGCGACTACGTTCAGAAGAACCGGTTCTCCTCGGTGATCCTCGCGCTCTCCGGCGGGATCGACTCCGCGCTCACCGCCACGATCGCGACCGACGCGATCGGTGCGGACCGGGTCCATGTGGTGCTGATGCCGAGCAAGTACTCCTCGCCGCACTCGCTCACCGACGCCGAGGACCTGGTCAAGCGGCAGGGTGTCCAGGCCAGGACCGTGCCGATCGCGCCGATGGTGGCCGCGTTCGACGACGACCTGCATCTAGCCGGGCTGGCCGAAGAGAACCTCCAGGCGCGAGTGCGCGGCATGGTCTTGATGTCGCTGTCCAACGCCGAGGGCCACCTGGTGCTCACGACCGGCAACAAGAGCGAGCTGGCGACGGGATATTCGACGCTGTACGGCGACTCGGCCGGCGGCTTCGCGCCCATCAAGGACGTCCCGAAGACGCTGGTCTGGGAGCTGTCCAAGTGGCGCAACCGCCAAGCCGAGCAGGCCGGCGAAGACCAGCCCATTCCGGAGAACTCGATCACCAAGCCGCCGAGCGCCGAGCTCCGGCCAGGCCAACTCGACAGCGACTCGCTGCCCGACTATGCGGTGCTCGACGCGATTCTGGACGACTATGTGGAAAAGGACCTCGGTGCGGCCGAACTGGTGGAAGCTGGTCACGATCCGGAACTAGTCCAGCGGGTGATCGGGCTGGTCGACCGGGCCGAGTACAAGCGCCGGCAGTACCCGCCGGGTCCGAAGATCTCGGCGAAGAACTTCGGCCGGGACCGGCGGCTGCCGATTACCAACCGGTGGCGCGAGCCCTTCGCTCGATAGGCCGGCCGGCCTGGACACTCTTCGGAGGCAGGTATTGAGTGGGGAGATTCTCCCGGCGATCGGCGATTTTCCGCCCGGGGCGCGGATCGCCGGTTACCGGATCGAGCAGCTGATCGGCCGCGGCGGAATGGCCGTTGTGTACCGGGCGACCGACGTCCGGCTCGACCGCATGGTCGCGCTGAAGATCCTCAGTCCCGATCTGGCGAGGAACGACTCGTTCCGGCAGCGGTTCATACGGGAGTCCAGGGCCGGGGCGGCAGTCGATCATCCGCATGTGATCCCGGTCTTCGAGGCCGGCGAAGCCGAAGATGTGCTGTTCATCGCGATGCGGTACGTCTCCGGGCTGGACGTGCGGGCGCTGATCGAGCGGCTGGGCCAACTGCCCGCCGGGCGGACGGTCGAGCTGATTACGCAGGTCGCGTCCGCGCTGGACACCGCGCACCTGGCCGGCCTCGTGCACCGGGACGTCAAGCCCGCGAACATGCTGCTGGCTGCGCTGAACGACGACGGGCTCGGGTCTGATCACGTGTACCTGTCGGACTTCGGGCTGAGCAAGCAGTCGGTGTCGTCGCCGAGCCTGACGATGACCGGGCAGTTCCTCGGGACGCTGGACTACATGTCGCCTGAGCAGGTCAACGGGCGTCAGATCGATGGCAAGACCGACCAGTACGCGCTGGGTTGTGCCGCGTTCGAGATGCTGACCGGGCAGCCGCCGTTCCGGCGCGAGGCGAACATGGCGGTGATGTGGGCCCAGGTCTCGGCTCCGCCGCCGTCGGTGCGCACCGCTCGTCCTGAGCTTTCCGCTCGCGTGGACGAGGTGCTGGGGCGAGCGCTGGCCAAGGCTCAGGAGGAGCGGTTCGCAACCTGCATGGACTTCGCCCTGGCGCTGCGGGAGGCGTGCGCGCTCGGGGCGGTCGGGGCGCAGGGACCCGGGATCCTGACGCCGCCGGTGCGGGAGCCGACCGCGTTGGTGCCTGGCGTGGGTGGAGTCGCTGGTATCGCTGGTGTCGCTGGAGGGCGGGCTGGGGTCGGCGACGGGATCGAGCCGACGGTGTCGAGGGGGGTGCCGGATAGCGGGTACTCGGGCGGCGGTATGGGTTATGCGCCTCCGCTAGCGCCCACTGGGCCGATTCCGGCGGCTCCGGGCGGGCCGGGCGGGCCGGGCGGGCGGGGCGGGCCGGGCGGGCCGGGCGGGGATCAGTACTGGCAGGGACCAGCTAACTATGGCAGCTCAGGTTATGGCGGACCGCCGAGCGGGCCCGGTGGGGCCGGCGGGGCCGGCGGGCCCGGCGGGGCCGGTCCGACCGCGGGTGGCGTAGGCCCGGACGGCACGCAGTACGGACCATGGGTCGCGCAGCAGTACCCAGGCAGCGGCGGTGGCCCCCTGGTCACGGACCCGGTGCGGCCGACCAGGCGCGGCAAGGGTCCGCTGATCCTGCTCGGGGTCCTGATCGTGGCTGTACTCGTCGGCTCGGCGGTCCTGGTGCTGCACCTGCACAACGCCAGCAACAAAGCCGGACCGCAAGTGACGCACACGGTGACGATCGGTCCCTCCGGCACGCCGAACAGCGGGTCATCCTCCCCGATCACGACGCCGTCTCAGACACCGACCCATCAGAGCACCGGTCCGCTCGGGCCAGCGGCAACCGTTCAGGCCTTCTACCGAGCGGTCAACCACCACCAGTACCAAAAGGCCTGGAACCTGAACTCGGCCGCGCACAACATCAGCGACTACCAGCAGTTCAAGGATGGATTCGCGGACACTTCGCACGACACGGTGACGATCACTGGCGTCTCCGGTGACACCGTGTCGATCTCGCTGGTCGCCGACCAGACCGACGGCTCGACGAAGACCTTCAGCGGCAGCTACGTCGTCCAGAACGGCATCATCGTCCAGTCCTCAATCCAGCAAACCGGCTAAGTCATAATTCCGGCGACCGGCCGGTCCAGTCACCGCTCCAGCGCAGCCGACCGGTGCCCAGCCAGCACCCGCCCGCCCGTACCCAGCCAGCACCAACCTCACCAGTCCCATCGGCCACGCTGATCCCAACTAGCACTCCCGCCCCAGCCCAACGGGTAAAGATCGTTCCTCAGGCCGGGTGAATCTGCAGATTCATCGGGTTTTTTCAGGGTGAATCTGCGGATTCACCGGGTTTCGGGCTGAGCCTTACGCGCCAAATTTTGATCTGCTCAGGAATTGCCGCGAATGCCGTACTTGAAACGGCGAACGCGCACGCTCATCCGGGAATCCCGGTGATGAACGTGCGCGTTCATCTGCTGCAACGAACCGAAACTGCCTAGATGTCGGCGCTTTCGCCCGGCGCCAGGCGGGTGTACTCGCCGGCGCCGCTCATCAGGCCGCCCGCGATCATCTGCACCAGGCCAAGGCCGTTGTCATTCAGCAACTCGTCGTGGATGCCGTAACTGATCTGCGGCCGGATCGCCCGCGCGAAGTCGACCATTTCCGACGCCTTCATCCATGGAGCGCTGATCGGCAGCAGCAGTGTCTTTACCGGCTCGTCCGGGATCGTGAACGCGTCGCCCGGATGGAACACATTGCCGTCGATCGCGAAGCCAACGTTGGCCACGTTCGGCATGTCCGGGTGGATCGGCGCGTGATCGTGCCCGTACACGTGCACGTCGAATCCGGAGGCGGTGAACGCGTCACCGTGACCGACGCTGTGCACCCGGCCGCCGAAACCGGTGAACTGCTCTGCGACCGACGGCACCGTCCACAGTTCGAGCCCGCCGTCGCGCTCGAGCGCGCCGCGCACCACGCCGTCATCGAGGTGGTCGATGTGCTCGTGGGTGATCAGCAGGGCGCTCGCCCCGGCCAGCGGATCGGTTCCGCTCCAGACGCCGGGGTCAATGACCAGCTGGACGCCGTCCTTCTCGAGACGAACGCAGGAGTGGCCGAGCTTCGTCATGCGCATGGGTTGCTCCAGTTGTGAGGGCACTATGTGAGTTCGCTAGCCGTGTAGTTAGCCCTGCGTTCTGAGTCCGTGGTCGTTAACAGAGCTAATAGCTGAGACTAGAACCTATCGCGATGCGAGTCCGGTCAGAAGCTCGTCTACCACCCGGCGCGCATAACCACGATCGGGGCGGTCCCTGGCCGCCCTGGGCCTAGCCAGCACGGCGCCGGTCAGGATATCGACGGCCACCTCGACGTTGGTCTCCTCCCGCAACTCGCCGGTGGCCACACCGCGCCGGAGTACCGTCCTGACCGTCTCCCGGCGTGGCTCGATCACTGTCTCCAGGTAGCGCTCAAGCAGGCGCGGATACGCCGTTCCCTCCCCGAGCAGCAGGGCGTACTGGCGGGCCCGGCGCGGATCGGTGGATTCGCGGCCAATCGCATCGACCAGCGCGGCCAGGTCTTCCCTGACCGATTCGCCTTTAGGCTCGGGTAGCGGAGTCTTCATCGCTGAAATCGCGTCTAGCAGCAAATCTTCTTTGCCGGGCCACCGCCGGTAGATTGTCGCTTTTCCGACGCCCGCCTTCGCGGCGACCTTTTCTATGCACAATCCCTCTGGGCCGGACTCGGCGAACAACTCCAGGGCAGCGTCGATGATCGCGCGCTCGGCGCGCATGCTGCGCGGGCGCCCGGCCTTGCGGATCGGCTCACCAGCCTCGTCTATCTGCTCACCGGCAGCACGGGTTGCCGGAACAGCCTGACGATCCTGCGCCCGAGGCGCATCGAGCGATGACATCAACCGGCTACTCCTCGGCCAGCACAGGCTTGGCCTGCTGGATGCCCGGTATCCAGAACGCGATCAGCGCGGCACCGCAGACCGCGATCGTGATCGAGACGACCCGCATCGCGGCTGACCAGCGGGGCCCTTCGGCGCGCCGCGACCAATTGGCCGATCGCTGCCGGAGTGGTGAGCAATCCGGCGTGCAGCGGGCTATATCCGCGCACGTTCTGCCGATAGAAGCTCATAAAGAAATACACGCCGGCCATAGCGAAGAAGTTCAGGCTGATCGCCGTTGCGGCCGAAGAAAGTCGCGGGTCCCGGAACAACCGGACGCTAAGCGCCGGATGCTCGGTTCTCGACTCGTGCACGCAGAAGGGGGCCAGCACCGCGAGGCCAAGCGCGATCGGCACCAGGACCCCGCGCTGCGTCCAAGACGAGGCGTCGCCGCCGCCGATGATGCCGTACCCGAGCAGCGGGCTCACGATCAATACGCAGAGCACGATCCACCTACGGCGATCAGAGATCATCTGCGTTGTTCGCCCGTCCGATCAGGGCCAGTACGTATCGATACGGAACGAGATCGTATCGTAATGCCGACTTCTGCGGTAGGTGATCCGCTCTACTGGGGGCTTGACGGGCATGTCATTATCAAAGCGTCCGGGGACGCCGCCGTGGCGCCACGAGACATGGAGGAGACATGCTGTCCCAGCACTCCCAGCACTCCCAGCCATCGGCCGGCAGTCAGTCCGCCGAGGAGCCGCCGCCTTCAGCACAGGACCATCCAGAAGGCAAGCCGGCCGCCCAGAAACCACCCGCCGAACCACAGGCCCTCTACGGTGGCGCGAGCACCCGGCGCGTCACCATCCGCGATCTCGCCGCCGCCAAGGCCAGGGGCGAAAAGTGGCCGATGCTGACCGCTTACGACGCGCTCACCGCGCGGGTCTTCGACGAGGCGGGCATCCCGGTCATGCTCGTCGGCGACTCGGCCGCGATGGTGGTCTACGGCCACGACACCACGATCCCGGTGACCGTCGACGAGCTCATCCCGCTCACCGCCGCCGTCGTGCGCGGCTCGAAGCGCGCGTTGGTGGTGGCCGACCTGCCGTTCGGCTCCTACCAGGCCTGCACCCAGACCGCGGTCGAGACCGCGATCCGGTTCATGAAGGAGACCGGCGCCCACGCGGTCAAGCTGGAAGGCGGCCACAAGGTCGTGCGGACGGTCGAAGATCTCGTCGCGTCCGGCATCCCGGTGATGGCGCACCTCGGCCTCACCCCGCAGTCCGTGCACGCGCTTGGCGGCTACCGGGTGCAGGGCCGGGGCGAAGACGGCGCGCGACTGCTTCAAGACGCCAAGGCAGTGCAGGCGGCCGGAGCGTTCGCGGTCGTGCTCGAATGCGTGCCCGCCGAACTCGCGGCCCAGGTAACTCAGACGCTGGCGATCCCGACGATCGGGATCGGCGCGGGCCCGGATTGCGATGCCCAGGTGCTCGTCTGGCAGGACATGGCTGGGCTGAGCCCGAGGGTGCCTAAGTTCGCCAAGCGCTACGCCGACGCCGCCGGCCTTCTCAAGCACGCCGCCCAGGAGTTCGCCAGTGAGGTGCTGAACGGCACCTACCCCGGCCCCGAGTACAGCTACCGCTAACTCCGCCGCTACCCGGCCCGGGGCCACGACGCCCCGGGCCAACCGCTAGTGGCGACTTCGCCGCCTCGCCGCTTCGCCGCCTCGTCAGCTCGCCGCCTCGTCAGCTCGTCAGCTTCGGCAGCACGTCGCGGCCGAACGCCTCGATCCACTCACGCTGGTTCCGGCCGACGTTGTGCAGGTAAATCCGGTCGATGCCGAGATCCAGGTACCGCTGGATGTCGGCCCGGTGGGCATCGAGGTCAGAAGAGATGAGCATCCGGCCCTCGAAGTCCTCCGGCCGCACTAGCTTCGCCATCTGCTCGAAGTCGAAAGGCGACTTGATGTCCTGCTTGGGGAACTTCATGCCGCCGTTCGGCCACTCCGCGACCGCGTTGGCCAGCGCCTGCTCATCGGTCTGCGCCCACGACATGTGCAGCTGCACGATCTTGACCTGGCTGCCAGCCTCCCGGCCGGCCTCCTGCGCGCCCGCGTCGAACCTGGCCAGCAACCCGGCGATCTTGTCGGTCGGCGCCCCTGGCGTGATGATCCCGTCGGTCAGCCGGCCCGCCTTCTTGGCGGTTACCGGGCCAGCCGTGGCGATGTAGATCGGCGGCGGAGTGGCGGGCAGGGTCCAAAGACGGCAGGTCTCCATCCGGAAGTGCTGCCCGCGGTGCTTGACGTCCTTGCCGCTGAACAGCTTCTGGATAACTTCGATCGCCTCCCACATCCGCTCAAGCCGCTCGGGCGCCTCGGGCCAGTAGCCGCCCACGACGTGCTCGTTGAGCGCTTCACCAGAGCCAAGGCCAAGCCAGTGCCGGTCGGGATACATCGCGGCCAGGGTCGCCGAGGCCTGCGCGACGATCGCCGGATGGAACCTGAACGACGGGCAGGTGACTCCGGGGCCCAGGTCACCGGTGGTCCGTTCACCCATCGCCGTCAGCACGTTCCAGACGAACGGTGCCTCACCCTGACTCGGCACCCAGGGCTGGAAGTGATCGGCGGCCATGACGCCGGTGAAACCAGCGGCCTCAGCCGCCACCGTGTACTCGGTGACCTCAATCGGCCCGAACTGCTCAAGCATCGCTGCGTAGCCAACATGGGCAGCGCTCATCGGTAAGCCTCCGTGATCGGACGGTGCGTCGCGTTTACATCGCTAGACTCGCACAACCAGCCGGCCCCTTCGGCCCCGGGCGGCGCGCCGCGCGACGCCCCGGACACCCGGCCGACTCGGTCCTGATGCGGCCGGCCAGCGAGTCAGGCAGCATGGGTAGATGCACAACGCTCAGGTGGAGGCCCTGCGGGCATTGCTCGCTCCGACCGGCTGGCTGGATCGGACCAGGCAGTTCGCCGGAGCACTGCGCCACCGCGCCAGGACCCCGCAGGGCCTGCTCATTGTCGGCACCCCCGACGAGGAACCCTGGCACATGACCGCGCACCTAGCCGACGAGAGCGAACTCGCCGGGCTGCCCGAGCTGATGCCGACCCTGATCCGCTGGGCGCCTCCGCCCGGCGCACCACCGCATCTGTCCATCGGCCTCGAACGCCTAGAGCAAGCGGGCCGGTCAGAAACCCTGCTGGTCGTCAGCTCCCAGTCGGCACCAGAACCGCTGCTCGACCGAGTAGCCGACGCCAAGAAGGCCGGCAGTTCGATCTTCGCGCTCGGCCAAGGCGATCCCGAACTCGACGACCTGGTCCACGAGTCACTGGCGGTCCGGCCGGATCAGGACCCGGTCTCGTTCGACGCCGCCCAGCACCTGGTGACCTTCGCCGTAGGCGACCCCGCCCTAGCTCCAGCCCTCGGCGCCCCCACCTCCGCCTGCCCGCCAGGCCTCCGAGGCCGCCTCAACCGCCTCCTGAGCACCATCAGCGGCACCCAGCCCGACTAGCCAGCGGCTACTGGGACCCCGCCGGGCGCGCGGAGGGCGCGACGAAGGTGCCCCGCCCCTGGCGGGTGATGATCAGGCCGCGGTCGCGCAGGACCTTCATCGCGTGCCTGAGGGTCTGGTAGGCCACCTCGTACTCCTCGGCGAGTTCCCGCTCGGCCGGGAGCTTGTGTTCGAACTCCCCTACTTCGATCCTGGACGCGAGATGGTTAGCGACCTGAACGTAGGTGAAGTCCGGACCCATGGGATCGATGAGTGGCACGGCATCAACGTAGGCACTCCTCTAGCTGCATAAACCTCCCGCTAGCACTAGGTGCTCTAAGTGCTATGCGTGCTTTACTCTTAACTCGTGACCCACCCCGAGACGCCAGCCGATCACCTAGAAACCGGGCAGAAACCACCCCGCTGGCAGCTAACAATCCGGCCCGACGGCACCCTCGCCGCCGAGACCCAAGGACGAAATCCCCCGCTCACCGTCACCGGCGACACCCTGGCCAGCCTCCGCCGGAAGACCAGGGCCGTAAGCACACCCCCAGAACAGGCCTAGGGCCCGCGCGCAGGGGCCAAAGCGCAACGGCCTAGGCGTCCAGGCTCAGCACCATCGTCGGCCGCTCGATCACATGGTCGTCGCGCAGCGGCCGTACGGCCGTCCCGATCGCGAAGAACTCCGTGGTGTGACCGCCCCAGGTATGGGAGTGCTGCCGCAGCTGAACGCCCACGATTCCCTCAGCGTGCAGCGCCTCAGCCTCGGCCTGCATCCGGGTCATCGCCAGTTCCCGCGCGTCGTACAGCGCCTGCGTGAACTGCTCGATCTCCACGTTCTTGCCGATATTGCCGATCACCGCGCCCAGCCGCTGGTGCGCGATGTGGTACACGCACGAGCCCATCACCATGCCGAGCGGCGCGTACCCGGCCCGGATCAGCGTCCAGAAGTCCTGCCCGGACAGGCCGGAGGTGAACGGCAGGCCCTTGTTGTTGAGCCAGCTCGTCACCCCGCCGCCGCCGGCATTCGGCTCCGCCTTGACCGCAGTGCCGACCGCGATGAATTCCGCGATGTCGGCGCCGAACTCCTTCAGCTCCACATCGAGCCTGACCCCCACGACGCCGTCCGCGCCAAGGGTCTTGGCCTCGACCTCCATCCGGCTCATCGCCAGCTCCCTGGCGTGGTACATGGCCTGGGACAGCACGTCGAGCTCCTGATTCTTGCTCCACCGGCCGACCTGCAGGCCGACGTGGTAAATCGAGCTGCCGAGCACCAGCCCCAGCGGCCGGAATCCGGCCTCTCTGACCAGCAAGAACTCATTGACCGTCAGGTCCGAGGTGAAGATCGATCCGGCCTTTCCCGGCTGCAACTCGGCTAGCCGCAGCATCGCGTCCTGCGGGACGCCAAGAGCACTGGGGTCGGTGGACTGCGTCATTGCTACTCCTCGGATGCGTTGAACGCGTCTTGCTCATTATCTTGCCGCTCAGGCTCAAGCACCTGAATCGTCTGCCGGTGATCCTGCCTGGCCTGTGACCGCTGGGCCGCCCGACGCTCGGGGTCGAGCGAAAGCACGGCCAGGCTAGGCCCCTGAGCCGCCCGCCGGTCCCCGGTGAACTGCGTGATCGCGGTGCCGACGATAGTGACCTCGGCGCGATGATCATGGCCTCCGGTCACGGCTTCGCAGCGCTCTTTGCTCGTCCGCAGGTCCATCCGCTTCACGACAACGCCTTCCGCGTGCACTCGGCTCACGTCAAGCATCAGCTCGTTCCTGGCATCGGCTCGGGTCCGGTTCACCAACTCGGTGTAGCCCTTCACCTCCACGTTGCCGACGGTCCACCTGCTCTGGCCCCGCTTAAGCCAGTCGTCGTGCCGCACCCCGATCGAGATGCCGAGCACCAGGGAGACCGGCACCAGGCCAGCCATGATCAGCTTAGCGAACTCCTGCCCGGAGACATCTGAGGTGAACGGCCTCTTCAGCCGCACCGCGCCCGGAGCCCGCACGGCCGTGCCGATTGCCTTGAACTCGACCGCGCGGTTGGCATAAGGGGACGACCCCCTCTGGACCCCCGCACTGGGAAATGGCCCGACCTCCAGCGACACCCCGATGATTCCGTGACCGCCGAGCGCCGCGCACTCGGCCGACATCCGGGCGATCGCCCGGCGCCTGGCCTCGTACAGCGTGCTTACCAGCGGCCCGTAGGCCGCCCACACGCCGGTAGACGAAACCATCGTGTAGACCGGCAGCTTGTACACCCGGCGCTCGCAGTAGGTCGGGCATTCCTTGCTGGAGCCAAAGCCGATGTTGTACACGGCCGCGCCGAGCACCTGCCCGACCGGCTCGAACCCGACCGACTTGATCGCCGCGAATTCCTCGGTGCTCAGTGCCGACGCCCAGGTGCCTGACGCATTGATCTCGCTTAGCCTGGCCCGGGCCGCAGCCGGCAAGACCTGGTCAAACCGCGGAGCGGACATGCCAGTCGCCTCCCGGTCCGGCACCAGAGCCAATCAGCTCACCAGAAAAGCTATCCGAACATCGGTTATGGAGAAAAATTTGCGCGGCTCTTCCGCGTCGTTTCCGAAAGGCCGCTCCCCCGACGGGCCAGTCCAAGAACCCGGCCTCAGTTCCTGATCCCCCGCCGCCTGACCTCTTTGCGACGCTCAGGATCGAGCGACAATATCGCCAGGCTAGGCCGCTCCGCTGGTCGGTTCGACCGCTTGAAGTGCGTGATCGCCGTGCCGATGAAGGTGGCCTCGACGATGTGGTCGCGCGCGCCTTCCTGCGCCTGGCATTCCCGCTCGCCGACCCGCAGGTCCATGGCCTGGATCACCACGCCCTCAGCGCCATGCCTGCCCACGTCGGCGGCCAGCTCGACCTTGGCGTCGTGCCTGGTCATGTTCACGAGCTCGGTGTATCCGCCGACCTCGGTGTTGCCG
>DATNFM010000061.1:0-12630 GCA_035606435.1 Streptosporangiaceae bacterium | reverse complement strand
CTTAGTGGCGATCAGGACGTCGTCGCGACCGCTAAGCGCCCCGCCGACGAGCCGCTCAGTGGTGAACGGCCCGTAGACATCGGCGGTGTCGAAGAAGCGCACCCCGAGCTGGACTGCCCGGCCCAGGACCTGCCTGGACCGCTCGTCGTCGATCTCGGCCGGGGCGTACTCGGCGGACATGCCGACGCAGCCGAGACCGACCCGGCCGACGTCGCGGTCAAGTGCGCCGAGCCGACGAGGCCGAGCGGCGCCCGCGACACCGCCAGACGTCACTGGTCCAGCCAGGCCCGGACGTGGCTGGTCATGAACTCCAGGTCGGCTGGGATTCCGTCGGGCCAGCCCGCGCGGTGACCCCAGATGCTCGGGATCGGCGCGAGCGTGCCGTGACGCAGATGCGGCAGGTCGGCCTCGTTGTCGGCGACTCGGAAGTACAGGTCGGTAGTGCCCGGCATGAGCAGGACCTTGGCCTTGATCGCCGACAGCGCGGCCGCGAGGTCGCCGTGGTACAGGTCGTTGGCGCTGATATCGGCTTCTGACCAGGTGACCGCCTGGGCGTAGAGGTTGGCGGCCCGATGCTGGGCGAACGAGTCTTCCCAGTCGTGCTTCAGGAAGGCGTCGAGGTCGGGTTCGCCGAGCGCGGTCTCGAAGAGCCGCTCCCGGTAGAAGTCCTGGCTGAGGCCCCAGCCGGCGTAGATGTGGGCGAAGGCGCGGAGGGCGGCGACCGGTTCGGCGCTGAACGTGCCGTTGCCCTGGTACTCGGGCGCGGCCTCCAGGGTCCGGAGCAGGCCGGACAGGAACACCTTGTTGTGGATCGAGGTCCTGGCGCTGCCGCACACGACAATTGCCCGCTCGACGAGGTCGGGATAGAGGGCGGGCCAGTGGTAGGCCTGTCCGGCGCCCATCGAGAATCCGTAGGAGGCGGCCACCTTGGCGACGCCCAGGTGCTCGGTGAGCAGGCGGTGCTGGGCGCGGACGTTGTCGGCCATCGTGACCACGGCCGGGTAGCCGGGCGTGTCGGCGGCGCTGGTCGAATAGCCGTTGGAGAACATGTCGGGGATGACGATGAACCAGCGGGTCGGGTCGAGGACCTTGTCCGGGCCGATCAGCCAGGGCAGCTCGGTATGGTTAGCGGTGTAGCTGCACGGATACACGATCACGTTGTCCCGGGCATCGTTTAGAGTTCCGTGCGCCTGCCAGACAAGGCGGGCGTCGGTGATGACGCCGCCGCGTTCGACCTCCAGGTTGCCCAGCTCCAGGACGCCGTCGGTTACCGGCCAGTCCCGTTCTTCCGCTGCCACCGCACCACTTCCCCTCAGTCTCGCCTCAGCCGCTCTTGAGCGCTGGAGCCGTTCGCCGGCCGCCGCCGCGCCAGCTGCGCCGATTGCGCCTCCAGTCTGACGATCTGTGCAATAGCGCCGGCAGGCCGGGTCCCCGGGCCACGCGGAACTGGCTCGCGGGCTAACCGGCCGGGGGCGAACCGACAGAGCCGGCGAACCGACAGAGACCGGACCCCAATCTCACTACGATTGCCGCTATGCCGGAAACCATCGCAGTCGATGAGGCGATCGCCGCTTATCTCCGTCAGACCGACACCAAGTCGGCCGAGTCGCTGGCCTCTACCGGTGAGGCAGGCGTGCAGCGGCTGCTCGGGCTCTGGTACGGCACGGCGGCCGACCCGCTGCCGAATCCGATCCCCGAAGTTTCCTCGCGCGACGCAGTCGACCGCTGGTCCTCGGCGCTGGCGATCGTGGCCTCGGCGGCGCCTTCCGCGTTCGTCGACGGCATCGCTGACCTGGACATGTCGACCACGCTGCTCGCCATCCTCGGTGACGTCGCCGACCCTCGGGCGATCCCGACCCTGGCGCAGCACATCGATGACGAAGACTGGCTGACCAGGTACAACGCGGTGAGCTCGCTCGGCCGACAGAACGACCCCGCGGCCCGGCCGTTCATTGATCGCGCTCTCGCCGACGATGATCTGGTCGTCCGCGCCGCCGCGATCAAGGCCGTCGCCGGCTGGGACCCGGACCGGGCGATCGCGCTCTACTCCGAGCTGCTGGACTCCCCCGCCATCACCGCGGTCCTGCGCAGCCAGGCCAGCGCCGCGATCACCCTCCTCAAGGGCACCTTCCCGGTCGAGCCCGCAGAGCCGACCGAGCCCGCAGAGCCGACCGAGCCCGAACAGCCGTAGCCGTGGCCGGCCGCACCATCCGCTACCGAGTCGGGAACGAGCACAGCCCGACCGACCCCTGGGGACGCAGCGAACTGGTGATCCGCCCAGACGGCACCGCTCGCCTGGACCACTTCTTCTCCCGCCCCGGCCCAGCCGGGCCGACCGGAACCTGGACGGGCCGCATCGACCCCGACGCGCTCTCCCAATTGTGGGCCGACCTATCGCGAGCCGGCTTCCCCAACGTCCCGCCCGCCCGGCCGCTGCCGCCAGACTCGACCATCCGCACCCTGACGGTCGAAGCCGACGGCGGCAGCGAACACGTCTACCTGAGCTGGCATCAAACCGGGTCCACGCCGGGCTACTCCGAGGCGTTCGACCTGATCGACGCCGTGATCCGCCAGCTCAGCCTGGACGCGGTCAAATATCCAGCCAAACAACCCCAGATAGTGCACGACATCGCCGTCGGTCCCCCGGAAAATTAGCCTCCCGCGAGCTGTAATCCGATCACCTGAGCCGTGCGTCTACTAACGACCGGGATGCGCTGGCGGGCTAGCTGGCGCCCTGTCCCGGCCCGGATTACCGGCGGCCCTCCACCGCCGGCCGCAGGCAGGGGCGACCGCACATGAAAGACCAGCTCGCGCGACCCAAGCGCACCCGGGCGAACGACATCTGGGCGGTCGGCCAGACCACGGACCGCGGCGGTTGCCACCCGGTCAAGCGCGCGGGCGCGATCCTGCACTGGAACGGCAAGTCCTGGAGCGGCCCGAACTGACGGCCGACAGACTTCCGGCGGGGCCGTGCGGGCCTGGGTTTCGCCGGAGCCAAGCGTCCCTGCCGCTGCCAGTACTGCTGCCACTGCCTAGGCCGGCGGCAGGGACCTTTCAATCTCTTGGAAGAAAAATTTGCGGGGCTTCGTTCCCCGGTTCCCCCGCAACTCCGGCCCGGGGCAACTCCCGAGATCGTCACTCTAAGTAATTTCTCGGCTACAAATTTGAACCAGACCGCCACCCCCAACGTGATGATGTACATCGGTCAAGCCGAGTTCTCATCACACCGGGGGTATCGCCATGACGCGGGTTCGCACGCGCGAACAGCCGGCCAGCCAGTACCCGCACCATCAGTACCCGCCCAGTCAGCCCGCCGACGCCGCGATCAGGGCAGTCGCCGCGATCGGCCTCATGGCGGTCGGCATCATCCACGCGCTCGAGATCCAGGGTCAGCTCAGCGGAGCCGCGTGGCTGACCGCCGGCTTCTGCGGGCTCGCAATCGCCGGCCCGGTCTGCGGAATGTGGCTGCTCGTCAGGCCGGGCCGGTTGCCCTGGCTGGCGGCCGGCGCGATCTGCCTGTCGGCCGCGCTCGGCTACGTCCTGACTCGCAGCGTGACGATGCCCGGCGATCCAGGCGACGTCGGCAACTGGCTCGAGCCGCTCGGTGTGACCGCGCTGATCGTCGAGGGCATCGTCGTCGTGCTGGCCGTGCTCGTGCTGATCGATGAGATCGCGACCGCCACCGTGGCCGAGATCGCAGTGGAGGTCGAGGCCATTGACGATCACCGCCTCGTCGATTAGTGATGCACGGCGGCGAGCAACGCGGCATAGGCGCGCACTAGCGCGGCGTGCTCGAGCGGCAGCAACGGGCTGTCCGGCTGGCAGCCTTCGTCGATCCACTGGTCCGACAGGTCCATCGCGTGCGCGCGGTGGACCGCGGCCGACCGGACCTCGGCCTCAGGCTCGCCGTACAGATAGCAGTACAGCCGGGTCAGCGACTCGACCAACTCGCTCGCCTCGCCGTCGCCGCGCGGGCCGGCCCGGTGCTGGTTTTCCCGGTGCGCGCGCCACCAGTCGACCTCAAGCTCGGCCGCCTTGGCCGGGTTCGCCGGCTTGCCGTAGGACAGCTTGACCAGCGCGTAGAACCGCCGCATCAGCGCTCGCGCCTTCTCCGGGTCGTTGTCCGGATACGGCGCCCAGACCTGATTGGCGCGCAGCACCAGCCAGGCGCCGTGCAGCGTCCTGATCCAGTCCATTCCGAAGCCGACCCGCACCAAGCCGACCGAGGCCGACAGCACCTGCGGCCAGTCCCGCAGGTAGTAGCCGACCCAGGCCTTGTATTCCAGATCGCCGAGAGTGCGCGGGTCGAACGACCGCAGTGGGCCCGGTTGTCCCGACGGCGCGCGGACCTGTCCGGTAATCGCTTTGATGCCCATCACTCCCCCCTTGCCGTGACCGGACAGTACCAGTTCGCCGGCCAGACCGGGCCGGGCAAGACGGAGCCCGCGAAGGCTGGACGGGGGGCGGCCTTCGCGGGCTCCTGCGGGGAAAGGTCTTCGGGTTAACTAGACCTGACCGGCGTTACCGCCGTCCCCTCAAGAGTGCGGGAAATCGCCGGTCAGCCCCAGGCACACAGCCCCAACATCGCCCTCACATCACCCCGCCCGGACAGGGACCAGGTCAGACCGCTGCGGGAATGGTCTCCAGGTCGCTCAGCACCAATTCGCGGTCGAAATCACCGGCGATCTCCGCAGCCGCGGCCCTGGCCAACTCCGCCCATCGGCGCGACTCATCGCCGTCACCGCCCACGGCGGCCGCCCGGGCCAGCGCCTCGTAGGCGAACGCCAGGTCGAAGTCGCCGAAGCCGTGGCGCTGGCAGATCTCGAGCACCTTCTGGGCGTGGAACATCGCGGCCTCCGCGTGGCCGAGCACCGAGTAGACCCGCGAGCACTGCCATTCGCCCCTGGCCCGGTTCTCCGGCTTGCCAACGACCATCCAGTGGCAGGCCGACGCGTGCGCGGAGTGGATCATCTCCGCATCTTCAGCCTCGGTGCGGTTCTCCGTCTCGAGCAACTCCCAGACGCGGTTGAATAGCTTCGCCGCAACCTTGCGCTCGACGTCCGGGTCGAGTGTGAACTGCTCCTTCTCACCCATGTCCTGCCAGCCTTTCTCCTTAATAAGGTGGTCGATCTGGTGGATCTGGTGCTGCAATCGCGTCACCCTGCTGTCCAGCCGCCTGCGGTGCTCAACCAGTTCTGCGGTCATCGCGTCGGCGTCTTGCTTGTAGATCCCGAGTAGCCGCCTGACCTCGACGATCGGCAGCTCGACCGCACGCAGCTTGCGGATCAGCCTGGCCTCGTCGACCTGGTCAGGGTGGTAGCGCCGGTAACAGGTGACTGGTTCGA
Organism: Streptosporangiaceae bacterium; assembly: GCA_035606435.1. Taxonomy (GTDB): domain Bacteria; phylum Actinomycetota; class Actinomycetes; order Streptosporangiales; family Streptosporangiaceae; genus Chersky-822. Next base: position 7,285 of record DATNFM010000061.1, on the reverse strand, counting down.
CGACAGCCGGCGCGAGCAGCCCGATCGCGTCATAGTGCCGCAATGTCTTGGCAGTCAACCCGCAGGCGCGGGCGAACTGGCCGATGCTCAGCATCTGATCTTCCGTAGCCACGCAATCGACCGTAGGCCTTCCCGTGACGGGAAGGTCAAGGCGAGCTGACCCGGCGCCATGACGGCTGTCAGCTGGCAGGGCTAGCCTAAGGACGGTGAGCGTCGACAGTCACTTTCGAGCCGATGAGCAAGCCCTGCTTCAGCTAGCGAGGCAGGGCGACGAGAGCGCGTTCGGTGACCTGATCGGGGTGCACCGAGGCGCGCTGACCGCGCACTGCTACCAGATGCTCGGCTCATTCGCCGACGCCGAAGACGCCGTCCAGGATGCGCTGCTGCGCGCCTGGCGGGCACTGGACAATTTCGAGGGCCGCAGCTCGGTGCGCTCCTGGCTGTACTCGATCGTCACCAATACCGCGATCGACCTCGCCCGTCGCCGGGCCCGGCGGGAGCTTTCGGCCGGGCACGGCTTGCCCGCTGGTCCAGGCGACGGCCCGGCCGAGGCGGTGACCGAGCCGATCTGGCTTGAGCCGTTCCCCGACCGGACGCTCACCTCCGAAGTCGAGCAGTCGCCCGAGGCCCGCTACGAGCTGCGGGAGAGCCTGGAGCTGGCCTTCGTGGTCGCCCTGCAGCAACTGCCGCCGCTCCAGCGGGCCGTGCTGATCCTTCGCGAGGTCGTCGGATTCTCGGCGGCCGAGACGGCCAGCCAGCTATCGACGTCGGTTCCCGCGGTCAACAGCGCGCTTCAGCGGGCCCGGGCGACGATCTCCGGACTCCTGCCGGCGCAGAGTCAGCAGACCTGCCTCCGCTCGCTGGGCGATGAGAAGGTTAAGACGCTCGCGCAGCGCTATGCGGACGCGATTGAGCGGGGCGACACCGAGGTCCTGGTGAACATGCTCACCACCGAGGCGACCTGGTCGATGCCGCCCAGCCCGACCTGGTACTACGGCCGCGACCGCATCACCGAGTTCCTCACCAAGTGGGTGCTCAGCGCGGACTGGCAGCACCGCACGACCAGCGCGAACGGCCAGCTCGCGGTCGGCTGCTACCTCTACGACGAAGACCAGGGCTGTTACCGGGGCGCGGTCGTGGACGTACTCACCCTGGAGGGCGACCGGATCGCCGCCGTTACCGGATTCCAGACCGCCGAGATCCTGCGCAAGTTCGGCGAGGACGGCGCCGTCCTGGGGACCGAGATCTTCCCGCGGCTCGGGCTGCCGTTCGAGCTGCCGAAGGCGCGCTAAGGATCAGTTGCACGCAGGCCTTTGCAAGGCCTCGTCTGGTCATGTCGCCCGCTTTCCGTACAGCTCACCAGCATTGATCGGTACACGTACGGTATTGCCCGGCGGGGCCAGCGGGCAGGCCCAGGCCGGGTCATATGCGCAGGATGGGTTGTAGGCGAAGTTGAAGTCGAGCACCAGGTCACCGTCGATACCGCCGAGGTCGGCGCCCTTGACGGTGTCGAGCAGGTAGCGGCCGCCTTCGTAGGTCGCATCGCTGGCGTCCTTCACCGGGACGAAGATGCCGCCGCCGTAGCTGGCCAGCCACCACACGTCCAGGTCTCCGATCCCGGGCACGTGCACGACCCCGGCCCGCTCGAACGGAACCTTGCCGTCGGTACCGGTCTGCGCCTCGATCCTGGCGGGCTCGACATCGGTGTCGACGGCCACGGTGAACCGCAGCGCCGGGTCGTATGGCGCGACCGGCACTCCGGTGAAGCCGGCTCGATCATCGGCTGGGATCGGCGATTCCGGGTGGTCGCGTAGCAGTCGATTCCGCTCGTCGATCCAGAGCCGATGGGCGGCCGGGGGCGCCTCGCTCGCCCTGATCCGCGCGTACAGGGCCGCCACCCGACGGCGCCAGTCGAGCAGGCCGGTCGCATTGGCCCTGACCTTGATCGCGTCGTCCGCCATAGTGCTCCCTTGATTGCCGCTCACCGCGCAGGCTAACCCGAGGGTCGGACAAACCGGTAGGGTGCTGAGTTCGTGGGCTATTCCGACGCGCCGCCAGGCTGGTGGCAAGAGTTCGTGCTGGCGGCACCGGCTAAGACCGCCAAGCTGGCGGTGGTCAGGGCCGACGGCGCCCCGCACGTCGCGCCGGTCTGGGTCGACCTGGACGGCGGCCAGATCATGTTCATGACCTCGGCCGACACGATCAAGGGCAAGGCGATCCTGCGGGATCCCCGGGTGTCGCTGTGCTGGGACGACGAACGGCCGCCGTTCAACTTCCTGACCGTCGCCGGACTCGCCCAGACCTCGGTCGAGCCGGACGAGTTGCTGCGCTGGTCGATCAGGATCGGCGGCCGCTACATGGGCGCGGACCGGGCCGAGGAGTTCGGCCGCCGTAACGCGGTCCCGCCCGAGATGCTGATCAGGGTCACCCCGACGAAGATCGTCGCCAAGGTGAACATCTCTGAGTGACTACCACTGCTGCCTGGTTGAGTTCGAGCTCCGGTAGACCGAACCGACCTGATGCAGGTGGTGGAAGGCAGACTGGATCGCGATCCGGCCCGGACCCTGAAGCGTCAGCCAGATCGACTTGGCCTGCCACCTGGCCGAGGAGAACCAGTACCGGCCCCTCGGGTACTCAAAGTGCAGGAACATCTGCACCGACGGGTCCTTCCAGATCAGCGCGCCCGGCTGAACCAGGATCCGCTGGCCGGGGGCGAGATCGCGGACGAACGAGTTGCCCGGTCCGTGCAGGAGCAGCAGGCCGGGCATGTTGTGCGCGGTGAACCGGTCGATGAACCGGCCAAGCGGGTAATGCGTCTCGGTGTCGTCGCCGCTCTTGGTCGAGAACCAGACCCCAGACTGATTCCACTGGTAGCCGACGTTGCCGGTGGCCAGCAGCAGCCGGTGCTCGACTACGTCGACCGACTGGTTCGCCTGCAACGGAATCGCCAGCGTCTCGCCTGGCCGGTTCGCGCTGAACGCGATGAAGCCCGGGCCCTGCGCCTTCATCATGATCAGCGGGATCCCCGCTAGCCTGCGATTCCAGCCGCCGGCCATCTTGATCGCTTCGAGCCTGACCTGGGTGTCGGCGTGCAGCAGCGAGTGGTGCGAGAAGTAGACCCAGTCCTCCGCGTCGAGCTTCATCTCGGCGGCCGGCACGAACATGCCGCTGATCTGGCAGGTGGACCGGTTGAACCTGATCCGGGCCATGTCACGGATCGCGGGCTGCTTGACCCAACCGGAGTTCGAGATCTTCAGCCGGATGTCGATCGGAGCGCCGCAGCGCGGGCAGGTGTGCCCGTCCCCTTGGCTCGTCATCCGGCAGTACGGGCAGGTGTAGGCGCTGGCGCCAGGCATGCTCGACATAGCCATTCTTCTACCAGACCCGGCCTGGCGGCACACCACGGAGCCGCCAAGCCGGGCAATTCGAACTAGTGGGACTTAGGGAACTCACCCTTGTGGTCGACGATGCCGCGGAGCGTGATCGCCGTCTCGTTCCGCACCTTGCCATCGGAGACCCAGACATCCGTCTCACCAAGCAGATCGAGGGTCTTGCGGTTGAAGATCCACTCTGACCGGACGCCGTCGTGGGTAAACGCCACCGCGATTCCAGTCCGGCCAATCGCGTCCACGGCGTGCTGGACCACGGTCACGCCGGGGATCATGGCGGCGGCGCGGTACAGCGCCCCAAACAGCTTGGGCGGCGCGATGGCGCCGTCGAGCAGGTTGCCGATTCTCTCGAACTCCCGTGCGCTCGGGCCGAGCCGTTCGGGCACCGCGACCGCAACGCTCTCGACCGGACGCGGCTTCGCGGTCTTGATGAGCTCGAGCAGCTTCTTCGGGTCGGTGGGCAGCGTTTCAAGCAGGCGGTAGGTCGGGCCGTCAATCGAGCCAATGCTGGGGCACGGTTTTATCTGACCAAGGCCGATCCCGTTGTCACCGTTGGCTCGAAATAGGCTGGGAGTGCAGATGTTCGATACGGACGTCCAGGTTATTTCCGATTCCAGCTTCGGACCGCCAGTCCCGACCTTGAGTCCCACGACCGTGAACTGGTCGTCCCGCGGTTTCGGGGCGGGCGCGTGCTCGGCCCGGACGGCGATCTTGTTCAGCAGCGTCGCCGCCGTCACGTGACTGCTGCCCGGTCCGCCGCCCGGACCAGCGTGCCTGGCCAGGGCACCCAGAGTCGTCAGCGTCACCACGATCGCCAGCGTGGCGACCGCTGATGCGATCGCGACTATGCCAGTCCTGAATTTCGGAAAGCTAACAGACCGGAACCTGGGCTTTGCGGCTTGAACTTCAGCCATCAAATGCTCCTTAAGGAGATGCTGCCGGCCGGCCGGCAGGTCCCGTTCGGCCATGACTGGCAGCATCCGAGCCAGGTCGGTGATCTCCTGATCCAAGCGCGAGTCGTTGGCGTTCATCGGGTTACCTCCCGCATCGACCGGACCGCGGGCTCGCGGTCACCTTCTATCTGTCCGCGGCCGAGAGCCGGTTCCGAGGGGGCGGCCCGTCGCAGCTTGTCCCTGGCCCGGAACATTCGCGAGCGCACGGTGCCGACCGGCACGCCGAGCGCCTCGGCGGCCGCCGCGTAGTCCAGGCCCGACCAGACGCAGAGCACGATCACTTCGCGTTCTCCGGGCCTGAGCCCGTCGAGCGCAGCTAGCACTCTGCGCAGCTCAGCGGCATCATCCAGCTGACTGGCCAGGCCCTCGGCGAAGTCCGGCTCAGGAGGCGGGACCGGAAGCCGGCTCATCGCCGCCTGATGCCTGCGGGCGGCCCGGGTGACATTGCGGGTGACGTTAAGCGCGATGCCGAGCAGCGCGCCGAACGCATCCGGGTCACCCGCGCGCACGCGAGCACGCAGAGTTGGCTCCATGTCCTCGTTACTGTCCGCCCGTCACAGGTGAGTTCCCGTATTACCCCGCCGATTGGCCCCGACAATTACACTAATGCGCGAGCGTGGGGGGAATGGGGAGTGGGGGACATGGATAGTCCGGCCCCTTGGTGGGTAGCGCGCGGTCTGGCCGAGGTCATGCTGACCGCCGGGTACGAGCTTGAGGAACTGATTGGCCGGGGCGGTATGGCCGTCGTTTTCCGGGCTCATGACGTGCGGCTTAACCGCACGGTCGCGCTGAAGATCGTCGCGCCCGAGCACGCGGCCGACGAGAGCTACAAGACGCGATTCATCAGCGAATCGCGGACCGCCGCCGCGGTGGATCACCCGAACATCGTCCCCATCTACGAGGCGGGCGAGGTGAACGGCGTCTTGTTCATCGCGATGCGCTTTGTTCACGGCGGGGACGTCAGCGCGCTGGTGCGGGACAACCCGGTTCCGCCGGCCAGGGTCGCCGACATCATCAGGCAGGCCGCTTCCGCACTCGACCAGGCGCACGCGCGCGGCCTGGTGCACCGGGACATCAAGCCGGAGAACATGCTGCTCGACGCGGGCGGTGACGACGACCGGCCCGACCACGTCTACATCTCCGACTTCGGGCTGAGCAAGGAGATGCTGCGGGCGAGCGGACCGACCCCAAGCGGGCTGTTCGTCGGCACGATGGACTACATCTCGCCCGAGCAGATCGAGGGCAAGTCGCTGGACGGCCGCGCCGACCAGTACTCGCTGGGCTGCTCGGCGTTCAAGATGCTAAGCGGCCTGTCACCCTACCGCCGCAACAGCGGCCCGGCCATCATCGCCGCCCACCTGTGGGCCGAGCCGCCGCTGCTCAGCTCGCTCCGCCCGGAACTCGGCGGCGCCCTCGACCAGGTGTTCGTCAAGGTTCTCGCGAAGTCTCCCGACGACCGGTATCGAAGCTGTTCTGAGTTTGCCCGCGCGCTCACCGACGCGCTGGCCGGACGGGCGGTGGCTGCTCTCCCGTTCGAAGTTCCCGCCCCGGTCAGCGGGCCCGCTCCGGCGGCCTACAGCCGATCTGATCTTGACCCGGCCCGCCTGTCGGGCCAGTTGACGATGACCGCGGGGGCGGGCCTGTCCGCTCCGCCGCCACCGCGGCAGTCGCCGCCCCGCTCACGGTCGCGCTCGGCCCGAGGCCTCATCGGCACGCTGATCGGCCTGGTCGTGATCGCCGCCGGGCTCGGCCTCGTGCACGTGATCACCGGCTGGCCGGCCTCGGCCAAGCCGAGACCGGCCGCGGCCGGAGCGGGCCATCGCAAGGGTTCCGGTGACTCGCTGTCGTCGCAGAAGGCCTCGCGGACGGGAGGCCGGCACCGCTCGCCTTCCACGTCCCCGTCAGCACCCGCCACTGGCACCACTCCGCAGCCAGACTCCTCTGATCCCGCGGCACCGACTCCGGTCAGCGCCTTCGCGCCGGCCGGGGCACCCGGCATCTACGCGGTCGCGTTCAGCGCGAACGGCACGCTCGCGGCCGGCGGCGCCGACGGGTCGACCACGCTCTGGGACACCGCCAGCGGGGAGCCGATCAAGACGCTGCCCGATACCGGCTCCAAGGGCGTACTCGGGGTCGCGTTCAGCCCGGACGGCGGCACGCTGGCCACCGCCGACGCCAACCACGACTTCTATCTGTGGGATGCCGCGAGCGGCCACCTGATCGACGCGATCCCCGACCCGCAGTCGCAAGGCGTGCTGGCGGTCGCGTTCAGCCCCGACGGCAAGCTGGTCGCCACCGGCGATCAGAACCATCACATCTACCTCTGGAACGCGGCCAGTCATTCGCTGATCAAGACGATCACCGATCCGGACAGCCAGGGCATCAATACCCTCGCGTTCAGTCCGGACGGTCGCCTGCTCGCTGCCGGTGACTACAACCACGACACCTATCTATGGAGCATCCCGTCGGGTGCGGCGGTCGCCACGTTCGCCACCACCAACGCGGTCGACTCGGTGGCCTTCAGCCCGGACGGGCAACTGCTCGCGGCCGGCTCCTACGACGGCAGGACCTACCTGTACCAGGTCTCCACCCGCAGCCTGGTCGCCACGCTCCCTGATCCCGGAAGCCAGCCTGGCGTCGAGGCGGTCGCCTTCAGCCCCGACGGCCAGACGCTGGCCACAGGCGATCATGACGGCAGCACCTACCTGTGGAACCTCGCCAGCCGAACCGTCACCAGCACCCTCACCACCAGCCCGTATTCGGGCCCGCCCAGGGTCTGGGCGGTAGCCTTCAGCCCGAACGGCCAACTGCTCGCAACCGGCGACCACGCCGGCTCGACCGACCTCTGGAAAGTAGGCGCGTAGCCGTCTAGCACGCCAGTCCCTCCCCCATCCACACACCGCCTCCGCCCTCGCCCAGCCGCGCCTCCCCTGCGGCCCCCCC
>DATNFM010000060.1:0-7012 GCA_035606435.1 Streptosporangiaceae bacterium | reverse complement strand
GGCACCTGGTGATTACCGGCCGGTCCCGGCTGGCGCTGTTCCTGGCCCGGATTCCGGCCGGCCTGGCGATCATCGTGCCGCTCCTGGCGATCAGCTACGCCGTCGTGTGCGCGGTGTCCGTCTTCGCGAAGCCGGCCTTTGTCGATGACTGGGACCTGAACGTCCCGGCCGGACTGACCCGGACCGAGTTCGTCAATTTCGCCAGGGAGCACGCCGAGCCGGTCATCTGCGCGCTGCCGTACCACGGGCGCCTTCCTCAGCTGGCCTCGTGCGCGGCCGCACCGCAATGGTCGAAGTCGACCATCCTCCCGGCTAAAGCCGCGTCCCCGAGGCTAGAAGCGCTGGCCGTGAAGATCGCCGACCAGGACTACCGCGGCTACGCCAGCATGCCCCTGGCGCCGTCAGTCGAGCTCATGATCAAGGCCGGGCTGTGGATCGAGCTTCAGGCTTGCGTCATCTTCGTCATCGGACTCGGGCTCGCCTCGCTGATGGGGCAACGGACCGGCCCCGTGGTCCTGCTGCTGGCGTTCCAGCTGATCGTGACGCCCGTTCTCGCCTTCGTCACCCTTCCGCACCTGCAGTTTCTGCGGCGTTCAGTGGTCGGGCTGGCGCTGGCGCGGCTGGAACCCGGCGGGCTGCCGGTGGCGGCTTCGCTGCCGGGGGTGACCGGAGGCGTTGGCGGGCCCGGATCAGGGTCATTCCGGTACGCCGAGTCGGGCACCCAAGCCGTCATCGTCCTAGTCGCCTGGCTGGCCGCGTGGACGATGCTAGGCGCCTGGCGAATGATGACCAGGGACGCCTGAAACCGCGTCCCGGCCGTCCCGGCCGTCCTGGCCGCCCAGAGCGGCGTCGAGCAGGACCTCGGCGATGGAGCGCGCAACCTCCGCCGAGGCCGGATCGCCATCCATCCGCGCCGCCTGCCCGCTGCCTTCGTAAAGAAGGTGCAACTGCCGGCCCAGCACCGGAGGCTCGGCCACCCCGGCCTCGGCTGCCAGCGAAGTCAGCAGGCCGCGCACCCAGCGGCGGTAGTCATCGGTGGCCTGCTCGGCCACGTCGCCCGGATGAGACTCCGCGCTCGCCCGGGCGAACGCGCAGCCGCGGTACCCAGGCCGGGCGAACAACTCACCCTGCGCTTCGAACACGGCCAGCAGGCGCTCCCGGGGCGTGTCATAGCGCTCCACCGCCGCGGTGATCATCCGGACGACGTTCGACCTGCGCTTGTCGAGGTAAGCCCGGACCAGTTCGTCCTTGCTGCCGAAGCTCTTGTACAAGGAGGCCTTGGCCACGCCCGCCTGCTCGATGATCCGGTCGATGCCGACGGTGTGCACGCCCTCGTTGTAGAAGAGCTCGTTCGCCGCGTCCAGCAGCCGGTCACGCGCCGACTGCCGGACTCCGCTTGCTTCCTTGATAGCCATCGCGATGGCCACCTTCCTAGACCGATCTGTTCATCGTAGAGCGCCGGACCAGGCCGGCCAGGGCCAACACGGCCAGCACGATCACCGCGAGACCGTAGTAGCGGGTCGTCTCGATCAGCCCGCCTCCGTGCACCACGCCGTACCCGGCCACGACCGCAGGGCCGCCCAGCCCAAGGTAAGAGACCACGTAGAGCAGCGAGACCACGCCGGCCCGCTCGTGCGCCTTGGCCAGCGGGACGACCGTGCGGATGCCGCCCTGGAAGCCGCTGCCGAACCCGACGCCGGCGATCACGGAGCCGGCGAAGAACACCGCTATGGACCCCAGGCTCACCGCCAGCACGGTCACGGCCACCCCGAGGACCAGCGCCGAGATACCGACCAGCATCACGGTGCGACCAGCGACCTTGCGCAGCGCGACGATCGCGACGACCGCCGAGGCCGCCAGCGAGAACAGGCTCAGGCTGCCGAGCACCACGCCGGCACCGCCGGTCAGCGTGTACACCAGCGCGGGGCCGAGCGCTCCGTAGAACCCGCCGAGCGCCCACACCGCGAACAGCACGGGCAGGGCGGTCAGCACCGGTGCCCGCAACGTCCGCGGCAGCGTGATCTCCGGCCTCAGGCTGGCCAGCGCTCCCGGTGCCGGGCTGACGGTCTCGCGCATCGCGACGACAGCGGCCGCCTGCACGGCGAGCACGCCGATCAGGGCCAGGTAAATCAGGTGAGTCGGGTCAGGCAGGAAGCTGACCGCCAGCGCGGACAAGATCGCGCCGGTCGCGGTGCCCATGCCCGGCGCCACGGAGTTGGCGAACGTTCCCAGCTCGCGGTCCATGTCCAGCATGGCCGCGCCGATCGCGCCCAGCGCGGCACCGGTGGACAGGCCCTGAACCACTCGCGCGGCGAGCAACTCGGGCACCCCGGTGGCGACCGCGAAGATCACCAGCGAACTGGCGTGCACGGCGAGGGCCGTGAGGAGGACCGGCCGGCGTCCTACGTGGTCGGAGAGTTTGCCTAGGGTCAGCAGGCCGATCAGCACCGCCAGCGCGTAGACCCCGAACACGATCGTGGTCGTGATCGGCGTGAAGTGCCACGTGGCCTGGTAGATCGCATAAAGGGGAGTAGGCGCGGCCGACGAGGCCAGCAGCGCCACGATCAGCGAGGCCAGCACGAACACGGCCGGCCGCCCCTGCAGCCGGAGGCCGCGCTGGACGTTCGCGGTTGGAGCTGCCTGCTCGAGGACTGCTCTGGTCGTCATCTCGGGAAACCACCTTGTGAGTAGACCTGTCTGTCTACGTCAGACTAGACAGACCGGTCTGTTTCGTCAAGTGCCGGACGCCGCTCGGTTCCAGTGGCGCAGCTGGGCCACCAGGGTTCGCCGCAAGTGCGGTCCGACGCCGATTCCCTCCGGCCGGTAAGACGACCAGGCTCTGGTCACTAGGAAACGAACCACCGCAAATCTTTCTAAAAGAAACTTTTCTAAGAAAAATATTGCGGGGCTCTTTCACCTAGTGACCAGAGCCCGGTCTTGGCGCGGGTCAGTCCCCGGTGGCGGCTCGCCAAGATCGGCTGCTCCACCCGAGGCGCCGCCGTTCTCTTCGCGTTGCGCCACAACATCGTGCCCCTTAGCAACGTCGGGCCGACATAGCTGCCACAGCGTCTACGTCGGCCCGCCGTTGCTTGGGCGTCCGGGCTACTCGAGCACGAACCAGGGCACGCGAAGCGGTTCGGCCGGGTGCTTGGACAGCGTGAGCGTGAAGGATTCCTCTCCAGACTCGGCTCCCTCGATGTGGACGCCGCTCTGCGCCTGCTGGATGGATGCGAACACCTTGCTTGAGGCTGACATTCCGGGGACCTGGATCGACACGCTTCGCTGACCGCCGGGCACCATGTGCAGGCCGCTGGCGGTACTCATCTTGACCTTGCCTTCGGCGTGCAGGGCCAGGCCATGCTTGGACTGCGCGAGGACGGCGGTACCGCCGCTCTTCGCCGAATCGACGGCGAAGAGAGCGTTGAAGCCGGAGGTGTTCGAGTGAGCACCGACGCCGTTGCCGCCGCCGATGCCGATGCCAAACACGCCATTGCCGTGGTTAGTCTGGCCGTAGACGCCTTGGGAGCCCTTCGCCTTGTTGAAGTCGAGCCCGGCGACGCCGCTCTTGCCAGTGGTGTGGGTATGGCCTTCGATCCCGTTCGAGTTCGTCGACCCCACTGAGGTGGCGCCGCTGGTGACGTTCTGCTTGCCCAGCAGGACCGGCTTCGCCGCGTCCGGTGCCGCCTCCGCCGCGCCGCCGGCCACCATGTCGGCGGCCAGTCCGGCACTGGCCGCGGCGGCGCCGATGAAGAGGGCGCGGCGTCCGTAGCGGCGCCGCGCCCAGGCCGTTAGCGAATGGCCTGCGCGCTCGCCGCCGGACGGTTCGTTTCGATCAATAATGGCGTTTTGCCCTCCATTATTGGAGTCGGGCTCTAATGGTTCAGCCTCAGCATAAAGACGCCTATACCACCTCGTTAAGGCCTGAGTTCGAGGACGACGTTGACCGGGGTCTGGGTGACGTGACGGAACCGGCTGAAGCCGGCATCCTCGGCCGTCGCCGTAGTGCGGTCCTGGTGGGAGTCGATGCCGTCCGCGTTGGGGAAGTGCGCCGCAACCAGGGGTAAATGCCCCGCAACCGGAGGGAAGTGCGCCCGAACGGGTCGCAAGTGGGGTGCGGGCAGTCGTTCGCCTCTCATTGTGACTAGCCTCCGGGAGTAAGGATGAAGGTAGAAACCTCACGCCCGGAGAGGGATGAAAGTGATGAGTGCCTTCTTCAAGCTGATCGCGGCAGGCCCGATGTTTTTCGTCAGCGCGTGGCTACTGATGCTGTTCGCCGGCATCGTCCACTCCGACGTCGGTCTCGCGCCCTTCGGATACCTCACTTCTATGGTGGTCACGATCGGGCTGTGGCTGGTGCTGGCGCCCGCCATCGGAGCCGCGTCCAGGCCCGGGTCGCGACCGAAGCAGTCCTGACGAAGATCCGGCCGATCGTCCCCTGGTGCATCTCAGCGCCGTTTCAGTGCCGTTCCAGGCCCGTCAGGCATGGTCAAAGGTGGCCATGACGCCGCTAACGGGGGATGATCCGGTGATACGTAACAAACTTGCTGTACTAGCCTGCGCCGTCCTCAGCACGGGGGTCGCGCTGTTCGCGGCCGTCGCGCCGGCGGTGGCGAGTTCGCCTCCGACCAGGCCGACCGGTCACTGGGGAAACGCCCATCGGGTGCCCGGCCTCGGGAAGCTGAGCACCGGTGGCAACTCCGCGGTTGACGTGGTGTCATGCCGCGCACCGGGCGACTGCGCCGCAGCCGGGTTCTACAGTGACCACAGCGGCGACCAGGCCTTCCTCATCAGCGAACACGCAGGCACCTGGGGGACGGCGGTGCCCGCGCCCAAACCCGACCCGACCGCCACCGATTCGTTCATCAACGCCCTGTCCTGCAGTACGCACGGCGACTGCGTCGCCGTCGGGTCGTTCGACATGCCAGGCTCGCCTGGCCGGGGCTTTGTCGTCACTCGGCACGGCGACCACTGGGGTGAGCCGATCGTCGTCTCGGGCACCCAGGTTCTCAGCACCGTCACCACGGTCTCCTGCGCTCGCGATAACAACTGCGTCGCCGGCGGGTTCATCTTCGATGGTCCGACGAATGGCGTGCAGCAGCCATTCGTCATGGACGAGGTGAACGGCGCCTGGCGACTGCCGCAGACGCCTGCCGGACTGGACGCCCTGAATGCCGTCAGCGGCCGGATCATCTCGGTGTCCTGCGCATCACCAGGCAACTGCGCCGCCGCTGGAACTTATCGGACCAGCCAGAACGGATCGAGCCAGACGTTCCTCGTCGATGAGCGCGGCGGCAACTGGGGGCAGGCTCAGGTGGTGCCGGAGTTCTCGATGCTCAAGGAAACGAGTTCCGGCCCAAGCGCCATCTCATGCGCGGCACCAGGCGAGTGCGCGGTCGCCGGGAGCTATAGCGACGACGCGAGCCAGGTACACGAGCAGCTTTTCGTCGCTAGCGAGGTCCAGGGCAAGTGGGGATCGCCCCAGCAGCTGCCGGGTACCGGGAGGCTGAACAAGAACAATATCGCCGAGGTAAACGCGCTAAGGTGCGCCGCGGCGGGTACCTGTGTCGCGGTCGGCTTCATCACCGACGGGAGCGGATTTCGCCACGCGATCATCTCCGACGAGAAGAACGGCACCTGGCAGGCGGTCCTCGAGCCGTCCGAGCTTAAGCCCTTCTCGGAGGGGGACTCGGTGAGCTGTGTCTCGGCGGGCAACTGCGTGGTCGCGGGGTACGCCCACTTCGGCGAGGCGAACCAGGCGTTCACGGTCAACGAGGTCAACGGCAGCTGGGGCACGGCCCAATTGCTGCCGGGGATTACGGCTCTCAACGCCGGCCAACTGGTGGAGTCGGCCGACGCCGTCTGCGCCGCACAAGGCAAATGCTTCCTGGGCGGTGTCTACGTCGATGCGCACAGCAATGTGCAGGGCTTCCTCGACGAGGAATCGCCGGCCACGGTCACCACCCTGAAGCTGTCTAGCGCGAAGATCAGATTCGGCCACGAGCAGACCGAGACGCTGTCCGTCCAGGTCAAGCCCCGCACCGGCGGCACGCCAAGCGGGCAGGTGACGATCGTCGCGGGCAAGGCAAGAATCTGCGCGATCAAGCTCAAGGCCGGGAAGGGTGCCTGCAAGCTCGGGGCGAACCAGCTCAAGCCCGGCACCTACAAGCTGACCGGCAACTATGGCGGCAGCAGCACCTACAGCCGTTCCGCCACCCCAGCCGAGAAGCTCACGGTGGCCAAGTAGGTATCCGCTACGAAGGTTCCCAGCGGAGGCCGTCGTTGTCCTCGCAGGTTATTCGCTCGCCGTCACCAGCCACACCAGTCATTCCGGCGTCCGCATAGGAACCTGGCGCCGTCTTACCACGGACCGCGACGTCTTACCACGGATTTTTCACTCGCAAAAGCCGCGTATCCGGACAAAATTTGTCCAGAATCCGTGGCAAGGCGTCGCGGTCCGTGGTAAGTGCTCGCCACTGAGGCACTTACGGAACCGGATATCGCGCGAGAGTGCGGAGGGCGCACTAGCTTGGTTAAAAGGCGGTGGCGGCAGCACTTACAGCCGTTTCGCTGCCCGCCCAAGAAGCCCGCCGCAGTCGCCGCCCGGCACAAGACCGCGGCCGCTGGGTTCGGAGTTAGGTCGAGTGCGCGCTTATCCGTGCCGAGCGGCAAGCGGGTGGAGCTTCAGGTGGGTGACCGGGCCAAACTGGGCGGGAGACACCGGCGGTGGCTTGTGACTGATGCCGGAGTCGGTGCCCTTGAAGTTCTTGGCATTGATCACAATCGACATGTAGGTGCCGGTTGGCGCGTGAGCTCCCGGCGGGCCGCTGCATAGATTGCATACAAAATGGCCCTTAATCGTCACGAGGTAGACGACGAGCTTCGCTCCAGGGGTTGTATCGCCGGGCGAGGCCGAGGTCAGCGCCTTGGCGTGCGTGGTGACTACCGCCGTCGCCCACGCCACCGGATGCCCGCCATTCAATTTCACCGCCCGGCTGGCTATTGCCGTGAGGCG
>DATNFM010000059.1:0-4056 GCA_035606435.1 Streptosporangiaceae bacterium | reverse complement strand
CTGATCGCGGCGCAGGGTGCGATCTCGGTCGACGGCCCCGCGCTGTTCACCTGGCTCATCCTGCTGGCGCTGACGCTGATCAGCGTGCTGCTGTTCGCCGAGCGGTCGATCGACGGCGGCCTGTCCGCGTTCGCCGGCCAGGCGGCCGCCGTACCGGGCTCCGAGGCCGAGCGGGAGGGTACGGCGGCCCGGATCGAGCACACCGAGATCTTCCCGCTGACCCTGTTCGCGGTCGGCGGCATGATGCTGTTCGCCGCCTCGAACGACCTGCTGGTGCTGTTCGTCGCGCTCGAGGTCTTCTCGCTGCCGCTGTACCTGCTCTGCGGCCTGGCGCGCCGCCGCCGCCTGCTCTCGCACGAGGCGGCGATGAAGTACTTCCTCCTCGGCGCCTTCTCCTCGGCGTTCTTCCTGTTCGGCATCGCGATGCTGTACGGTTTCGCCGGCTCGGTGCGGCTCTCGGCGATCGCGGACGCGGCCTCCGGCAACACCGGCAGCTCCGTGCTGCTGTTCGCGGGTATCGCGCTGCTCGGCGTCGGATTGCTGTTCAAGATCGGTGCCGTGCCATTCCAGGCCTGGAAGCCGGACGTGTACCAGGGCGCTCCCACCCCGGTGACCGCGCTGATGGCGTCCTGCACGCTGGTCGCCGCGTTCGGCGCGCTGCTGCGGGTCTTCTACGTGGCCTTCGGCAACCTGACCTGGGACTGGCGCCCGATGATGTGGGGCGTCGCGATCCTGACGATGCTGGGCGGCTCGATAGTCGCGATCACCCAGACCGACGTGAAGCGACTGCTGGCCTACTCCTCGATCGCGCAGGCCGGCTACGTCCTGACCGGCGTGATCGCCGCGAACACCGCCGGGCTGTCCAGCAGCCTGTTCTACCTGGCCGCCTACGGCTTCGCCGTGATCGGAGCCTTCGCCGTGGTCACGCTGATCCGCAATCCTGGCGGCGAGGCCGGGCACATGGCGAGCTGGGCCGGGCTCGGCAAGCGCTCGCCGCTGGTGGCCGGGGTCTTCGCGCTGTTCCTGATCGCGTTCGCCGGCATCCCGCTGACCAGCGGCTTCACCGGTAAGTTCGCCGTCTTCCAGGCGGCGATCTCGGGTGGAGCGGTGCCGCTGGTCATCGTCGGCGCGCTGAGCAGCGCGATCCTCGCGTTCCCGTACGTCAAGGTGATCGTGCTGATGTTCTTCAGCGAGCCGGCCGCCGACGGGCCCGCGGTGGTGAAGCCGAGCGCGTTCACCGGCAGCGCGGTCGCGATCGGCGCGGTCGCGACGCTCGTGCTCGGCATCGTGCCCGAGCCGCTGCTCAGGCTGGCCCACGACGCCGCTACTCAACTCTTTATACGCTAGGTTGAATGGCGGGCAGGCGTTGGATTGGCTGACACAGGCAGTGCGGTTCTGCGGGCGTCAGCCCGCAGAACGCACTGCGATGAGGGGAATGAAGTGATCAACCTCGTTCCCGTGGCGCTGTCCGACGCGGTGCTGGCGGCCGATCTGGCCGAAGGCCTCGCCCAGGTCGAGACCGGCATGCGCGAGGCGGCCAAGGCCACCCATGACCTGCTCGATGAGGCCTCGGCCTATGGGATCGACGCGGGCGGCAAGCGGTTCCGGGCCACCCTGGTGCTGCTCGCGGCCCAGTTCGGCAATCCGCGCGATGAGCGGATCGTGCCGGCGGCGGTGGCGATCGAGCTGACTCACATGGCCACTCTCTACCACGACGACGTGATGGATGAGGCCGAACTGCGGAGGGGCGAGCAGAGCGCCAACTCGCGCTGGAGCAACTCGGTCGCGATCTTGACCGGTGACTTCCTGTTCGCCAGGGCGTCGTCGATCCTGGCCGACCTCGGCACCGAGGCCGTCAGGATCCAGGCCGAGACCTTCAGCCGCCTGGTGGTCGGTCAGATCGAGGAGACCGTCGGTCCGCGCCCGGGCCAGGACGCGGTCGAGCACTACATGGGAGTGATCAGGGGGAAGACCGAGTCCCTGATCGCCACGGCCGGGCACTTCGGAGCGATGTTCTCCGGCGCGTCCCCCGCGGTCCTCGAAAGCATGCGTCCGGCCTGCGCGGCGCTCGGGATCGCGTTCCAGCTTTCCGATGACATCCTCGACGTGACCAGCGAGTCCCTGCAGTCCGGCAAGACGCCGGGCACCGACCTGCGCGAAGGCGTACGGAGCATGCCCGTGCTGCACGCGCTGGCGACGGCTGGATTGCAGGACGCTCGGCTGATCGAGTTGCTGAGCAGCGACCTCAGCGATCCGGCGCTGCTCGACGAGGCCCTGGGCCTGCTGCGTAAGCACCCCGGCATGGATCTGGCCAGAGCCGACGTAAGGCACTGGGCCAACAAGGCCCGCGAGCACATAGCGGCCCTGCCCGACGTCCCGGCCAGGGCCGCCTTCGCCGAACTCTGCGACTTCATGGTGGACCGCACCAGCTAGGGGCGCGCGCTCGGCGCCGACTCGCCGCACCACTCACCGATCTTCGGTCGCCCGCGCTAGCGCCCAGCCCAGCTGGTGCTCTTGCTGCCGGGTGCGCCTCCGGGGCCGCCGGCTCGCCGGCACTAGCCTTGAGCCCGGCTCCCGCCCCCGCTACTTCCAGCACCCGCTCCAGCCCCGCCGTGCGACTTTTACCGGATTGCGGCCCACTTTTACCGGGCTAGGACGTCTTTTACCGGGTTAGGACAAATCTGTGTCCTAATTTGCACCAATTGTCAGTACGTAACTCGGGAAAAGACGTCCTAGCCCGGTAAAAGAAGTCCCTAACCCGGGAAAGGTGCGGCTGGAAAGAACGGACAGGGGCTGCTGGACCCTCAGCCGACGGCGGTCGCGGCCGATCAGCGTGCTTAACGGTCCGCTGTGAACTCGTCGCCATCGTGCGGTCGCCGGGCTGGCAGGCCGGCGGTGGGAACAAGCGCCTCCCTCAAAGCGCTCTCATCTGTGCGGTATCTCGCAGCGCCTGGTCAGCGAGATCGCGCGCGTCATCCCGCCTCAAAGCGGAACGCCCGTGAGTGCCTGATAGGCGCCGGGCGGGGAGGAGATAGCCGTGGGGCTGTTTGGAACCAGCAAGACTCGGATGGTCGCACCTGAGCAGGCGCTGCGCGGACGTTCAGAGCAGATGCGCGTTCCCGCGGCGCACGAGGTACTGGGCACATCCCTGCTGCCGCCGTACCCGGCTGGCAGCGAGATCGCCGACTTCGCGCTGGGCTGCTTCTGGGGCGCCGAGCGCAAGTTCTGGCAGGTACCCGGGGTTATCACGACCGCCGCGGGCTACGAGGGCGGCTTCACGCCGAACCCGACCTATGAGGAAGTCTGCAGCGGCAATACCGGCCACTCCGAGGCGGTCAGGGTCGTCTTCGACCCGAAGGTGGTGTCCTACCGCGACCTGCTGAAGGTGTTCTGGGAGTCCCATAACCCGACTCAGGGCATGCGCCAGGGCAACGACGTCGGCACGCAGTACAGGTCGGCGATCTTCTACCACTCACCCGAGCAGAAGGCGGATGCCGAGGACTCGGCGACCTCCTTCCAGGAGCAGCTGACCAAGGCCGGATACCGCCAGATCACGACCGAGATCGTCCAGGCGCCGGAGTTCTACTTTGCCGAGCCATACCACCAGCAGTACCTGTCGGACAACAAGAACCCTTACGGGTACTGCGGCCTAGGCGGCACCGGAGTGTCCTGCCCGGTCGGCGTCGCCCGCGCCGAGGGCTAAGCCCGTCGGGCGGCTAAGACGAGTAGCCCAGCCGAAGGATGATTGCGGCCTTCCCTCCACGCCGCAGCTAGTTCGAGATCCGGATCCGCGTACTCCGAGATCAACCTAAGCCGCACGGCACCGGGTGATCACGAAGACTTGGCCGCGCGGCCGCCGCAAAGTCTTCGGGATCAAGAAAATTCGGTCCTGGTTGTCCGATTTTCGGCGAAGAGTTCTCGTTGCGCGAAGACTTTGCCGCCGAATTCCGCGGCTAACTCTTCCTGATCCGACAAGTCTTCCTCTAAATCCGGGCATTTAGGTCAGCTAAGCGTGATCACGAAGACTTACCGGCGGGCCGACGGCCAACTCTTCGC
>DATNFM010000058.1:0-2103 GCA_035606435.1 Streptosporangiaceae bacterium | reverse complement strand
CCGCGTGCTTGAAGTTGATCTGGACGGGGCCACGGTCGAGGGATCACTGTCGACGGCCACTGTCAAGGAGCCACTGTCGAGCTGACGATCAAGGGCGGGCATAGGTGGCTGCGGTGGCGGCGGCCAGTGGCTCGAACCCGGCGCGCCGGTAGATGCCCAGGTCGTTGCTGACCTTGAGGCGGCTGCAACCGCTGGCAGCCAGCCGGTCGAGGCCCTCGGCCAGGAGATGACTGGCGATGCCCAGGCGCTCGTGACCAACCTCGGTACGCATCGGCTCGACCAGCCCGACGCCAGTCGTCGAGTCCGGCCAGAACAGCCCGTATCCCGCCGTCTCGCCGTCCGGCCCGATGACCGCCAGGTCCAGATCGGGCTGGTAGAGCGAGCACCGGCGCAGTCGGGGTTCGGCGTCGGAGCCGTTACGTGGGATCAGGTGATAAGGCCGATCCGGCTCCTGGGCTCTGGAGACCAGGCGGTAGCCGTCGGCCAGAGGCGGGATCGGTGGTTTGCTGGTCGCGTCCATCCAGCTAGCGATGATGTCTTGGCCCGGCTGGGGGGTGAACCCGGCACCGGTTAGCGCGGTGATGCCGATGACGTCGTCGTGACGGACGGGAAACTCCACTGGCTTTGCTCGCAGGGAGTCGGCCCGGCCGATGGCCGTCCGCCAGATAACGCGTGCGAGGTCGGGGTCGGTTGGCGGGCGCAGGAGGACGTCGCACTGGATAGCGGCCCAGAAGTCGTGGGTGAGGACGGCGGCTTGGGGAGAGCCGTGTTCGTCCAGCCAGAACAGTTGGCCGTTCTCGTCCGTGACCCGCTCCTGCCGCGACCACCACTGAACGTCGGCCGCCTCCCAGATCCCGCCGGTAGGCGAGTCATTGCGCATCAACTGCAAGAGCGCGGTCGCGAGGCGCAGGCAGTCGGCGCCGGTTTCGGCTACTGGGGTGGCTGGAGTCGCAGGCATGGACTCATGCTCAGCAGATCGGCCCCTACCAATCAACCAGATATCTTCGATAGGGCATGATCGTCCCCGATACCGGCGGCCAAGCGTAGCGTTGACATCGCACAGCACGGGCACCTAGATTTTCAGTGTTCGATTACGGAACTGGTGTGCGTGATGCGCACAAGTCCGGACTTGCCCGCACCCGTACCCGTACCCGTTCTAACCGCACGCGCAGCCAAGGACACGATGCGTACCCAGGTAGGCATAGTCGGCGCCGGCCCGGCCGGACTGCTGCTCTCGCACCTGCTCGCGCTGCGCGGAATCGACTCGATCGTGGTCGAGAACCGCAGCCGCGCCTACTGCGAAGCGCGCCAGCGGGCCGGCGTCCTCGAGGACGGCACCGTCCGCCTGCTCCGCGAGACCGGCGTCGGCGCCCGCCTTGACCAGCAGGGACTCGAGCACGGCGGCATCTACCTGCAGTTCGCCGGCGAGCGCCACCACCTAGACTTCCGCGCGCTCACCGGCGGGCGGACGGTCACGGTCTACGCCCAGACCGAAGTGGTAAAAGACCTTATAGAGGAAAGATTGGCCCGGGGTCTTCAGCTTGAGTTCGAGGTAACTGACACCCAGGTCGATCACGCCGGCACCGACCAGCCGGTGCTGCGCTACACCGACTCTGGCGGCACGAGACGCGAGGTCGTCTGCGACGCGATCGCGGGCTGCGACGGCTTCCACGGCATCACCAGAGAGAGCTTCCCGCCTGGCCTGCTGACGACCAGGGAGCGCGACTACCCCTACGCCTGGCTCGGCATCCTCGCCGACGTGCCCCCGTCCACGGACGAGCTGATCTACGCCCACCACCCCAGCGGCTTCGCCCTGCACAGCCTGCGCAGCTGCAAGGTCAGCCGCCTGTACCTGCAGGTCGACCCGGACGAGTCGATCGACAACTGGTCCGACAGCCGGATCTGGGACGAGCTGCATCGAAGGTTCGAGCTCCCGGGCTGGTCTTTGCAAGAAGGCCCGGTGCTCGACAAGAGCATCACCCCGATGCGCAGCTTCGTCGCGACCCCGATGCGCCACGGCCGCCTGTTCCTGGCCGGCGACGCCGCCCACATCGTCCCGCCCACCGGCGCCAAGGGCCTCAACCTGGCCATGGCCGACGTCAC
>DATNFM010000057.1:0-16823 GCA_035606435.1 Streptosporangiaceae bacterium | reverse complement strand
GGAACTGTATGCCGATCTGCGGCCGTTGATGTTCTCGATCGCGTACCGGATGCTGGGCCGGGTGACCGAAGCCGAGGACATCGTGCAGGAAGCGTTCCTTCGCTACCACCGTACGATGTCCGGCTCGGCCGGACCGGACTCGCCGAAAGCGTACCTCGCGGCAGTGACAACGAGGCTGTGCATCGACCAGCTGCGCTCGACCCGGCGGCAGCGCGAGTCGTACGTAGGGGAGTGGCTGCCGGAGCCGCTGATCACCGGCGAGCCGCTCGGCGGTGCCCGAGCGGTGCCGGCCGACCCGGCCGCGCTGGCCGAGCAGGCCGATTCGCTGTCGATGGCGTTCCTGTTGCTGCTCGAGCGGCTGACGCCGGTCGAGCGGGCCGTCTTCCTCCTGCACGACGTGTTCGACTACGACTACGACGAGACCGCCGAGATAGTCGGCAAGTCGCGGGACTACTGCCGGCAGCTAGCCCGGCGGGCCCGCCAGCACGTCTCCGAGCACCGGCCGCGATTCGAGGCATCGCGGGCCGACCGGGACGAGCTGGCAGCCAGGTTCTTCGCGGCGGCTGGCGATGGCGACGTGGACGACCTGGTCGCCATGCTCGCCGAGAACGTGACCGTGTACGGCGACAGCGGCGGCGTGCGCCCGTCCTGGCCAACGCCGATCACCGGGATCAAGCGGGTCGGCCAGTTGTTCGTCGGCATCGGCAAACAGCTTCGCCTGATCTCGGGCACGATGCGCCCGGTGACGGTGAACGGCCAGCCTGGAGCCCTGTTCCTGGCCAGCGACTGCACCTTGATCAACGTGATGGTGCTCGACATTGAAGACGGCGAGATCGTCGCGGTCCGCTCGGTGATCGCCAGAGACAAACTGCGGCACCTGGGGCCACTGGCTGATCTGGAGGAGCTGTACGAGCAGGCGCGGGCCGCGTCGTTGCCCGACTAAGTCAAATCCGGCGAGGCCAGTCCCGGCGAGGCCAGTCCCGGCGAGGTCAGTCCCGGCGAGGCCGGGATCGGATAGCTGCGAAGCAGGTCGTCGTCGGCGTCGGCGGTCTGCACGTCGTCTCGGGAGATGCCGAGCAGATACAAGATCGCATCGAGGTGCGGAACGCTCAGCGAGGTGTCAGCGGCGCTGCGAACGGCGGGTTTGGCGTTGAAGGCGATACCGAGCCCGGCGGCGGCAATCATGTCGAGGTCGTTGGCGCCATCGCCGACGGCCACGGTCTGGCTGAGCGATACCCCGGCCTGGTCGGCGAACTGCCTGAGCATCCGCTCCTTTCCCGCCCGGTCGATCAGCTCCCCGGTGAGCCGGCCGGTGAGCTTGCCCCCGGAGATCTCCAGCGTGTTGGCGGCTGCGTAGTCGAGCCCGAGTTCGTCGGTCAGCCAGTCAGTGACCTGGGTAAACCCGCCGCTGACTATGCCGCACCGGTAGCCGAGCCGGTTCAGCGTCCGCACCAGCGTCCGCGCGCCGGGGGCGAGTGTGAGCTGGTGCCGCAGATCGACCAGGACGCTGGCATCGAGGCCTTCGAGCAGCGCGACCCGCTGTCGCACCGCCTGCTCGAAGTCGATCTCGCCTCGCATCGCGGCCGCGGTCAGCGCGGCCACCTCGCTGGCGCACCCGGCTCGATCGGCCAGTTCGTCGATGACCTCGCCGGTCAGCAACGTGGAGTCCACGTCCATCACGACCAGTCGCATCGCCCGGCGGTGCAGGCCGCCGCGCTGGACGGCTACATCGACGCCGAGCGTCGCCGACTCGCGTGCCAGCGCCGTCCGCAACCCTTGCGGATCGGCTCCGGAGACATCGAATTCGATGCAGGTGACCGGCCCGCTGGCCAGCCGCCCGATGCTGTCGATGTTCGCGCCGCTGGCCGCGATCCGACCGGCGATCGCCGCGATCACCGGTGGCGTAAGCGGACTGCCGAGCACCGTGACGTGCAGCCGCCCGCGCAGCCTGGGCGCCTGCTCGCCCGAGGCCATCGTGATCTCGGCTTCCATGTGCAGGTCGGCGGCGAGCGAGGTGACCTGCCGGTGAATCGCCGTGAGGTCGGGCGCCTGGCCGCAGGCCAGCAGCACGCCCAGGATCAGGCGCCCGCGGATGACGACCTGCTCGACGTCGAGCACGGTCAGCTCATGCGAGGACAGTTCGCTGAACAGGCGGGAGGTGACGCCAGGCCGGTCCCGGCCGGTCAGGGTGATCAGCAGGGTTGTTCGCGGCGCGGTTGGCTGCGGCGCGGTTGGCTGCGGCGCGGTTGGCTGCGGTCCGGTTGGCTGCGGCGCGGTTGGCTGCGGCGCGGTTGGCTGCGGCGCGGTTGGCTGCGATCCCGTCATGGCGATCCCACGCTACCCGGCCCGCCATACCTCGAGCATGACGAGCGAGGACTATGACCCATTTGTGACCGGGCCTCATCAGGTTGGATCGCGGACCTGGCAGGCCCGCGACGACGACAGGAGCCGACTCTTCTACGGCATTCGTCGGGGGGATGGTTGCGGAGATCGTGGGCTTTGCCAGCGCCGGTTCGCGGGCGCAGGCCCTGAATGAACGCCTTTGCGGCGCTGCTGGTGCCCGTCAGGTCGCGGGCCGGGCGTGACTTAGCCCTGGTTACGACGACTTAGCCCTGGTTACGACGACTTAGCCCTGATTAGCGACAAACTTTGCCCGATTGATCCCGGTTCTGGGATCGCTAACCAGGGCTATGTGCTCGCAACCAGGGCTATGTCGTCTCAACCAGGGCTAAGTGGTTATACGGGAACGGGCGCGTCGGCGATCACGTCGCCTGACGGGACTGGTCGGGTCTGACCTGGTGTGCATATTTGCCTCGCTCAGGGGGAAACGTGCAGGTCAGGGCGGTGCTATCACGGAGAGTCCGTGGTCATGATCAAAGTCAGGTTGACGGCGACGTGATAGCGGCACTGGCCACCCGTGGAGTCGAGGCGACCGAGTACCGAGGGGCTAGCTAACCTGTTCCCTCGCCCGGATCAGGAAGTCGCGCTCTGTGGCGTTGCCCGCGAGTTCGATGGCAACGTCGTAGCTGGCGGCCGCCTCGACCTCAGCGCCGATCCGGCGGAGCAGGTCGGCTCGGATCGCATGGAACAGGTAGTACCGGTCTAGGCCGAGGCCGTCCAGGAGGCCGAGCGCCTCCTGCGGCCCTGCCACCTCGGCCACGGCGACCGCCCGGTTGAGCGCGACGACGGGGCTGGGCGCGATCAGCCAGAGTTGGTCATACAGCACCACGATCTGCTGCCAGTCGGTCGCGGCCGCGGCCGGCGCGTCCGAGTGAACCGCGTTGATCGCCGCCTGAATCTGGTACGGGCCAGGCTGGCCGCGGCGCAGGCACCGGCGCACGATCGCCTGGCCCTCGTCGATCAGCGCGCGGTCCCATCGGCTCCGGTCCTGATCGGCCAAGCGGATCAGTGCGCCGTCGGCGGCGGTCCTGGCCGGGCGGCGGGCCTCGATGAGCAACATGAGCGCGAGCAGTCCCGCCACCTCAGGCTCGTCGGGCATCAACTCGACGAGCAGCCGCCCGAGCCTGATCGCCTCCGCGCACAGGTCCGGCCTGGTGAGCTGGTCGCCGCCGGTCGCGGCGTAGCCCTCGTTGAAGATCAGGTAGCAGACCGCGAGCACCGCTCTGAGGCGGTCAGGCAGCTGGCTCTCGCTCGGGATCTGATAGGGGATTCGCGCGTCGCGTATCTTTCCCTTGGCCCGCACCAGCCGCTGGGCCATCGTCTGCTCAGACACAAAGAATGCATGGGCGATCTCGCCGGTGGTGAGCCCGCCGAGCAGGCGCAACGTCAGGGCGACCTGCGCCTGCGGCCCGAGGGCCGGGTGGCAGCAGGTGAAGATCAGCCGCAGCCGGTCATCGCGCACGGCGACCTCCTCGGCCTGTTCCTGCGGCGCGTGCAACAAAGCGGCCTGTGCGTACCGGTCCTCGCGCGCCGCCTCGCGCCGGAGTCGGTCGATCGCCCGGTTGCGAGCCGTAGTGATGATCCAGCCGGCTGGGCTGGGTGGCAGACCGCCTTCCGGCCAGCGCTGCAGCGCCGCGGCGAACGCATCCTGGACCGACTCCTCGGCGATGTCGATGTCACCGAAGTTCCGGACGAGGACCGCGACCGCCCGCCCGTACTGCTCGCGGAAGACGCGCTCGATCTGTGCAGCCGATGGCCGATCGCCCGGGCTACCCGCACCCGGGCTGCCTGCTGCTGGCATGGTGGTCAGCTGGGCTGGTCCTGCATCGGGCGCAGCTCGATGGGCAGCGTGATAATCGCGGCCATCCGGCGAGCCCAGTTCAGCGCCTCCTCCTGACTCTCGGCCTTGATGATCGTGAAGCCGCCGATGTGCTCCTTGCCCTCGGTGTAAGGGCCGTCGGTCTCAAGCACCGCCCCGTCGGTGAGATGCAGCACGGTGGCCGTCTCCGGTGCCTGCAGCCCGGAAGTGAAGACCCAGGCGCCGGCCTGCTTCATCTCGGTCCTGAGCTCGGCCAGCTTGGTCATGATCGGCTGCAGTACCTCCGGTGGCGGCGGGTCCCCGACACCCGGCTGATAGATGCTGATCAGGTAGTTCGTCATCGTCGCACTCCTTCGAGTGGTGAGAAGCTCTCTTCTACCTGGTATACGAATGCCCCCGCCCGGATTCGACAGTCACCGCTGTTCCTGACTGAGTGATGGTCATCGTGCCCCGCACGGTCGGCCCGGCGTACGGGCAATTGCGGTAGGCAACCTGGCTGAGGTCGGGGAATCCGTTCAATGCTGCCACCGAGGACTTGCCCGACTGGGCGTACCTGACCATGAAACCCACCGGCAGTGGCTGCGGGCAGCGCACCTTGACGCTCACCGTCGCCGTGACCCAGCCGGTCATTCCCGGGCCCAGGACCGGCTTGGTGAACGGACCGGCGAATGGGATCTCTCCGCAGGTCCCAAGGCCGCTCGTGATCATGCGAAGTCCGCCGAGCGGGAACGTCGGGCGCACCTTGCCAAGCGTGACCGCTTTCCCGGACTGATTCAGGATTTCGATGCCGAGCTGGAGGTTCATGCCGCGTTGGACGCCACAGGAGTTGCCGGTGAAGATGACCGGCGTAACGTTCAACGGCAGCGGGGTACTGACCGGTGTGCTCCCGGGTTTGGCTGCCGCCGGATGAGCGTGATGCGCGGAGGCCCGACCGGTGACGAACCCGGCCACCAGGCCGAGGACCAGCGCCCCGAGCGTGACTTCCAGCGTCGACTCCCGCAGGACCCGCAGGGCCCGTCCGGCCAGCTTCCTGACCGGTCCGGCCTTGTCGGTTGATCCTGGTCGGCGCCCGTAACCGCCGAACTCAACGAGTTCCCCGTCGTCGTCTGGCTTGCTCATCGTTCGGCTTCCTCCGTGACCACAACCATTTTGCCCGCTCGGCGGTGGCGAAGGAAGACTAGCCATGCTCGACCCGCGCCCGCGCGCCCGCGCGCCGCGCCCGCGCGACACACTTCGACCCGGCTCTCGACAGGTTGGCCAGCAACTTCGGCCGCTGCCTGTACTCTGGTTCCCCGGCGCAGACAGCGTGTGTCACGGCTAAGTCACCGGCGAGCTGGCAGCCTTCTCAAGCACCTTGCAGCGCGAACGCGGCGCTTCCGAGGATCCACAGGTAACTGGAGGTTATGCGTGACCAAGCGGAACTCACCCGATGTTAGCCTGACCGAACTTCGGCATCGGGTAGTACGAGACTCCGCTGAGCTGGCTCGGGTCGCCTACCTGTTAGCACGCAAGTACACCGAGGAAGGCGACCACGTCGCGGCGGCTCGCTGGAACCGGGTAGCGCAGGCGCGACCGGAGTCGGCGGACCTGCTCGACGCGCTGATCGCTCACTACGACCCGATTCAGCCCGCCGATGCCGGGCGGAGCGGCGGTCGCCTGAGGCCAGTCGGCGATGCTGCGGAGGAAAGCTGTCCGCTTGGCGGTCTCACCGAGATCATGCGGTGCCGGCTGACTCTGGCCACCGTGCACGTCGGCACCTGCCGGTCCTGCCAGCAAGAGCTGCTGCAGCACGGCGGCATCGTGCCGGTGACCCGGCGCACCCGCCAGCCCGACCCAGTCGGCTGACCGGCCCCGACGGCGACGTGAGCGTGGCCTGGAGGGGAGAAATAGGCCACGCTCACGCCCCCGTATCTGGCAGGCTCCTCTTTTTATGACATTTACGACCTGTTGGTAGTTCCTACCGCGGGTGCTCGGGGTCGATTCCGTGCACGGCCGGCACCCGCACGGTCCGGTGACCAGGCGTACCGCCAATGATCACCTTGCGAAGCGAGATGTCATTGCGCATATTTGTTTCGAATAGAAGCTTTTCGGGGTTTGCGATAATTTCGACATAGTACGTGCCGTTTGGCAGCTTCGTGATATCGAACGCTTGACCCGGGATGAACTGGGAGTAGGTGTCGCCCCAGCCAACCGGCATTTCCTCCCGCGTCCACAAGGCGCTCTGCGAGCCACACGCCCCGAACAGGCCGGTTTCCGAGGGCACCCAGGTGGCGTGCGGCAACAGCAGGTTGACCGCGTCAGTGGGAGCAATGCAGAAGCCCACCTTCGCGCTCCGCAGTACCCGGGCCTTGCTGGCGTTGAGCAGCCGGTACTGGGCGAACTGCTCGAAATGCCAGTGGTTGTGGGCAACGTCGAAACCCATGGTCCCGACCCGGGCCCGCCCGACAACGTGCCCATTGTGGAAGAAGTACTGGAAGGCGTGCATCCACGGCGATCCGTTGTGCCGGAAACCCTCGACATCGAGCCTGGCGTTGCCGCCGACCCAGACGGTAGCGCTGAAGTCGAGTTGCGTGTTGATCTTCTTGTTCTTGCCGAGTGTGCGGTTCGAGATCCTGATGCCGTAGGACGGCAGCGGGCTCAGGTCAGGCAGGTCGGCCTTTGACGGCGTCTTCAGGGTCCTGGTGGCCGGCAACTTCGGCAATGCCTTCTGCCGGTGCGGGCGCCGGTTGTCGCAGAAGATCTCACAGCCCGGCTTGGGCTTGACTACGTGGACGTCCACGGTCGCGGTCGCTGCGGTCGGCGAGATGTGGAGCAGCCTTCGCCAGCCGCTGATGATGTCGATGGTCGCCTTGTACCGCCCCAGCTTCAGCTTCAGGGACTGGCCGCCGAAGAAGAAGCCGCCCCCGATCGGGTCGGTCGCCCAGCCCTTCTGCAGGCCGAAGACCATGCCGAGCTGGAACGGATCAGATGCGCACCCGAACGGGAAAGGCGAGTTGGCCGGGCCGTCGGGGCCAGTGCGCTGCGGGTTTCCTGCGTTCGGGCAGAACGGCATGATCTTCGAGGAGACGATTTTGCCCTGTGAGTTCTTGATGGTGTAACGGATGAACCGGTTGAGGCCGTTGAAACGCCTGATCGTCCAGGCGGGGAGTGGCCGCACTTCCTCGACGCCTTTGCCCAGATGGATGACCTCGCTGATCCTTACTGGCTTGGCGTAAGAGGCCCGCTGCACATCGAACTGGAGCGGGGAACCCAGCGCGGCGATGTACACGCCGGGGTCGAGAAATACCCGCGCGTTCTTGCCCTTGCCGAACAGGGGTACGTTGATCTTCTTCTGCGCCACGATCAGCTTGATCGTCGGACCGGCCGGCACTGGCTTCGCCGCCGCGGCCAATCCAGCGGGCAGGGTCGCGGCGACGGTCAGGCCGACCGTGGCTGCGGCCGCCCAGCGGGACGTCCATTTCGAAACCCTCAAGGGTTACTCCTAGATTCACCTGGCTATGCGGGGCATAGCAGCCCTGCTCACTAAACAGACGCATCGGGGGTATCGGACGTTGCAGCAATGCCGGAAAAACAGCGACTTAATTGACCGTTCAGTCGCGGGTGCCGGAGCGCGGCTATTTCGGCGGGTGGCCTGCCGCCGGCCGGAGTGGTGCGATGGGCTCCTGGGCGCGGCGACGGGGCCCAGACCACAAGGCCGGAACGGCGTCGATGGCGTAGGCGACGGCGTAGGCGGCCGCCTCATAGTTGACCCGCCAGCCCACAAAATCGGCCCAGGCTTGCTCGGCGTCGCGCTCGATCGGGAACTCGACCTTGCGCATGGTGGCGATGCCCTCGAGGAATTCCTTATAGGTGAGCGTGATTCCGGCGGCTGGGTCTGGCGAGGCCACCTTGAGGTTCATCGCGCTGGCGACATCGGCGAAGCACTGGAACCCACTGCGCAGGCAGAGTCGCGCGGCCACGGTCGGGGCCGCCTCGGGTGAGACCGAGAGGTAGAGCGCGGCCGAATCGAGCACGGAAAGCAGGGCGATCACCCAGGACGAGAGCGGTCGAGGCGACCTGAACCTGACCAGGGGCAGATAGGTGGTGTGACTCTCGGCCTGGTCGGCGGCGAATCGCTCCCACTGCTCGTACAGGTCGGGCAGGGTATCGACCGTTGAATTACCCGAGCCGAGCGCGTAGTGGGTGCGGGCCAGCAGTTCGGGTCCCCAGGACGGGACGCCGGCCCGCGCGTTCAGCAGGGCGACGTCGGTTTCGCGGCGATTGAACGCCGAGTACAGCGTCGGCAGGTAGGCGATCTGGAGGGTGATCGTCACCAGGCTGGTCAGCGCGGCGATATCCAGGAGCGTGCGAGGACCCGCGCCGGTGACGTCGGCCGGCCCGATCGCCCACAGCGCCGCGCCGGCGGTCGTGAACGCGGTGGTGATGCCGGTCGGAAGGAAGGGCCACAGCAGCAGGGAGAAGCCGAGGAAGAAGCTCGTGAGCCAGGCGATCAACTGGAGGAGCAAGATCGCGGCGCCCTGGGCGGCAAGAACCCGGTCACGGTGCTTGTAGCTGCGGATCGGCCTGATGATCAGGTAAAATACGGCGTTCACCAGCTGATCGACCCACCTCGTCAGCGGGCTGCCGACCAGCCTCGGCACGATAATCGTCCCGATCACGCTGCCGCCCGCGAAGATCACGAGCAGCGAACCGAAGACTGCGGCGACAACCCTGGCCGCGGTGGGCACTACCAACGTCAAGATCCCTGATTATTAGGCATAAAAATTTGCGCACGCTTTCCGCGTAGCGCCCAGAGGCCCGTCATCGCTCAGGCTGGCGGGGCTTCTTGTACCAGCCAGCCGTTGCCGTCGGGGTCGCTGAACGAGAAGTACGAGCCGAACCGGGCGCGCTGCGGGTCGAGCCCGGGCTCCTGGCCCCCGGGGCCGAAGTGGAAGAAGTCGCTGACCTCGGCCCCCCGGCCGGTGATCTCGGTACGGGCGGCTTCGATGTCGTCGACGATGAGGTGCAGGCCCTGCACCGAGCCCGCGGCTTCCTGGTTGCGCATGAGGGTGACCGAGCAGGCCGAGCCGGGCGGGGTGAGCTGGATGATCCTGAAGTCCTCGCCGGCTCGGTGATCCACATCCACCACGAATCCAGCTTTGTCCTGGTAGAAGCCCTTGGACCGGTCCATGTCGGTGACCGGCAGTATTATCACTTCCAGCTTCCAGTCCATCGGTGCTCACTCCGCGTAGCTGTCGCTCGGGCCGCCATCTCGGTAGCAGTCAAACCTAGCGGTCCTGGCCCAGGCTGGCTCAGTTAGCAGTCAGATGATGGGTTGCACGAGCCGATGAAGGTGTTGCCGCCGCCGTCGACGTAGCCGCCATCCTCGTAAAGCACCTGGTTGCTGGGCCCGACGTTCAGGTAGTTGCCGGTGAGCGTGACCAGCGTCCCGTCGTTCGGCTGCCAGGCGTAGCTGACTATGCCTTCGTCGCCCGGCCTGGTCAGGTTGACTGTGTTGTTTGTCACGATTGTGCGATAGACCGGCCCGTTCTGGTCGGCCGAACCTCTGGTGATCAGGAACGTGGAGCCGCCGCTGGACGGGCCGTCGGAGACGACGTTGCCACGGTAGGCATTGCTGCTGGCGGTACGGCCGGAGTAGCTGCCCAGTTCGGTGAACGCGTTGTTGTCGGCCGCGTGATTGTTGCTGATCAGGTTGTTTGATCCGCCATAGACTTCTACGGCCGAGCCGTCGGACCCGTAGGCAATGGAACAGGCTTGGCTGCCGCTGATTGTATTGCCAGTGACGGTGTTATTGTCGCCCCACAGCAGAACGCCAAATGCGCCAGAGGAGCCGAGCGCATCGTTGGTGTTAAGCATGTTGTTGTTGGTAAAAGCCGAATTCTCGATGACGTTGCCGGCCGAGTCGGCCATGACGAACACTCCCGCGTAGAAGCCGGAGGCCGAGATGTTGGTGACCGTGTTGTTATCGGCGCCGGCTTCGATGTCGATCCCGTCCACGTGCCCGGCCGGGGTGCGCCTGCCGCCGCACCACCAGTTGCCGGACCCCGAGCCCGCGAGCGTCAGATTCTCGACTGTGTTGCTGGATCCGCTGATATCGATCGATGCGGCATTTTTCCGCAGCGTGAGCACCGGATCGTTCCCGGCCCCGTAGGCGGTGACCGTGACGTGGGAGGCTGTGAGCCGCAAGGTGCCCCAGTAGGTCGTGCAACCGCGCTGCAGCGCCAAGGTGCTGCCGTCGGCGGGATGCAGGTTGGACAGGGGCGTGCCGCAGGGCGCGTTGATGGTCGCGGCGGGCGTAGTAGCCGCCTGGGCGGTGGTCATCGAATAGTTACTGGGGATCACGGCGACAGCAAATGTCGCTAGCGCGACAATTGCCGCTCGCGGACGTCTCATCTTGCGCCCCCCGTTGGACATAGCACATGAGATCGCCAGAGACGGAGTTAATTAATGTGACATAACCCCGGCCTGAGCTTTCCTTTGTTTCCAAGGTAACAATAATTTTGTTTGCCGGCTACAAATTTATGTCAATTGGAATAGCGGTCGCCGGGCCGGGTATGGTGACCACGGTGTCCGGCGGGCCGAGTCGCCGTCGGCTGCGAGGTTGGGCAGGCCGTCATGAGGCCGCAGTGTGCTCGTTACCACTAGGAAACAACATCAACCACGGTCACCGGGCGAGGCCGACCTGAGATGCTTTGCCTGGCTGTACCCAATCGGAGCCATCCGGACCTGGTCGAGGCCATCAAGGCGTGGCAGGCTGGTGGGCGGGTAGACTACCGCGCACCGGGACGCCATCACCCGATGTGACACGGTCTGGCTGGCTCCCTGTCATGCGGTCCGGGCCGCTGGGTCGTACCTACCAGCGCAACGTAACGGGAGTATGGAATGCGCGTTCTGGTTCTTGGCGGCGACGGGTTCTGTGGCTGGCCGACATCGCTCTATCTGTCGGATCAGGGTCACGACGTCACCATCTTGGACAACCTCAGCCGTCGGAACATCGACAACGAGCTTGAGGTGGGCTCGCTTACGCCCATCCGGCCGATCGGCGAGCGGGTGCGTGTCTGGGAGGAGGTCTCGGGTCGCAAGATCGGCTTCGTGAACCTGGACCTGGCCCTGGAGTACGACCGTCTCGTCCGGATCATCGAGGAGATCCAGCCAGAGGCGATCGTGCACTTCGCCGAACAGCGAGCCGCTCCGTACTCGATGCGGTCGGTGAACGCGAAGCGGTACACGGTCGACAACAACGTCCGGGCCACGCACAACCTGCTGGTAGCGCTCGTAGCCACCGGCAGCAACGCAGCCCTGGCTCACCTCGGCACCATGGGCGTCTACGGCTATGGCTGGTCGGGCAGCGCGCCCATCCCCGAGGGCTACCTCACCGTCAAGGTCCCCACCCCTGACGGCGACCTCGAGCGCGAGATCCTGCACCCGGCGAATCCGGGTTCGGTCTACCACATGACCAAGACCCTGGATCAGCTGATGTTCGCGTTCTACTCCAAGAACGACGGCCTGCGGATCACCGACCTTCACCAGGGCATCGTCTGGGGCACCCAGACCGACCAGACCTGCAAGGACGAGCGGCTGATCAACCGGTTCGACTACGACGGCGACTACGGCACCGTGCTCAACCGGTTCCTCATGCAGGCCGCGATCCGGCACCCGCTGACGGTGCACGGAAGCGGCGGCCAGACCCGCGCGTTCATCCACATCAGGGACACGGTCCGGTGCATCGAGATCGCGATCACCAACCCGCCCCAGCCCGGCTCCCAGCCGATGGTGCTGAACCAGATCACGGAGGTTCACCGGGTCGCCGACCTGGCGAAGATGGTGAGCGAGGTCACGGGCGTCGAGATCGCGAACCTGCCCAACCCGAGGCGCGAGGCGGACGAGAACGACCTGGTCGTGCGCAACGACCAGTTCCTGGCACTCGGCCTTAACCCGACCACGCTCTCCCAGGGTCTGTGCGACGAGGTCACCGAGATCGCCGAGAAGTACAAGGACCGCGTCGACGTCACCAAGATCGTCGCCAGGTCGGTCTGGCGCAAGGGCATGGAGACCGCCGAGGACCTGCTTCCTCCGGTCGGCATCGGCGACTAACAGCTCTCGCTAGCTTCAGCGAGAGTGCCGGGCGGCTCACGCCGCCCGGCACTCTCGTGTTTTGACGAGGCCCGCTCCAGGCTGTCCAGGATCAGGTCGAGGCCGATCTCGAACTCGCTGCCGTAGGAGAAGCCGGGTTTCAGTACGCGCTGAACGGCGTGCTCGACTAGGTGGGGGTACTGGCCCGCGGGCATCTGCTTCAGGATCTGCCGCGTGACCTCGGCCGTGGCCTCCGAGGTCTGCAGCGGCAGGCCGGCCTCCTGGAGCGCGAACCCGTAGATGTAGCTGTCTAGCAGCGAGTAAGCGTGGCCCGCGAGTTCCACCGAAAAGCCCGCGTGCCGCAAGCAGCCGAGCACCGCGTCGTGGTGGGCGAGGGTCGCCGGGCCCGGCGCGGATCCCGATTCCATCAGGCCGATGGCCCAGCGATGCCGGCTCAGGGCCTCACGGGCTGAGATCGCCCGCTGGCGCATGGCCTCGCGCCAGCCGGTGTCGCCCGGCGGCAGGCCGATCTCGGCGAATACCAGGTCGACCATTCCGTGGAGCAGGTCGCTCTTGCTGGCGACGTGGTTGTACAGCGACATCGCCTCGACCCCGAGCGCCTCGCCGAGCTTGCGCATGCTGACCGCCGCCAGGCCGGTCTCGTCGGCGAGAGCGACCGCGGCGCGCAGCACCCGGTCGCGGCTCAGCGGTGCCCGGCGTTCCGCCGCGGGCCCGGTGACCGCCATCGGTGCCGCCTCCGTCCGCGCCTGTTGACTCAGCGCCTGTTGACTCAACTTACGCTGTAAGTCTATCTTACTTACAGCGTAAGTTACGAGTCGAATGGAGAGTCCTATGATGACCACAGAGCACGACCGCCTCACAGAGAACGACCGTCCGGCGGGGCGCGACCGCTCGGCGGCGGGATCGCAGGCCGTCGGCCCGGCGAAGATGCGGGCGATAGTTCAGCACCGGTACGGCATCGCACCGCAGGACGTGCTTCACCAGGAGCAGATCGCCGTGCCGGTGATCAAGGACAACGAGGTCCTGGTGCGCGTCCGCGCGGCGGGAGCTGACCGGGGCACCTGGCACCTGATGACGGGCATGCCCTACCTGATGCGGATCGCTGGCTTCGGAATGCGCGGCCCCAAGACGCCAGTCCCCGGCATGGACGTCGCCGGGACGGTCGAGGCCGTCGGCCAGGACGTGACGGACCTGCGGCCTGGCCAGGAGGTATTCGGCACCTGCGCTGGCTCGTTCGCCGAGTTCGCCCGCGCCCGCGCGAGCCGGCTGGCACCCAAGCCGGCGAGCCTCACCTTCGAACAGGCCGCCGCCGTCCCGGTGTCAGCCACTACCGCCTTGCAGGCCGTGCGTGACGCGGCCCGGGTGCGGTCCGGCCAGCGCGTGCTGGTAATCGGCGCGTCTGGAGGGGTCGGCAGCTTCGCCGTGCAGATCGCCGTGGCGGCCGGCGCCGAGGTCACCGGGGTGTGCAGTGCCGAGAAGGCGGACCTGGTCCGTGCGATCGGCGCGGAGCAGGTGATCGACTACAACACGGAGGATCCCGTCGACGGGCGCCGTCACTACGACGTAATCCTCGACATCGGCGGTGGCAGGCCAGTGGCCCGGCTGCGTCGGGCGCTTGTTCCGCACGGGACACTGGTCATCACCGGCGAGGACGGCGGCCGGTGGCTGGGCCCGATTCCCCGCAACTTGCGCGCGCTGCTGCTGTCGCCCTGGGTGAACCACCGGCTGACGGCCTTCGTCGCGCGGCAGAACCACGACGACCTGATGGAATTGACCGGCCTGATCGAGGCCGGCGCGATCACCCCGGCGGTCGACCGCGTGTACCCGCTGGCCGAGGCCGCCGCCGCGCTTCGTCACCTGGCCGACGGCCGCGCCAGGGGCAAGGTCGTGCTCACCATCTGATCGGATGGCGCCCGCCCGTGTTCCCGGGCGCGCGCGTGCCGACTGGGATGCGGTGGCTGGCGGCGCCGGCGGTGAGCTATGACCTGACTATTATCACGATCCTGGAGTTCCATGGATCGCCAGCCGCTGACCTGCGGGTCTCTTGTCACGTAACCCGAAATCCGCACACTAGCCCGAGGCTTCTAAGCCGCCGTCAGGCAACTCGGACATCGCGCTCCGGACACCGGACTGGTTCCCCCGGTCCGCAGTTCCCAGTCTGCCAGTCTGCCGGCTTCCCTCCGTTGCGACGACTTCCCCTCCGTTGCGACGACTCCCCATCCGTTGCGACGACTCCCCATCCGTTGCGACGACTTCCCATCCGTTAGAGTGGAGTTCTGTCGGATATACGTCATTTGTCGCGACGGTAACTTCGGGTAAGTCGTCGCAATGAATGGGAAGTCGTCGCAACGGATGGGAAGTGGCGAAGACGAAATCCCGCGAACGGTAATATTACCGGCAAATCGGGCCGTGGTGAGCACCGGGGTCGTCAGAACAGCACCTGGGAGGCGCCGGGGTCGTGGCTTCCTGGGACGGAACGGCACCTGGGAGGCGCCGGGGTCGTGGCTTCCTGGGACGGAACGGCACCTGGGAGGTGCCGGGGTCGTGGCTTCCTGGGACGGAACGGCACCTGGGAGGCGCCGGGGTCGTGGTTTCTCGGGACCGAACTACGGTGGGGGACTCCGATGCCGCGGCCGAGCCCGCACCGCCGACGCGCCACAGGGTCTGCTGCGCGGGGGTTGGGCGAGGGACTGGGGGCGTGGTTATGATCTGGGCATGCCTTTTCTTTGACGTTGAATCACTGGAACCAGGTCTAAGCGGTCCAGGCGACGACTCGCAGTAGGAACCGCTCTTATTGCGGCGCTGCTCATCGAGGCGCTCGACGAGTTGGTCGATGGCACCAAGGGTGCGGCGTTCCCGCTGATCAGGGCCGACTTGCATCTGAGCTACCCCCAGGTTGGCTTGCTTATCGCGGTGCCGCTGCTGGTCGGTGGGCTGATCGAGTTGCCGCTGGGGATCTTGGCTGGTTACGGGGCCCGGCGGAACCAGCTGGTGCTGGCGGGCGGAGTGATCTTCGGCGGCTCGCTTATCGTGGTCGGGTTCGCTGGGTCGTTCGGGGTGCTGCTGGTCGGGCTGATCGCGTTCTTTCCGGCCTCGGGTGCGTTCGTCAGCCTGACCCAGGCCGCCCTCATGGACGCCGACCCGCCCGCAGACCAGTCACGTCATGCCGACCGTCGCGTGGCCTGCCAGCCTGAAGCCAGTGAGCCCGAACCTGACCAGCCTGAGGTCAACCAGCCCGAGGCCGGTGAGCCTGAGGCCAGTCAGTTCGAGGTCAGCCAGCCCGACGCGGGTGAGCCCGAACCCGGCCAGCCCGAGGCCCGTGAACCCGAGGCCGGTGAGCCCGAGGGTGACCGGCCAGGGGTCGACCAGTTCGAGGCCAGCCAGTTCGAGGCCGGTGAGCCCGAGGCCAGCACCCCCGATGCCGGTCGGTCCGAGGGTGGCCGGCGAGGGCGCGAGGCTGTGCGGCAGCAGCGGATGGCGGCGTGGAACCTGGCCGGCTCGACTGGCGCCGTCGCCGGACCGATCCTGCTCGCCGTGGTCCTGACGGCCGGGGGATCCTGGCGGTGGGCCTATCTGCTGCTGGCCGGAGTCACCGGTATCGCCGTAGCGATCGCGGCTGTCGGCGGCCCGGCCAGGCTTGCTTCCAGGTCGTCTGGCCCGGTCGGGCCAGCTTCCAGGTCGTCTGGCCCGGCCGGGCCAGCTTCCAGCTCGCCATCGACCGAGCAGTCCGGCGGTCACGGCACCGGGCCGGCCGACGAGGAGGACCGGGACCAGGAGGACCAGGACCAGGAGGACCTGGGCCGGGGCCGGGAAGACAAGGACCTGGGCCGGGGCCGGGGAGACAAGGACCTGGGCCGGGGCCGGGAAGACAAGGGTGAGGACGATGATGGGCGGCCGAGTCTGCGCGAGGGGCTGGGCGCGATCCGCGACGGTAACGTCGCGCGGTGGCTCATCCTGCTTGAGGTCACCGACCTGCTGCTCGACGTCCTGACCGGCTACGTCGGCATCTACCTGGTCGACGTGGTGCACGCCAGTCCGGCGGACGCGGCGCTCGGGGTCGCGGTCAGGCTGGGTGCGGGACTGGCCGGCGATGCCCTGTTTGTGGTGGCATCCCGAAGCATCAGCGGCCGGGCCGCGCTCACCATCAGTGCCGCTGCCGCCGCCGTTCTGTATCCGGCGTTCATGCTGGTTCCTTGGTTCGGCGCCAAGCTGGCCGTGCTCGCGGCACTGAGCGTCGCCACCGCCTGCTGGTACCCGGTCGTGCAGGCCGGGCTCTATGGCAGCCTGCCTGGCCGCAGCGGTATCGCGGTGTCGTGGTCGAGCGCGGCCGGCATGGTGGGAGCGGTCGGGCCGCTGCTGGTCGGGGTGGTCGCTCAGCAGGCCGGGCTGACGTGGGCGCTGACAGGACTCGTGATCGTGCCGGTCGCGGTACTGATGATCGCGCCGCATAGGGCCGGGAGGCGCTCACGTAGTGTGATGCGATGAGCGAGCCGCCCGCCCCCGCACCGTC
>DATNFM010000056.1:0-11992 GCA_035606435.1 Streptosporangiaceae bacterium | reverse complement strand
GGCGATTAATTCTGATCGCCCAAATACATTCGCCTAAACGAGGCGAACCTATTTCAGAGATGGGCTGGCGCACGGCACCAGGATGGGCTGGCGCACGGTGCCCGCGGCAGCAGCGCCGGCCCGCAGCCGCTGTAACTGGCCGGGGACATGCGACAGCGCTGACCCGCGGCCGTTGTCCTGGCAGCGCCGCCGGGTCAGCGCTGTTGCCTGGTCCCGGGCAGCCGCGACAGCGCTGGCCCGCCACCGCCGCGCCGGCCCGCACTAAAGTGCGCCAACTCAGGTGAGACGTTAGGCCCACAGGCAAAACGCTCATTCGTATGCAGACCGGTGATGCGAGTAGTCGTCCTCCCGGCCGGGCGTCAACCAGGCGATCCCTCCCTACCCGGGGATTCTCGTCGTCTGGCCGACCTCGATGAGGCGGCCGTCGGGATCGCGCAGGTAGCAGCGAAGCTCGGGACCGCGGTCCGACGGCGGGGTCAGGAACTCGGCGCCGCGTTCGCGCCACTGCTCATAAACGGCGTTGATGTCGGCGACGCGGATGTTGAGGAAGCTGCTGACGCGATCGAGGTCGTGCGGCGGCGCAAGCGTCACCGTCGGCTTGTCGTCGGTCGGCGGCCCGCCGACGTTGATGACGATCCAACTGTTCGCGAGCGCGATGATGGTCGGCTCTCCTGCAAGCAGCACCTCGCCGCCCAGCACGTCGGCGTAGAAGCGCCGCGATCGCGCGACGTCAGAGGCCACGATGAAGTGAGTGAGGACGATGCCTTCCTCCGGCTTGGGGAAGCTGGCCATAGCTACCGCTCCACCATCTCGCGCACCTCGACGGTCCCGCCCATCCGGGCGACGGGTATCCGCGATGCGAACGCGATCGCCGCGTCACGGTCGGGCGCGTCGTAGACGTAATAGCCGTTGAGCTCGGCCCCGGCGCTGACGGCTGGTCCCTCGCTGACCTGCGTCTGTCCGTTACTCACCTGGACGGTCACTGCCGTGGCAGCCTCCTGGAGCTGATTGCCGTCGAGCACGCCCGATGACCCCCGGATCTCGATGAACTCGGCGGTGACCTTCTCCTGCTCGTCGGCGGGCAGGCCTCCAATGACGGCATCAGCGCCGTTGAAGCGGACCTGGAGCATGTACTTCATCGTGTCTCCCTGATGGACTTGAGCCGAATCGGCGGGCGGAGCCGCTAACGGGCTAACCCTGACGTCAATTTCTGTACCGAACAGTACAGAAAGAAGGTTAGCAGTCTTTGGACGACTCAGTCCAGTTCTGGTCCTCGATCAACCGGCAGGCCGAAGAGGGGCACAGGCGCTGCTACTTGCGGACGCGGAAGCGAAGGATGGTGACGGCTTCTGACCGCGTGCTGTCGAGAGGTTCCAGGTCTATCCTGTCCAGGCCCTCGGCGGAGTAGAACCGGGTGCCATCGCCGAGAAGCACCGGCAAGACATACACTCCGATCTCGTCGACTAGTCCCCGCTGCAGGCACTGACGGGCCACGTCGGCGCCGAGGACTTCGAGGTTCTCGCCTCCTGCCGCCTCTAGTGCCGTGGCGACCGCTTCACCGATGTCACCGCTGAGGTACGTGACACCCGGGGCCGCCGGGTCCGGAGGCCTATGAGTGAGGACGAACGTAGGTCCGTGAAATGGGTAGCCTTCGTCGCCCGATGATGCGCCGCGCTCCTTTTCCGCGTCCATCCTGTCGCCCACCTCATCGGTCCGTCGGCCGACGAGCATCGCGCCGGTAGCCGCCGCGATCTCCGTCAGCCAGGGCGCGTCCGGCGCCATGAAGTCGAAGATCCAGTCCATCGAATCGCTCGGGCCAGCGATGAAGCCGTCAAGCGACATCGACCTGTTCACTACTACCTTGCCGCTCATCTCATTCCCCTCCGCAGAATCGCCTTATTCAACTACGTGCTGCTGGCGATCACTACGATGGCGGCGCCAGCGGGCATCATTGTTGGCAGCGCGTCGCAAGGACGCAGAACTCGTTCCCTTCTGGGTCGGCAAGTACGACCCAGCTCTGATCGCCCTGGCCGACGTCGGCGTGCCGGGCTCCAAGGCCGAGCAGTCGACGGACCTCTTCGTCTTGCTCCCTGTCGGTCGGGTTGACGTCGATGTGGAGCCGGTTCTTGATCGTCTTGCCCTCGGGGACGCGCGCGAACGTCAGAGTCGGCGGCACCGGGCCAGGGCGGTCCTTGCCCTCAGGCACCGCAGGCGAGCCGATCGTGACAATCCCGTCCTCCTCGTCTTGCACCTCGTAGTCAAGGACCGAGCACCAGAACCGCGCGAGAGTGCCGGGATCGGCACAGTCGATCTCAAGCTCGGTGAACTTACTGGTCACGTCGGGGGCCTCCTGTCAGCGTGGCGGAGAAACTGCGTGCGCGAGGGAGGCGGTGAGGTCGTCCCATAGGTCTTCGACGTGCTCGCATCCCACGCTGAAGCGCAGGAATCCCGGTGGCAGGTGATCTTGGCCGGGTAGCTTGGCCCGGCGCTCGATAGTGGATTCCACCCCGCCGAGACTGGTTGCCGATCGGATGACGCGCAGCGAGTCGCAGAGGGCGTCGGCCGCTTCGGCGGTCTCGACCTCGAACCCGAGTACGGCGCCGAACCCGGTCATCTGCGCGGCCGCTCGCGCGTGGCCAGGGTCATCTGGCAGCCCCGGGTATCGCACCCGGGTGACGGCGGGGTGATCGGTGAGGCGGCGCGCCAGTTCGCCGGCGCTGCGCTGTCCCTGGTCCACCCGCAGGGCCAGGGTGCGGAGGCCGCGCAGAACCAGGAAGGTCTCCAGTGTGCCGGGTACAGCTCCCGCTAGCTCGCGGCGGCGGCGCAGCCGCTCGCCTAGCTCCGGGCTGTCAGCGACGACAACTCCGAGAAGCAGGTCCGAGTGACCGCCGAAGAACTTGGTCGCGCTGTGCAAGGCAATGTGCGCGCCGAGGGCGATCGGTTGCTGCAAGAGCGGGGTAGCGAAGGTGTTATCCACCGCGACCAGGGCGCCACCCTCGCGGGCCGCCCCGCACACGGCAGGCAAGTCGGCAATGTCGAGCAGCGGGTTGGTCGGCGATTCCAGCCAGACCAGATCGGCCTGGCGAGCCGCGGCTGTCGCGGCGGCGGTGTCGGTGATGTCGACCAGGTCGGCGTGCCAGCGCCGGAGTCGCCGGCCGTCCTCCAGCAGAGCCTGGACTCCCATGTAGCAGTCTGTCGGAGCTACCACCCGGGCGCCGGCGGGCAGCAGGTCGAAGACCGCCGCCGCCGCGGCCATCCCGGACCCGAAGGCGACGGCCTCGCCGCCCTCGAGTTCGCCGATGACCTCTTCCAGCGCTTCCCATCCGGGGGTCGCGTCGTCGCGGGAGTATGACCGGTCCGTGATCTGGCCCTGGTGGCCGGCCCGGAAGCTCGACGCCAGGACAATGGGCACGTTCAGCGGCTGGCCCGGCTCATCGGCCGGCCGTCCGGAGGTAATCAGGGTCGTCTGCGGGCGGAGTGCCGGTGACCGGCTCGCGTGCTGTGATGATCCATTGGACATCAGCTCATCCTGCCCTCTGTCGGTCGTCGGCCCGCACCCAGGCGCCATACTTACGGGCGTGATGCCTGCGAATACGCCCGAAGTCGTGCGGATGGTGTGGCAGACCCTGGAGTTGAGCGACGCGGTCGGTGGTATCAGCCTCGGCGGATCGAGGGCGAAGGATTACGCCACGAGGCTGTCGGACTGGGATCTGTACCTGAACGGCGAGCCGGCCAGGCTCATGGCCGAGCTTCCCGGGCTCGTCGCGCCGCTGCGACCGCTGGCAGCGTTCTGGGAGCCGCTGTCCGAAGATGCCGGCTACATGATGGTGATGGACGGGCCAGTGAAAGTCGATCTCTTCCCGGTAGGCGGTCGGCGTTCTCTGCAGCCGCCCTGGGAGCTCAGCGGCACCACCCTCGGCGCGATCGACGGGCACTTCTGGGACTGGGTTCTGTGGCTGGGCAGCAAGGCCCTTCGCGGCGAGGCGGAGCTGGTCAGTGACGAGCTGGCAAAGATGCGGTGGTTCCTGCTCGGCCCGCTGGGCGTCGATAGGACTCCGGCGGACCTCGGTGAGGCGGTCCGCCTGTACCTCGACGCGCGAAGCGAGGCATCCGGGCGCTTCCAGGTACGGGTGCCTGAGGGCCTGGGACGACAAGTCCTTGCCGCTCTCCGCGAGCATCAGCTCGTGAGCCGAGCATGAGCGACGTGAACGAGCGATCTGGCTCCGGGCTGGTGGTTCTGATCACCGGAGCCTCTCGCGGTATCGGGGCCGAGACGGCCCGGCAGCTGAGCAAGCAGCCCGGCGGCCGGATCGCCGTGAACTACCGGGAGAAACAGCGCCGGGCCGATCGGGTCGTCGCCGACATCGTGAGCGGCGGCGGCGAAGCCATCGCTGTGCAGGCCGATCTCACCAGACCTGCGGAAGTAAGCCAGATGCTGGCGACGATCAAGACCGAATGGGGCCGGATCGACCGGCTGATCCTGAACGCGTCCGGAGGCATGGAGCGCGATGTTGACCCGGGCTATGCCCTGCGCCTCAACCGGGACGCGCAGGTCAACCTGGTCAGCGGCGCACTAGAGCTGATGCCCGCCGGATCGCGGATCGTATTCGTCACCAGCCACCAGGCCCACTTCCACGGTGATCAGCCCTCGATCAGTGCGTACGAGCCCGTTGCGCTGAGCAAGCGAGCCGGGGAGGACGCGCTGCGGGCCAGGATCCCCGAGCTGACAGAGCGGTCCGTCGACCTGGTCATCGTCTCGGGAGACATGATCGAGGGCACCACCACCGTCATGCTGCTTGAACGGGCCGTTCCGGGAATCGTCGACACAAGGCGGGACCAGGTCGGCGATATCCCCACCGTCGAGGAGTTCGCTGCCGCTGTCGCGTCCGCGGCGGTCACCGCGCACCCGACCGGCCACACCATCTACGTGGGCGGCGGCGACTACCTCCCCAGGTGAGGGCGCCTCAGTCCGAGGAATCCGAGCGCGCCGGCGGCTATCAGGATCACGCTGGCTGCCACCAGCGCGACGGACGAATCCATGCGGCACTTCCGCCAGGGTCGTCACCACACCTGTCTTGCCCGAGCAGTCATAGCGCTAGTCGCTGGCGAAGGTGCTGGCGGCGGATCCGATCTGGGCCAGGTAATCGTGCCAGGTGTCGTCGTCGATGGAGTCCTGGTCCGGGCCGCCTTTTCCGTCGATCAGTTCCCTGACGATGTCGGCGTGGCCGGCGTGCTGGGCTGTCTCGGCGACCATGCGAATCAGCAAAACGCCCAGGGTTGCGTGCCGCCGGCCTTCCGGCCAGTGCGCCACCTTACCGGGTGCGTCCAGGTCGAGCGCTTCTATGACGCTGTCGGCGTGGGCGCAGGCGCGGCGGTAGAGACCTGTGATGTACTCGCTGGACTCGTCGGGTTTGGCCCACATGTCGGCGCCCTGCCAGATCGAGCCGTCCTCGATCCATGACATGGTTTCGGCGGCCGGGTAGCCGAAGGCTTCACCCAGATAGCCGTATTCGAGCCCAGCCAGGTGCTTCACCAGGCCGAGCAGGTTCGTGCCGGTGGGTGTCATCGGACGGCGCTGGTCATATTCGCTGAGGCTCTCGAGCTTGGACAAGAGCGCGGTCCGGCTGGCCTGGAGGTTGGCGTGCAGTTCGGATTTCAGGTCAGTCATGGCACCAGCAAAGCACCAGCCACCGACAAGCAGTCGGCGCGCGGTTACGGCAAGGTCTTCGATGAGGTCGCGGCCGAATACGACCGGCACCGTCCCGCTTACCCGGATGAACTCATCGACCAGGCTTGCCTGGTCGCGGGGATCGGGACTGGCGATCGGGTGCTCGAGATCGGCTGCGGCACCGGCCAGCTGACGCGTGCCCTGCTCGCCCGAGGCCTATCCGTCACCGCGCTCGAGCCAGGCAAGAACCTGATGGCGCTAGCCAAGCGGAACCTGAAAGGAACCGGAGAAACCGGAGAAACCGGAGAAGTCGAGTTCGTCAACGCCCAGTTCGAGGAGGCAGCGCTCCCGCGCGGAGGCTTTAAGGCCGTGTTCTGCGCGTCCGCCTTCCACTGGCTCGACCCGAAGGTCAGCTGGCAGAAGGCGGCCGACGTCCTGGCTCCCGGCGGAACGCTCGCCCTCGTGCAGTACTGCGGACTCGAAGAGCGGCGCACCAAGCCAGATCAGGACGCGGCGCTTGCTGCCGTGCGAAAGGTCGCTCCCGACGTGGCCGCTGAATGGCCGATCTACCGGGACCTCGACGCCACGCTGGCCGGGATGGAGCAACGCCGGGGCAATGTCTCGCAAGCCTGGGCCTGGTTCGGCTGCTACGACATCGCGCAGGACTATGCCGGCCGGCTGTTCGACGACGTTCAGGTGGCGGTCATGCCCAAGCTTGTTGAGCACACTCCCGACCAGCTCACCGCTGTCCTTCGCACGATGTCGTTCTATGCCCGGCTTTCGGCCAGCCAGCGCGAGGATCTCGACCGCGAATACCAGGCCATCTACGAGCGTCGGGGGCGGCCGATCCGCGCCAGCACGGTCGCAGCGCTGGTCACGGCCCGGCGCAGCAACTAAGGAGAGCGCGGACCGTTGAACCGTCGCGGATTCCTGCTCACCACCGGCGCCTGCGCGCTAGCCGGAGCGGCCGCCGCGGCCGCGGCCGCCGTAACCGCCGACCTGGAGCTCAGCCCAAGGCGCCACAAGAGCAAAGCAAAGACCCAGCAGGCCACGCCCACCACTCACACCTCGGTCAAGCCCGCGCACGAGCTCAGCGGTCACCTGGACAGCCGATTCACCAAAGCCAGAATGGGCTGGACGATCTCGGTGCCGAGAACCAGCAAAACCCATCGACCGCTTGGCATCGTCTATTGCCTGCAC
The DNA here is from genome assembly GCA_035606435.1 of Streptosporangiaceae bacterium. GTDB lineage: Bacteria > Actinomycetota > Actinomycetes > Streptosporangiales > Streptosporangiaceae > Chersky-822. Next base: position 5,124 of record DATNFM010000056.1, on the reverse strand, counting down.
GGCTATCACAACGACCACCGCATGGCCTTCGACCAGATTCACGTGCCCGAGTTCGCGGCGGCGCTAGGTCTCCCAGTCGTCGTGGCGGCCGTCGACGGCGGCCAGGACAGCTACTGGCATCGCCGGGAGAACGGCACCGACGCCGGCGCGATGCTCCTCAAGGAATTCATCCCGCTGGTGCGCGACAAAGTCGGCCCGCTTCCTCAGGCGATCATGGGCTGGTCGATGGGCGGCTACGGCGCCCTCCTGGCCGCCGAGCGAACAGCCGAAGGAAAGACGCACCACTTCCACGCCGTCGCGCCCGCCAGTCCCGCGCTGTGGCTGGCCCCAGGGGACACCGCACCGGGCGCCTTCGACAGCCCGGCCGACTTTTACGCCAACGACGTGTTCACTAAGGTGAACAACCTACGCAAAATGATGGTCGCGGTCTTCTGCGGAACCTCGGATCCCTTCTACGACGCCACCCGCCACCTCGTGGGCCTCATGCACTTCCCCCACGAGGCCCGCTTCGCCCCAGGCGGCCACGACGACGGCTACTGGCGCAGCGTCGCCCCGGCTCAGCTGCACGCCATCGGCCAGCGATTTACGGCCCGGCAATCTGCCTGATCCGCAGATCATCAGAGACCTGAGTTTTGTCAGGCTAGTGCGTACTCTGCGGGCGGCCCGGCGCCGGCCGGGGACATGGTTCCTGGGGGACCGGGCGTCGCCCGTTCGGACGCGTGCGCCGATGCCCGGAATGGGCGGTCTGGCCGCTCCGCTGGCGTTGCCAGGCTGCGGGTTACGGACGTCTTAGCCCTGGTTACGACGTCTTAGCCCTGGTTAGCGTGGAATTTTGTCGGATTTATGGCGGTTCAGGTGACGTTAACCAGGGCTAAGACCGCGTAACCAGGGCTAAGACGGCGTAACCAGGGCTAAGACGTCCGTAACCCGGGCTAAGACGTCCGTAACCAGGGGTAAGACGTCGTAACCAGGGCCATGTCAGCGCCGCCAGGGCTATGCGGCATCAGCGGGAACAGGCACGGCCGTGGCCGTTCCCGCAAGGACGGGCTTAACTCATATGAGTGCGCACCCCTATCCTCACGCGAGCAGAAGCACGCAGGTCAGCGAGCCGCGATCGCGGACATTCCATGATCATGATCAAAGTCAGCACGACGACGGCTACTGGCGCAGCGTCGCCCCGGCTCAGCTGCACGCCATCGGCCAGCGATTTACGGCCCGCCGATCTGCCTGATCCGCAGATCATCAGAGACGGCCACACCCGCGCGGTCGGCCGCGAGCTGCCCGAGATCACCGAAGGTGGCGTCCAGGCTCGGACCGCCGTCACCCAGTCCCCCGCTACGGCTGCCGCCGCCGCCAACAGCGATCGAATACAGGTGATCGGCCGTCATCGAGATCCCGTAGAAGGTCCCGGTCGAGCCCGCGACCACCCGGACCAGCTTCGCCACGTAGTCGCGGAACACCAGGTTTCCCGCACTGTCCACGACCGGGAACTCCGCCGAGAGGTCAGAACTAAGCGCCGGCCCCCCGTCCGCGCTGACGCCCTTGTTGCCGGTCCCGGCGATCGTATAGACGTTGCCCGCGATCATGTGGACGCCGAAGAACGTGCCGGTGGCGGTGGCAACCATCCGGAGCCGGAACGCATCGGCCAGGATCACTCCGCTCGTGCCGTCCACCGTAAGGCCGCCGTCCACCTCGAACTGTGCTGAGCCGGCCGGCCCGCCGTCCCCGCCGGTGCCTTCGGTCTTGCTGGAGATCAGGTAGATGTCGCCGGCCTTCATGTGGAGGCCATAGAACGTACCGGTGCGCTCGGCGATCACCCTGAGCAGGAAGGTCTGCCTGAGCAGGACGTTGCCGTCCCGGTCGACGCCGAGCGATCCCGAGCCGACCTTCGCCGCCACCGCCGGGCCGCCGTTGCCGCTATCGCCGCTGCGGCCAGTGCCGGCGATCGAGTAAATGTGGCCGGCCAGCATCGAGCGGCCGTAGAACCTGCCCGAGTGCTCCGCGATGACCAGGACGTGGCCGCCGATGTCGTCCGAGATCAGCAGGTTGCCGTGCCGGTCGCCGGTCATGGACAAGATGAAGGCGAACCCCGACTTCGTGGCCAGCGCGCCGTTTCCGGCGAACGTTCCCTGGCCGTTCCCGGCGATCCTGTACAGGTGCCCGGCGGTCATCGGTTGCCCGAAGAACTCTCCTGACCGGTGGGCTACTAGCTCGACGAACGGGTCGAACGTGCCGCTGTCCGGGGAACTTACCGACATGGCCAGGTTGCCGTCATCGGCCGTGACCGCTCCGCCGACGGGCACGATCTGCGCCCTCGTGGCGAGCCCGCCTTCGCCGGCGGTCCACTTCAGGCCGTTCCCGGCGATCGCGTAGATATGCCTGGCCTGCGCGTGCACACCGTAGTAGGTGCCCGACCGGCTCGGAACCAACTGGACCGTGGTGCTCGAATCGCCGATCAGCGCGATGTTCCCGGCGCTGTCGACGGCTACCGCACGGGTCGGAAGGAGCCAGGCCTTCGTGGCGACTATGCCGCTCTTCCTGTTCTTTTTGTTGTTCGCGCCGCCGCCGGCCACGGTGTAGATGTCGCCGGCCTTCATCGCCTGCCCGTAGAACCGCCCGGCCCGCACCGCGACGACCCGGATCCGCCGGTCGAATCCGTCGGCGACGATCACGTTCCCGGTCCGGTCGAGAGCGACTCCCTCCGGGTTGACCAGCGAACTCCTGGCCGGCCCGCGATCGGCAAGCCGGTGGCCGCCTCCGGCGATCGTGTAGATGTCACCGGCCTTCATCGCCTGGCCGTAGAACCGTCCGCTCCGCACCGCGACCACCCGCACGGAATCGTCGGCCGCGAGTACCAGGTTTCCCGATCCGTCGACGGCGACCCCCAGCGGGAAGACTTCGGCCTTGAGAGCAGGCACGCCGCTGAGCCTGTTGTGACCGCCTCCGGCGATCGTGTAAATGTCACCGCCGGTCATGGCCTGTCCGTAGAAGGTGCCGGTGGTCCTGGCCACCACCCGTACCTTCGAAATGTCCCAGATCACGATGTTTCCCGCCCGGTCGACGACCGCGCCCAGCGGGCTGAGCTTGACGTGCGTCGCCGGCTGCCCGTCGTTGGTGCCGGTACCGCCGCCGGCCACGGTGTAGACGTGATGGGCGGTCATCGATTGCCCGTAGAACGAGCCGGTCTTGGCCGCGACGACACGCACTCTCGTACCGTCGGTGACCAGCAGGTTCCCGGCGCCGTCCGTCCCGACATCCTGCATGCGCAAGAACTGAGCCTGCGCGGCCGGTCCGCCGTCCCCGCCGTCTCCAGCCTGCCCGTCACCCGCCGGCGACGACAACGCCCCGGTCTTCAAGCTGACCTGCCGGACCAAGCCATCGCCGTCCAGCGGCCCGAGGTCGGTGAAGTAGAGGTTGCCGCCCGCGAAACTGAGTCCGCATCCGCCCCGATCGGAACTCGAAGCACAGGTCTGGAACGACACGCTCCTGGCCGGCCCCGGTCCGCCCACCCCGCCCGCGATCGTCGAGATCCGCCCCGGCGTCCCCGCAGCACCGGCGGAAACCGCGCTGCCGAACGCCAAAGCCGCAACAGCCGACGCACTCCAGGCAACCATGATCCGTCTCATGACATATCGACGCATCTGCACACCGGAAGGTTTACAAGACCAAAGCATGATCAATAGGAGAAACGGAAATGCGGTGGTCTCAGCGTAGCGGGCGGCTCACTCGCCCCTGGGGTAACTCACCAGCTACTTGTCCGAGGTCAGCGGCCGCGGATCGAACGTCACCCGGATCCAGGCGATCTTGCCGTTCTCGATGTGCCGCCAGTTCACCGTCGGCATCGGGTCGGTCTTGGCGGTGTACAGATCGAACCAGGTCAGCACGTCGGGTCCGTCGACGAACGTCTTGTGGATGACGATCGCGGTCACGATCTGCGACATGCGCTGAAGCCCGGCGATACATTCGTCGGCGTTGCTGGCCTTGCCCAGCGGCCCGTCGAAGGTCACGTCGTCGGCCAGGACCGAACGCACCCGGTCGAAGTCGCCGGCCTGCCAGGCCTCAAAGTACGTAGCCGCTACCCCGGCAACATCGCTGTCAGCCATAGCCCAGGCTCCCTTCCATCGGTTAGTGATTCGCCGGCTACCCAGTAGCTCATGCCCCATGCCCACCTGATGCCTGAAATGATTCTCCCCATGTCGCCAACATTGACCAGGACTGAAGCCTCGGACGCGGTGAACGATCTGGGCTGGCGTTACATCCTTGGCACGCTGCGAACCTCGGTGCCGGTTCAATCGCTGGCCGAGGCATCCCAGGTGACAGCGAGCGCCGTGACGGCCTGCGGGACCGACGCCGACCAGCACCTGCGCGCGGACCTCCGGCCCGGGCGAGTTGTCTTCACGCTGCAGTCGCTGGACGAGGCGACGGTGACGACGCGTGACATCGAGCTGGCGAACGTGATTACCGCCGCCGTCGGCGAGTCCGGGCTGCGGACCGACCCGGATCTCCACCCAGGTGCCCCGAGGTCGGTCCAGCTGCTCGAGATCGGTATCGACGCGATCAACATCGCCTCGATCCGGCCGTTCTGGAAGGCCGTGCTCGGCTACGCCGACGAACCGGGCGCCGACGGCCCCGAGGACGCGCTGATCGACCCGCTCGGCCAGGGCCCGGCGATCTGGTTCCAGCAGATGGACGAGCCGAGAGCGCAGCGCAACCGCCTCCACTTCGACGTGAGCGTCCCGCACGACGAGGCCGCCCGGCGAATCGAGGCGACGCTCGCCGCCGGCGGCAAGCTGCTGTACGACGCCGAGGCACCGTCGTTCTGGGTGCTGGCCGATCCCGAAGGCAACGAGGCTTGCGTCACGACCTGGCAGGGCCGGGACTAGATGATCAATTCCAAGGGATGCCTGCGGAGGGTGTGGGGTGTGAGGCGGGTGGCGGCCGAAGCCACCGCGAGACGATCAGGCGGCGGGCTGCCGACCCTGGTTGTCGAGGTGGCAGCGGGCGGTCAGGCGTCAGGGTCGACTTCGGGGTGCGTGAACCGCACGGGCTTGCCCAGCGACCGGGCGTAGGCGATTTCGGCTCGGGTGCTGTCTCCGATGTAATCGCCGACTACGAGCACCTCAT